>JAFRLF010000004.1 GCA_017431365.1 Clostridia bacterium | reverse complement strand
TGTCCTTTGTCGCGTATTTTTTCGGGCCGAAGCCGCAGGCGCCGGTATAGGCGCGCCTGACGGGGCCGCCGCATTCGGGGCAGGTGACGCGGTCGCGCTGATCCATGCCCGTCAGCACTTCGAATGTCTTCCCGCACTGATCGCAGGCGTACTGATAAAGGGGCATGAAAACACCTCCCACAAGGATAGTCCACACATTATAACGCCTGGCCGGGTTTATCGCAAGCGTTTTCGCATTAATTTCATAAATACACGCCGATATGGGCCACGTGAATCGCTGTCGCTACGCTCTGTTAAATCGAGGATAACGGGTTGACTTTGCCGCCGGGGTGTGGTAGACTCTCAATCGTCGATTATTTATCGTAGTAAAGCGATAAATTGATAAAGCGAACGATTTAGGAGGTCATCACAATGAAACGGATTATGATTTTGACGCTGGCTCTGGCGCTTTTGCTGACCTGTGCGGCGACGGCCGAGGGATATACCTTCCGCATGGGCATCGACGCGGAATATCCGCCGTATTCCTATATGGGCGACGACGGCAGCTATACCGGCTATGACGTCGAGATGTGCCAGAAGGTCTGCGAGATCCTGGGCTGGAACATGGAGATCGTTCCCATCAACTGGGACACCAAGCTGATCCAGCTCGACGCCAACGAGATCGACTGCATCTGGTCCGGCCTGACCATCGACGTGCTCGACCCTGAGGCCTACACCATTTCCATGGCCTATTCCGACAATTCCCAGATGATCCTGACCAAAAAGGGCAGCGGCATCGAGACGCTTGACGATGTGGTCGGCAAGGACGTGGGCGTGCAGCTGGGCACCTCCGCGGACATCCTGCTCAGCGACGGCGGCGACGCGGCCGACCTCGGCGCTTCGTTTGGAGACCTGATCCGCTATGAGAACTACAACGTCTGCTTCACCGAGCTGATGGGCGGCGCGATCGACGCCGTGGCCATCGACATCGGCGTGGCGGCGGGCAAGATCGCCGAGTACGGCGACGAATACTATATGCTTGAGGAACCCTTCGCGGCGGAGAAGTACGGCATCTGTTTCCGCAAGGCCGACACCGAAATCTGCGCGCAGGTCGAGCAGGCGTTCATGCAGCTGGTCGAGGACGGCACCTACGTCGCCCTGGCGGAGAAATACGGCCTCGATACATCGGCCCTCTGCCTCACACCGGCGGACTGAGCGCGGCGCTGAGGGAAGCTCATCCGAAGGGCTCGCTATGAAGGCGCGCCCTTCGGCGTTTTTTTCACCGAATCCACGCCGCGTAAGGAGTTTGCGTCATGACGTTGACATCCATGATTCTGAAGATGAGCGAGGGCCTCGGCAGGACCTGCGCCATATTCTTTCTGACACTGTTGTTCTCGCTGCCGCTGGGGCTGGTCGTCGCGGCGCTGCGCCGGTCGCGCTTTGCGGCGGTGCGCATGCTGACCCGGATGTACATTTCGCTCCTGCGCGGAACGCCGCTGATGTTACAGCTGCTGGTCGTCGCCTACGGCCCGTTTTACCTGTTCGGCATGAGCGTTTCGCGCAACAAACTGGTGCCGACGATCATCGCCTTTGCGCTGAATTACGCGGCGTATTTCGCCGAGATCTACCGCAGCGGCATCGAGTCCATTCCGCAGGGGCAATACGAGGCGGCGTCCGTGCTGGGCTACAGCCGGGGGCAGACCTTTTTCCGCATCGTCCTGCCGCAGGTCGTCAAGCGGATCCTGCCCAGCATCACCAACGAGGTGATCACGCTGGTCAAGGACACCTCGCTGGCCTTTACGCTGGCCTATATGGAGATGTTCTCCATCGGCAAACAGATCGCCAATTCGCAGTCGAGCTTTATGCCCTTCATCATCGCGGGCGTGTTCTACTATGTGATGAATCTGGTCGTGGCGTTTGTGATGTCGCGCTTTGAAAGCGCGATGGCCTATTATCGCTGAGGGGAGGGAGCGCGGTGAACATTCTCGAAATCGAACACCTGAGAAAGCAGTTTGGCGACCGGGAAGTCCTCAGCGATATCTCCCTTTCTGTGCGCGAGGGACAGGTGGTCTCGATCATCGGGCCCTCCGGCTCGGGAAAGTCGACGCTTTTGCGATGCGCGACCCTGCTCGAGACCATGGACGGCGGTTCGCTGAAATATCTTGACCGGTATGCCGTCAGGGACACGGGATCTGGTGCGGAGTACGCCTCTCAGGCCGAGCTGAAGGCCGTGCGTTCCTGCTTCGGGCTGGTGTTTCAGAACTTCAACCTCTTTCCGCACTACACGGTGCTGAAAAACATCGTCGAGGCGCCGATCCTCATCCAGAAGCGCTCCAAGGAGGAAGCGCTTCAGACGGCGCGTGAGCTTCTCGCGAAGATGGGCCTTTCAGATCGCGAGGACGCCTATCCGTATCAGCTGTCCGGCGGTCAGCAGCAGCGCGTATCCATCGCGCGGGCGCTGGCCATGTCGCCGAAGATCCTGTTCTTCGACGAGCCGACGTCCGCGCTCGATCCCGAGCTGACGGGCGAGATCCTGAAGGTCATCCGCGCCCTGGCGGCGGAACACATGACGATGGTCATCGTCACGCATGAGATGGCCTTTGCTCGGGACGTCTCCGACCACGTGATCTTCATGGACGGAGGGCACATCGTGGAAGAAGGCGAGCCTGACATCATCACGAATCCAAGGCACGAGCGGACCATTCAGTTTTTGAACCGATTTAATTGAATTATGCGAATTGACTACATAAAACTCAGCCCGACGGGGAACATAACCGTCCTCGTCAGAACGCCCGTACCGCGCGTAGCCCAGGCCGACCTGGCGGCGCGGCTTTTGTCTGCGGACGGCGTCGGCGGCGAACAGGTGGGCTATATCGAACAATCGTCCGACCCGCGGGCGGTGGGGCGTCTTCAGATGATGGGCGGGGAGTTCTGCGGCAACGCCACCATGTCGCTCTGCGCGGTCGCCGCGCGGGCGACGGGCCTTAAGGACGGCGGAGAGTCGGACTTCCTGTGCGAAGTGTCGGGCAGTCCCGCCCTCGTTGCGTGCCGCGTCAGCCTCGATAAGGGCGTCTGGCGTGGCCGCGTCGACATGCCCCTGCCCACGCGGCTGGGTCAGGCGGAGCTTCCGGTCGACGGCGGCGTCATTGCCGCGCCGATGATCGAAATGCCGGGCATCACTCATCTCATTTTGGAGGGCGGCGCGCGGCCCGACGGCGATACGATCCGCCGGTGGCTGCCGGAATGGTGCCGCATCCTCGGCGCGGAGGCGCTTGGCGCCCTTTTGTGGGACGGGGATGACGGCTGCATGGACCCCTATGTGTACGTGCCGTCGGCGGGCACACTCGTGCAGGAGCACGGGTGCGGCAGCGGTTCAGCGGCCATCGGCGCGCATCTCGCGGCGCGGGCGGGGAAGAGCTTATCCACACCGGTGAGACAGCCGGGCGGCGTCATCGTCGCGGACGCGGTCTGGGGCGGGGGAGCCCTTCGCCGCCTGTCCATCACGGGACGGATCGAATGGCTCGAGGAAGGCGCTGTCGACTTGCCGGTATGAATTTGCCCGGGGCGGTTTACAAAAAACAACTCTTGTATTATGTTTCCGTTTGCCTTATAATGATTTATGGGATCATATAGATTGGATGCGGACCCGAGGATAAACGGAGACTTCATTATGAAAAAGCAATGGCGAAAAATAGCGGCGCTTGTGTGCGCGCTTGGCATAATACTGACTCTGCTGCCGTCGTCGGTCATTCCGGCCTCTGCGGAGAGCCTTTATTATATCGAGGTCGACCTCACCAATCAGCTGGTGACGGTGTACGACAACTATGAGCGGAATGAAAACGGCGTCGTCGCGGTGATGATCTGCTCCACGGGCGCGAGCAACGCCACGCCGCTCGGCAAGTATATCATGCCCGAACCGCGTTATACGGAGGAGCGAACCGAGTGGTACAGGATCGGCGACACATACGTCAAGTACGCCTCGCGGATCGTCAACGGGATCCTGTTTCACTCGTACCTGTTTTCCGCGCCGAAGGACAGCTCTGTGATGAGCAGTTCAGTCAAAGCGCTTGGAACGCCCGTGTCGCACGGCTGCGTCCGCCTCAAGCCCGACGACGCTCAGTGGATCGCCGAGCACTGCCCTCCGGGCACGGAGGTGTACATCTACAAGGGACAGGCCGTGGACGAGCAGCTTCGGGAACAGATCAAAGCGGATTCCTATTATTATGACGAGTCGGTCGAAGGGCCGCGCGCGCGCTCGTACCTGCGCCAAGGCGACAGCGGCGACGACGTCAGGCAGCTTCAGGAGACCCTGACGGCGCTGAAGGTATACACGGCACCTGTGACCGGACAGTACGACGCCGTGACCGCGCAGGCCGTACGCCTCTTTCAGCGGATCAACGGCGTTGAGGAAAATGGCGTCGCCACGGCGGCGCTGCGCGACGCCATGGATGAGAAGCTGGCTTCCCTGATCGATACCTACGGCGGCGTAGACGCGTACGAGCTGGATTCCGGCCGCGGTGAGAGAATCAAGGCGTGCGTCAACGTGCAGAGCACGTGGCTCATCCTGAGAGCGGCGCCGGATACTGCGTCCGAGATCCTCCAGGAGATGAAAAAGGGCACGGTCGTCACGGTCCTGGAAAAGGGTGACGAGTGGACCAAGGTCGAATCGCTCGGCGTGGTCGGATACTGCCACAGTCAGTATCTGCTGGAGTACGTCGAGACGGAGGAAAGGCTCGTCTACCAGCCGGTTTCGCCCGATGGGCCGAGACCCGCGCCGGAACCTGAACCGGAGCATCGCGCCACGGTGACGGTGGCGGACGGAACGATCAACGTCCGGGAGGGTCCCTTTACCGAGACGGCCATCGTCGGCACGCTCAAAAAGGGCGCTGACGTCCTTGTCCTCGAAAAGGGGGAGGAGTGGAGCCGCATCCGATCCGGCGCGTTCACAGGATACTGCCTGAACAGCTACCTCGGTTTCTACGACGTGCCGGTCCCGACGCCTGAGCCGACGCCCACGCCCGAACCCACGCCCGCGCCCGTCAGGGCAGCGGTCAGCGCAAAGAGCGGTTATGTGAACCTGCACGAGAGCGCGGCGGTAAAATCCGCGATCACCGGCACCGTGCCGAGCGGCGAGACTGTCGTCGTCCTGAGCGAGCGAAAGGGCTGGAGCCTGATCCAATACGGCGACCTGACGGGGTACTGCCTGAGCAGGTACCTGGAAGTCCTGCCGGAGATCACGCCCGAGCCGACGCCGACGCCTGAACCGACGCCGGAGCCGGTCATGGAGCAGCGCGCGACGGTGCAAGTGTCCAGCGATTCTCTCAACGTCCGCCTGGAGCCCTCCACCGGCGCCACCGTCATCGGGAAACTGAGCAAGGGGACAGACGTCCTCGTCCTCGAAAAGGGGGATAAGTGGAGCCGCGTTCAGGCCGGCGGGCTCGTCGGCTACTGCAGCAACGATTATCTTTCTTTCTACGAAGCTCCAGCGCCGACGCCCGAGCCGACCGACACGCCCGAGCCGACCGACACACCCGAGCCGACAGACACGCCCGAGCCGACCGACACACCCGAGCCGACAGACACGCCCGAGCCGACCGACACGCCCGAGCCGACAGACACGCCCGAACCGACGGAGACGCCGGAACCCGTGGTGACGGCTGATCCGACAGACACGCCCGCGCCTACTAAGACGCCTGAACCGGCTGTCCTTGTCTCCGAGATCGCCGTCAGCAGCGGGTTTGTCAACCTGCACGAGGGGCCGGGCGCAAGGACCGCCGTCGTCGGAAACGCGCAAAACGGCGAGACCGTCGTCGTGCTGAAAGAAAAGGGCGGCTGGACCTATGTCAGATACGGGGACGTCGAGGGCTGGTGCCTGAGCCGATATTTGAGCGAACCCGTCGAGGCGGTTCCCACGGACGAACCGACGGACGAACCGACGGACGAACCGACGGACGAACCGATGGACGAACCGACAGAAGCGCCGACTGACGAACCGACCGACGAGCCGACCGACGAGCCGACAGAAGTGCCGACGGATGAACCGACCGACGAGCCGACGGATGAACCGACCGACGAACCGACCGACGAGCCGACAGAAGCGCCGACTGACGATCCGACGCCGACACCCACGCCTGCCCCGACGCCGGAACCCGCGGCGGAGCTGCGCGCCGTTGTAAACGTGTCCAGCGGCTCGCTCAACGTGCGCAAGGGCCCGTCGACAGATACCGAATCCGTAGGGAAGCTCAGCAAGGGCGCGGACGTCCTGGTCCTCGAGCAGGGTGAAACGTGGAGCCTGATCCAGTCCGGCAGCGTCACGGGATACTGTAAGAACACATTCCTGACGTTCTACGACGCGCCGGCATCAACGCCGACGCCCACGCCAGCGCCCACGCCAGAACCTACGCCGGAGCCCGTGTTTGATTTGTACGCCACGGTCAACGTATCCACGGGCAACCTCATTATGAGAAAGGGCCCTGCGACCACGGAGAACGAGGTGGGTCGCGTGCCGAAGGGCACGCGGATCGGCGTGCTGGATCGCGGGGAGACCTGGAGCCGCGTTCAGTGGGGCGCGCTGATCGGCTACTGCCGCAACGATTACCTGCTGTTTGATCCGGAGCCTGAGGCGACGCCCGCGCCCGAAAAAACGCCTGAACCGAGCGAAACGCCCGGGCCGGACGAAACGACCGAGCCGGGAGAGACGCCCAAATCGGATGAAACGCCTGAGCCGGACGAAACGACCGAGCCGGGAGAAGCCCCTGAGCCGGGAGAAACGTCCGAGCCGGACGATGAGCCCGAATCGGACGGCGGCGCGGGGGAGTAGACCGCGTTGCCGGAGGCACGGCGAGCGCAATTGGTTGCGAAGCGCCCGGGATGTCATACATCCCGGGGCTTTTTTGAAGCGTGAAAAACGGAGAGTTGTAGCATAACTGTTTAGTGTGTATAATGTGTGCGAACGCATGCGATACGTGTGAAACGGAGGAAATAATCGTGACGCAATACTTTGGAAAAGACGTGCCGAAGCTCGGCTTCGGCCTGATGAGGCTGCCGCGAAAGGGCCTGGCGACCGACGTCGAGCAGGTGAAACAGATGGTCGACCTGTTTATGGAAGCGGGGTTCACCTATTTTGATACGGCGTATATTTACATCGGTTCCGAGGCCGCGATCAAAAAGGCCCTCGTAGACCGCTATCCCCGCGAATCATATACGCTGGCGACGAAATTGAACGCCCTCATCGCGCCGACGGAAAAGGCCGCAAAAAAGCAGTTTACGACCAGCCTTGAGCGCACGGGGGCGGGGTACTTCGACTACTACCTGCTGCACGCGCTGATGGAGAACAACTATGCGAAATACGACAAATTCCATCTCTGGGATTTTGCCGCGGAGCAGAAGGCGAAGGGCCTCATAAAGCATGTGGGGTTCTCCTTCCACGCGGGGCCGGAACTGCTGGACAGGCTGCTGACGCAGCACCCCGAGGTGGATTTCATTCAGCTGCAGATCAACTACGCCGACTGGGAGAATCCGTCTGTGGCGTCCCGCGCCAACTACGAAGTCGCCCGCCGTCACGGCGTGTCGATCACCGTCATGGAGCCGGTCAAGGGCGGCGCCCTGGCGAAGCCGCCCAAGGCAGTGGAGGAGCTTTTCAAGGGCTGCCATCCCGATATGTCGTGCGCCTCCTGGGCGATACGCTTTGTCGCGTCGCTGGACGGCATCATCACGGTCCTGTCCGGGATGTCCAACCTGGAACAGATGAGGGACAACCTCTCCTACATGAAGGATTTCAAGCCTCTGAACGACGAGGAGCGGGAGATCATCCTTGAGGCGCAGCGCATACTGGGCAGATCGTCGACGATTCCCTGCACGGCATGCCGGTACTGCACGGAAGGCTGCCCCAAGCGGATCCCGATACCGGACATCTTCGCCGCGATGAACAAACAGCTGGGCAGCGGCCAGATCGCTGAGGCGAAGGCCGCCTATCAGGCCGCTGCGGCGGAGGACACAGGGCTTCGGACTGCGTCGCGTGCGGACAGTGCGAGCGGGCGTGTCCCCAGCATCTCGCGATCACGGAATACCTCAAACAGGGCGCCAAGATGCTGGAGGACTGAGGAGACGTTTCCACGTTTACCGGGCGCGATACGCGGCGCTGATAACGCGTAACGAAACGCTTCTTGTCATGAATTGAGGACTGTGCTATAATGCGCCTGTTAACGGAAAGCCCGCACGGTGAGCGGCGATGCCGGTCTCCATCCGTGCGGCTTGGATCGGCGCCGTGCGCCATATCAAGCGACAGGAGGGCTCCACGGAATGAAAAGAAGGCTTGTTTCCCTGGCGGTGGCGCTATCGCTTTTGCTTGCCGCCTGCGCGCCCGCGCTGGCTGAGGCGGACTGGGGCGGTATATGGACCGGCGTCCACAGCGGCGTCGTCCAGGTCGAAGGCGTCACCCAGTCGTGGTCGCGTGAGACTGGGCAGACGGAGCAGGTCGTGGCCATGGTCAGCGGCCTGTACTACGGCGAGAATTACGTCCTGACCTGCGCCCATCCCCTGACCGGGTGCGACGAGGTCCGCGTGACGGACGAGAATGGCGAGGTATACCGCGTCACCGACCGGCGCACGGACGAAACCATCGACCTGACGGTGCTGGTTCTCGACCGGCGGATTGAAGGCGCGACGGCGCTGTCGCTTGACGGCGAGGCGTCCATGCTCGACGAGGTCATGGTCGTAGGCCACGCCAACGCGGAGGAGGGCATCCTCCCCTATACGGCGACCCGGGGGATCGTCTCCGGGCTGAACCGCGACGGCGGCGCGCTGGGCGTGTTCGGCCGGGCGGTCAACCTCATCCAGACGGACGCGACGCTCTACGGTGGGTTCACAGGCGCGGGCCTTTTCGGCGAGAATGGGTCGGTGCTGGGAATGATCGTCCTGCCCGCGCTGAGCAGCGAGACGGCCAGCGGCGTCTACTACGCCTGCGGGTTCGCCTTGCCCGTTCAGGTGATCGCTCCGGCGGCGGCCGACCTCATCGCCTTCGGGCAGGTCAAGCGCCCGCGCATGGGCATCATGGTTCAGCAGGTCGACGGCCCTGACGAGCCCGTCGGCAAGTGGACGCCCTGCGGCATGATCGTGGTGGACGTCGAAAAGGGCGGGCCGGCCGATCGCGCGGGGATGCTCATCAACGACATCATCACCGAGGTCGACGGCGTGCGCATCAGGGACTACAACGCCCTCAGCGCCATCCTGGACAGCCTGACAGAGGGCTCGTCCATCCACGTGCGCGTTTACCGCTGCATGGACGCGGACGGCGAGACGATCGACAACCCGGATTATATCGAGTTTGACCTGAAGCTGGAGTTCAGATAAGAAAGACATGCTGAGGAGGCGCGCGTATGCCCAGGCTGGAGCCCTATAAGAAAACCCTGGATTACAGCTATTGTCTCGGCGTGTTCCCCTCGCTCAAACTGTTGGAATACCGCCCCTCCGCGGCCATGAGGCTGCTTCTTCACAGCGAAGGCATGGACAGCGAGGGCGTCGGCCGGCTCAGAGAGCGCTGCGCCGCGCTCGGTGTGCGCGAGGAGACGGCGGACAAGATCCTTCGCCGCGAATCGCGCAAGGACAACTGCTTCGCCGCGCTGGTGTTCGGCAAGTACGAGGCGGCGCTTGACCCTCAGAGGCCGCATGTGGTGCTTCACCACATCTCCGACAGCGGGAACCTGGGGACGATCATCCGCGCCTGTCTGGGTTTCGGCATTCGGGATATTGCCATCATAAGGCCCTGCGTGGACGCCTTCGAGCCGCACACGCTGCGGGCGTCGATGGGCGCCTTCTTTGCCGTGAACGCGCGGATGTACGCCTCGTTCGAGGACTATCGGCGCGCGTACCCGGAGCACACACTGTTCCCCTTTATGCTGGACGGCGCGATCCCCCTTGACGAAGCGGTGCGCGGGCGTCCGCCGCTCTATGCCCTGGTCTTCGGCAACGAGGCCAGCGGCCTGCCGCCCGAGTTTGCCCGGATGGGGCAGAGCGTGTTCATCCCTCAGGGCGAGGAGATCGATTCGCTCAACCTGGCCGTGGCGGTCAGCGTCGGCGTTTACGCCTTTACGAGATAGTCCCGGCGGACGCTGCGCCGGATATACACATCCGCCGGCGCGCATGACCGGCGGGCATATTACGACAATGGGAGTGACTGACATGAAAAACCTCCACCGCACGGCGGTCATCGGCTGCGGCGGCATCAGCCGCGTTCACATCGCCGCCCTGAAAAACATGGACGGCGTCCGCATCGAAGCCGTGTGCGATATCAGGCCCGAGCGCCTTCAGGCGGCCGCGGAAGAGACCGGCGCCGCCCCCTACGCCGACTGGCACGAGGCGATCCGCCGCGAGGGGATCGACACGGTGCACATTTGCCTGCCGCACTATCTGCACGCGCCCGTGGCCATCGAGGCGCTGAGCCTGGGGAAAAACGTCCTCACGGAAAAGCCCATGGCCATCATGACGGCCGACGCCCGGGCGATGATCGCCGCGGCGGAGCAATCCGCCGGGCGGCTCGGCGTCGTGTTTCAGAACCGCTACAATCCTGCCGTACAGCAGGCCAGGAGCCTCATCATGTCCGGCGAGATGGGCGCGTTTCTGGGCATGAAGGCGCAGGTGGCGTGGAACCGCACGCCGCCGTATTACACGGAGTCCGGCTGGCGGGGCTCGAAGACAACGGAAGGCGCGGGCGTACTGATCAATCAGTCGATCCACACGCTGGACCTGTTGAGCTATCTGGGCGGGCCTATCGAAAAGGTGCGCGCCAGCGCGTTCACGGGGCTGCTGGAAGGCGTCATTGAGGTCGAGGACAACGCGATGGCCGTGGCCGTCTACGAGGGCGGGCAGAGGGCTGTCATCCACGCGACGAACAACAACGTCACGGACGCACCGGTCGAGGTCGACATCTACATGGAAAAAGGCGCGCTCAAGCTCTTCGGGCCGAAGCTGTACGCCGTCCGCGACGAGAACCTCTGCCTGATCAACGGCGGCGACGGGCTGACGACCGTCGGAAAGAGCTACTGGGGCACCGGTCACGCCGCCCAGATCAGCGATTTTTACGCCTGTCTGGACGAGGGAAGGCCTTTCCCGATCGACGGGAGGAGCGGCTTCCCGGCGCTGGCGCTGGTGCGGGCGATCCTGGATTCAAGTGATAAGGGCGACTGGGTCCAATTGGAGAAGGTTTGAGTCCCGCGCCTGAAACGAGCATGAAAATGGGAGGAGTATACTTATGACGAACATTCAGATCGGCGCGCAGATGTACTCGCTGCGTGACCGCTGCCAGGACGAGGCGACCATGCTGAGCGCGATGAAGCAGCTCAAGGCCATGGGCTACAACATCTGCCAGCTGTCGGGCTACAACACGGCCATTCCCGCTGAGCGGCTGCGGGACATGCTGCAGGAGAGCGGCCTTCAGTGCGTGTGCACGCACACCTCCTTTGACCTGATGCAGTCCGATATCGACAAGGTCATCCGGGATCACAAGACCATCGGATGCGCCTATCCGGGCATCGGCGGCCTGCCGGGCCCCTATCACGACAGCCCTGAAGGGTACCGCGAATTCGCCAAAAAGGCCAACGCGCTCGCGAAGATCTTCGCCGACAACGGGATGCACTTCATCTACCACCACCACGCGTTCGAGTTCCACCGCTTTGCGGAGGGCGTGACGGGCCTCGAGGTGCTTTACGACGAGTTCTGCCCCGAGATGCAGTTCGAGCTGGACGTATACTGGGTGCAGATGGGCGGCGCGAGCCCCTATGAGTGGATCGAAAAGGTCAAGGGCCGGATGGACATCATCCACTTCAAGGAGATGAACGGCAACCTGGCCAATCAGGGCGGGCTGATGACCCCCATCGGCCAGGGCAACATCAACTGGACGAAGATCATGAAGACCTGCGACGACACGGGCGTGACCTACGCCCTCATCGAGCAGGACAACGCGGTGGAGACCGATTCTCTGGAGTGCATGCGGCAGAGCATCGATTATCTCAAGGGCATCGGGGGAAGGTTCTGATCGACACGCTTTACGACAAGGATATAAGGACGCGCCCGGCTGGTCATGCCAGCCGGGCGCTTATCTTTTGAACGCAGTCGGTTTACTTCGTGTTGACTCTGTCGCCGCGATATTCGGAAGGGCTGATGCCCTGCTTTCGTCGGAAGGCGCGGCTGAAAGTATTAGTGCTGATGTAACCAACCATTTCAGCGATTCTTCCAACGGATATATCTGTTTCTTCCAGCAGCTTAATCGCCTGTTTCATCCGCAGGTTTTCTACATGGGTTGAAAACGGTTCGCCTACATTGTCCTTGATCAGCATGGATAACGTACTTTCAGTCAACCCAAAGGTGAGAGCGACAGAAGTAAGGCTGATGTTTGGGTCCGCATAATGCTGATGTATGTACTCAATGATCTGCGCTGTATTACTGCTTTTTTCAAGCTGTATCAATTCCTGATTTAAGCGACAGATCTTTTCACACTGGGCGTGGACAAGTTTGAAAAAACGCTCCGGTGGCATTGAGGAAACAGAATACCGCAATTCTGGAGGCAGAGGCTGGCGATTTTTGCAGGACAAAAGAACGCTGATCAGACTGTAATAGAGGAGCAATCGATCAAAGGGTTCGCTCTGCCTCAAAGTATATTTTTCATATATGGAATCCAATAACTGACTGGCATATTCTGTTTTTCCGTTTTCAATTAGATTGATCAGCTTTTTTTCTTCATCTACAAAATTGAGCTTGACTGAGTTGTATGAACAAAACTGATCGACGTCATATATGATTCGTTCATAGTCGCTGGGTACGGCATGGATCAAAGCCCTTACGGCATTGAAGGATTCATATAGATGCTCAATGCCTATGGTCTTGTATCCGACAAAAAACACAGACCGAATATTTAGATCTCTTTCTATTGCGCTGGCAAGATCAGTCAGAACATCAGCGTAACTGCCATCCTGTTCAGCGGACTCAATATATATCAGGTTTATATTATCCTGTTCATCGACATTGATATAGCGAAGCCAGTCTGTGAAAGTCTTAACAAGCGCAATAGCCGCCTCATAGGAATGGCTTTTATTCCAGGATTGATGATCATTGGGTGAGACGCGCATGATTATGCTCCTGATAACAGCCTTGTCGGGCAACGCAAATAAAGATTGGCCAAGGACCTCGTCCGTTTTGTTTGTAAACGTGATATCGCCCATGACGATACGGCTGTTGTAAGTCGATCGCAAGGTGCTGGTGAGATCTTTGATTCTGCCGCTCATGGAATCTATCTGCGTAGACAAACCGTTGACCGCAGTGAGCACGTATCCGAGACTCCCACCTGCAGGCTCACTTTCATCCGCCTGCTTGAGCGTGTGTATGATGCGTGACAACGGTTTCTGATTTCGTCGGATCAGATAGGCGCACAGCATGATCTCTCCCAAAGAGAACAATAGCGTCAGAAGAATGACCAGGTACATTGATTGCCAGACCTGACTTGTATACACTGAGTGAGGGATTACAGCCACCAGGGAGAACAGATCGCACTGCCAGACAGACGCGATGGCTTTCTGTCTGTTAATGGTCTGCTCTGTAAGAGAGTCGTCTGCTTGCGTACGTTCTCCAAGGATAAATCCGGGCTTTCAGAGAGATTTGAGCCAAATAACGAAACTTGTTCTCCGGAATTGCTCACAAGATAAAGCTGTTCGATTCCGTTTTCCGAGAGCAGATCAATAAGACCTTGCAGTTTAACGGCGTCAAAAACGAAATAAATGATTCTTGCGGGTTTTAGCGCATGATTCGATGAAACGATGGGATATGAGTAATAAAGAGTATATGCGCCGCTCTCTGCAGGATAAGTTCGCAGAGACATATTCGGGGATCCCTGTAGAAAATTGTGCCAGTTTGCATAGTCAGGTATTCCGGCGCCAACTGTCGCAGAGTAAAAATCATGGGTTTTCAGGTATCCTACAGACGGTTTAATGATGACGTCTGTATCAAAATCGACGATAAAGTATGAGGATATGAGACCGTTATTGTCAATGAGAGGGGGCAGGGCATGAATCGTTTGAATGATTTTATAGACCTTTTCGGTTTTATCCGTATACGAACGCGGCATGCCCCTGACTATGTTGTTGATAGAGAGAGCCAGTTGATTGGCTGACGAGAGAGAACTCTCGAGGATGGTGCCGGTATGAGCCATTAAAACTTCGTTGTTTGACAGAATATGATTCCGCGTCAGTCTCATATTGTTTAGCAGTATGATCAAGCACAGTGCCAGCGGGAGGAATATAAGCGAAATATATGAAAAACTCAGGTCAAACCCGGAGAAGAAATGTTTAAGGCGTTTCATAGTTTCCCTTTCTGCTTTTTACCCATATTTATGTTAGCTGCCAGTAGCCTGCTCTTAATGCTCTATTAATATACACTATTTGGAGCTGTTTTCGCAACATACAGAGATTGCCTGTGGACGGTGCAATTCTTCAACAGTATGCAATTGATGATTGAAGCGCGGCAAACGTCCCTTTTTGACTTCCTTTGTAGAATCCTGATGCATTGTGTGTTGTTTTTGTTAATGCAAAATGATAGATTTGTTATGGAAAGAAGCTGCGCCAGAGACTCCGGCTCAACGGGATACGCGGCCGCAAGAGGTGAAGGTCATGGTTAGAAAGAAAGAGAGCTGCATGTTTGCGATTATTCACGAGATACGGCGCAACTGGGTTTTATACTTGCTTGTGAGCATCCCTTTGGCAGTATTGATCATATTTCAATATATACCGATGTACGGGGTACAGATTGCCTTTCGTGATTACCAGCCTGTCCGAGGCATTCTTGGCAGCCCCTGGGTGGGGCTAAAATATGTCAGGAAATTCCTGGGCAGCTATCAGTTTATAAATATCCTGAAGAACACTTTATCCGTTAGTTTGTATTCCATGGCGACTTTCCCATTGGCGTTGGTTCTGGCTCTTATGCTTAACTACCTGCCGTTCAATCGCTATCGAAAGGTCATCCAGATGGTCAGTTACGCGCCATATTTCCTTTCGACCGTGGTCATGGCCAGTCTGACCATACAGTTCATGGACGCGAAGACGGGGTTATTCAATATTGTGCTTGGTCTTTTCGGCGTCGAGCCGGTCAATTACATGGCGAAACCGGAATACTTTTACAGCATATATATCTGGACGGGCGTCTGGCAGTCGGTGGGATACGGGTCGATCATTTATATCGCTACGCTGTCGGGTATCTCCCAGGAACTGCACGAGGCGGCCATCATGGACGGCGCGCACATTATTCACCGGATTTGGTATATCGATATTCCCGGCGTGCTGCCTACTTTCTGCATCCTCCTGATCATGAGGGCCGGTTCGATCATGTCCGTTGACTTTGAGAGGATTTATCTGTTGCAGAACAACCTGAACAAGAGCGTATCCGAGGTCATTTCAACTTATGTGTACAAGCAGGGCCTCCAGGGAACTATTCCGCAGTACTCTTATGCTGCGGCGATCGGTCTGTTCACGTCGATAATCAACTTGGTCTTGCTGATTATTGTCAATGGAGTTACGAAAAAACTTTCAGGCGAATCACTCTGGTGAGGGGGTGTGTTCATGAGAATGGGACAGAGTCATATCCGAAAGAGCTTGGGTGACCGCATCTTCCTGATCGTCAATTTCTGCCTTTTGACATTGTTTTTTGTCATACTGTTTTACCCTCTGTTATATGTGGTCATCGCTTCGTTCAGCGGAAACGCCATCACGATTAGCATCATGCCCCTGCCGCAAAGGATCTCAATGGTAGGGTATGAAGCCGTGTTTGAATACCCGCTGATTGGCGTCGGATACCGCAACTCCCTCCTCTACGTGGCTACGGGAACGGCTGTTTCGCTGGCGGTTACGATCTGCTGCGCGTATCCCCTGTCCCGCAGGGATTTCAAAGGCGGACCGTGGATCATGGGACTGTGCGTTTTTACCATGTACTTTTCGGGTGGGTTGATCCCACTGTATTTGCTGATCCGCAATCTTGGGATGCTGGACACCATTTGGTCTCTGATCCTGCCGGGATCTCTGTCTGTGTTTAATATGATCGTGATGCGTACATATTTTAAAACGCAGATTCCGGAGGATCTTTTCGAAGCGAGTAAACTGGATGGATGCGGTGATTTCCGATACTTGGTCAGGATTGTGCTGCCGCTGTCCGGCCCGATAATCGCGGTCATATCGCTGTATGTGGCTGTCGGACAATGGAATTCCTACTTTGGCCCAATGATCTTTCTTTCGACCCGGAGCAAGATGCCGCTTTCCGTGTTTCTGCGTGAGATCCTCGTCCTCAATCAGACCGAGAGCGGTCAGGGTACAAATGTGATGATCAACGCCGATCAGATGGCCGCTCTTGAGCGTCGAAAGCAGGTCATGAAGTATTCCCTCATCATTGTCAGCTCTGTGCCCGTCATGGTGTTGTATCCCTTTGTGCAGAAATTCTTTGTCAAGGGCGTCATGGTGGGTGCCGTGAAAGGATAGGAGCCGGCCCAGGCCGGTTGCTATAGATTATTTTATAAGGAGGTCTTTTCCCATGAAGAAACTGACGCTTTTGTTGGTTTTCGTTCTCGCCATCGCGATGTGCGCTCCTGCCATGGCGTATGAGCTGCCCCTGGTGTCGGAGCCGACAACTCTGTCGATCTGGGTTGCGGGCGCCGAGACAGTGACTGACATGGACACCAATACGCTGTCTCTCTGGCTTGAAGAGAAGACGGGTGTCGATGTGACGTGGATCCACGTACCCACGGAGGCAGAGACCAAGTTCAATCTGACCATATCCTCCGGCACGTATCCTGACATTTACTTCAAGGGATTCTCCGCTGATCAGGCACTTCTCTACGCCAACAACGGCATCTTCCTCAGGCTCAACGACCTGATTGAGAACAACAGCGTTTACTACAAGGATATCCTTGAGAAGGAAGACCTTGTCAGAAACTCTGTGACGGCTGAAGACGGCAGCATTTACACCTTCTTCTATTCCGACGTTGGCGTGCATATGTACTGCACCGACAAGATGTGGGTTTATGAACCCTGGGTCCAGCAGTACATGGATGCCACTGGCAGTGAAAAGCCCGTGACCACGGATGAGTTTGAACAGATGCTCATCTATTTCCGTGACAACGACATGAACGGCAACGGCGACGCCTCTGACGAGATGCCCATCGTGGGCGTCAGTTCCGCCTGGTCCGGCGATCCCCTCGCCTTCCTGATGAACCCCTATCAGCTTTGGAATGGGAATTTCCTGGTGGCGAAGGATGACACCGTGAGCTTCATCGCCAACACCGACGAGTACAGAGAGGGCCTGAAGTACGCCAATCGGCTGTACAGCGAAGGCCTGATCGACGAGGCGACCTACGTTCAGGACATCGATCAGATGAAGCCCCGTATTACCGTGACCGATCCGAAGGACGTTACCATCGGCGCGTTCCCGGCGGCGCACGTCCCCGAGTACATCGACTGCAACGTGTTCCCGGATGCCCTGGTGGACTACGCGCCCTATGAGCCGCTGGAGGGTCCCACGGGCCTCAGACAGGCGAATTATGCTGGCAATATGCAGGTGAGCCTGAACACGGCAATCACCACCACCTGCGAGCATCCCGAGGTAGCCTTTGAATTCTGCGACTTCCTGCTGGGCGGCGAAGGCGGAGAGACCCACTTCTGGGGCTTTGAGGGCAAACTGGAGGATGGCGGCACCTTCGTCTGGTCGGATGATCCGGCCGTCAATGGATCTGTGCCTTCTCGCGTGCTGACCTTCAACAGCGGCGCTATGCAGAACACGTTCTGGGGCGCTCCCGGCCCGGGTCCTGTTTACGATTCCATTGAGCTGCGCTACAGTGAGACGGACGTGTACGGCTGGTATGCCTGGACGCATTACAGGGGCCATACGACCTATGAGCCGTACTACACGTTTATCGGCCTGCCCCAGGTGAGCTGGTGCGCCGACGAGGACCTGATCATCGAGCGCAACGAGCAGTCCATCCTGTTCAACGAGTACGTCAAGATGTGCAACACCGAGTTTGTGCTGGGCGTCAAGGACGTCAATGACGACGCGGTATGGGAGGCTTATAAAGCCGAGCTGGAGGCCATGGGCCTTGAACGGTATGTTGAAGTGAACCAGATCTACTACTTTGGCAAATAAGCCTGATGGAAGGGAATCCGCCGCAGGCGGATCCCGAGAAGCAGCAAGAAAAGGGGTTCTTTCGCTTGCCGAAAGGACCCCGCGTTGGTTATAATGATACTGAAACGATTGGATGACAGGAGAGTGATCTGAACGTGCTTTCCCGTTACGCGCATGAGAGATTGAACGACCCTGAACGTCTGCATAGGCGGGATGAAATGTTCCGAAGGATGACGAATCTGTTCGAAGGGCGGCCTGAATCCATCGACGAGAGGCAAGTCTTTACGATGTTTGGCGTGTCCGCGTCACCCATGGGCGCCTGTGAGGAAGAGTTCAGCGTCGACGCTGAAGGACTGACGAACGAGGTGCGCGGGACGCTGGATGCTCTGAACCTGTACGACGGGAGCGAAGCCCTCAGACGCTGCCGATATCTCGCGGACATGATGTCTTCCGCAAAGGCCGTATCGAGAATTGGCGACCGAACTCTGATCCGGTTGAACAGGCGCAGCTATCTGGAGCCGGAATCATATATCGAGGAGTCTTTGGAGCGCTTGGCTCTGATGCGGGAGCCGCTCACAGCGCGTTTTGCGCCTCTGTGCGTGGAATACAATCTGTACGGCGTCCACTTCATCGATCATATACTTGGGGCAAAAGTGTATTACAAGGCGGGTCAATGGAACGCGGAATACCTGAAAACGCCCATTGGCGAGCTAGAAATGCCAGATCTTGACAAAAGCGAAGCGTGGCAGCTGGCCAAGCGCGCCGCGGAGGCGTTCATTGACGCGGACGTCAGTCTGCCGCTATTCGGAATGCCGATCCTTTCCAGTCCCCTGAATATCATCGTCAACCTGTACGGACAGGAAGCGCTGATCGCCATGATGGAGGACGAAGAGGCGGCCCGCCACGACCTGGACGTCATCATCACCTTGATCCGAACGCTGCACAAATGGTACCGCGAACATATACCTTATCGCCAGCTACAGGGGACGGTAGCAGTCACCCGTACTCAGCCTCCTGGGCATGGGCAGCTGTGCGGCTGCACGACGCAGCTGCTGTCGGCGGATATGTACAGGGAGTTCATCATGCCACTGGACAATGCCCTGCTGGCGGATTACCCCCTTGGCGGCATGATCCACCTGTGCGGTGGACATACTCAGCACATCAAAGTCTTCCGGGACATGCCCGCCCTGAAGGTCGTTCAGCTCAACGACCGGGCGGCGGGCGACCTCAAATACTATGTGGAAGGGCTTCGACCGGATCAGATCATCTACCTGAATCCGTGCCCCGAAATGCCCATTGAGGAAGCTGTCCGCATCAGCGGCGGCAAGCGGATCGTGATCGTGGAACAGTGTGAGCCGCCTTTAATGCCGGATTCGCAGCTGAAAACATAAGTTGTGTCCGACAACATCGCGCGCCCGGCTGGTCATGCCAGCCGGGCGCGTTCTGCAATTTGCGTTATTTCTCTTTTTTCCGACCCTGATTCTGCACGGCCTTCACGTATTCGCCGTTCTTCTCACGTTCCCACTGCTGGGCCACGCGCGCGTACACCTCGTCGGAGATGTCCGGGTTGCCGCGTGAGAAGGTGGGCAGGAGCATGTCTCCCGCGACGGCGGGGTCGGTGCAGGCGGTGTCGCCGCGCCAGCGCGCGCGCTCGGCGGGATCTCTCAGGTTCGGGATGTCCATGGGCGCGCCGCCCGCCAGGATCGAACGGTAGGCGAACATCCCGGGAAGGAACATGTCCATCGCCTCGTACACGTCGATGATCTCCGCGTCCGCATCGCCCCGGATCGCGCGGCAGAACTCGAACATCGTGCAGAAGTCGCTTCCGCCGTGCCCGAAGGCCGCCATGCGCGGATCCTCGGCGGGGGTGTAGGACGTCAGCTCCGCGGTGCCGTACGCGCCGTCCGCCTGATCCTTGTTGACGTAGATCCGGCCGACGCCGCCGGCTTCGGCGTCCTCGCGCGCCGTTTCCATGCGGCCCTTCCCGCCGTAGACGGTGTACCAGATGGAGTTCTTGTACAGGTCTCCGTGGATGCTCTTGAAGATGCAGCCGTTCTCCATCGTCACCATTTCCCTGCCGAACTGGCCGCTCTTGCGGCCCACGCGCCAGCCCCGGGTCGTCATCGGGCCCTCGAAGCCCACGACCTTGACGGGGCGCTTGCCCGTGATGTGAACGAGCGGCCCCAGGGAATGGGTGCAGTAGAAGGTGGCGTACATGTTGTTGCGCCAGTGATCCCGCTCGCCGTAGGTGATCGACGGCCAGATGGACTCGCAGTTGTGCACGTACTCGCCCTCGCCGTACTCGATCTCGCCGATCTCGCCGGCCCGGTACAGCCGCCGCATCTCCCGGGGGCCGGGCATGTAGCAGTAGTTCTCGCCGTAGGCGTAGACCTTGCCGGACGCCTCGACCGCCTCGATGAGCTCGACGGCCTCCTTCATCGTCTGGCAGGGGAGCACTTCGCTGAAGACGTGCAGCCCCTTTTTCAGGCACCGGATGGCGAAGGGCGCGTGCTCGTTGGCGTAGTTGGCCAGGACGACCGCGTCCATCGGATGGTTGATGAACTCGTCGAAGGACTTGTAGTACGTGATCGAATCGTCGGCCAGCGCTTCCCGCTGGCGGGCGAGCACCTCGTCGCTCTTGTCGCAGATGGCCACGACCTGCGCGTCCTCGGCGGCGCGGCAGTAGTTGATCATGCTTGTGCCGCGGTATCCTCCCAGGACGCCGATGCGAATCTTATCCATAAAAACGCCTCCTCCCACTTTCAGACACAGGGCTATTCACACAAGAATCCTCTCAGCAGCATGAGCGCCTTCTGGTGCCGGAGCTTGACGGCGCCGTAGCTCAGGCGCATCATACGGGCGACCTCGGTCAGGGGCTTGCCGTCGTAATAGACGAGGACCACGATGTCCTGCAGCTCCTGCGGCAGCTGTTGAAGGGCCGCGGCCAGCTCGTCCAGCGTTTCTCCGTCGAGGAGCCGGTCGTCGACCTCTTTGTCGTCGGCCATGTTGTCGTCCAGCTCTTCCGATGGTTTGCTTTTGCGGAAGTAATCGATGACGGTATTTCGGGCGATGGTAAAGATCCATGTGCCGAGAGCCGCCTTTTCGCTGTCATAGGCGTCAAAGCGGCGGTATATCTTTTCGAACACGTCGGCGCAGAGGTCCTCGGCGTCCGCACGGCGCTGCACCCGGGCGGCGATGTACCCCATTACGCGGCTCTTATATTCGTTATAGACGCTTTCCCATTCAGAGGGTGTCATCTTTTGACTTGAGCGAAGGATCGCGCTCTGGCGCAGAATTCGGCCGCCCCGCCGCGGCTACGAATTCCGCCTCGTCATCACTCAGCTGCCGGGAGGGATAGCGCGCGTGCACGCGGTCGATCACGGCCTGAAGATGCGCGTTTTTACTGTATTTCTGGTAATCGAACAGGACACTGAGTTTTTTCTCCAACGAATGAGCCTCCTTTCTTCATGGGTTTGATACGTATCGTCTCTGGGAGATGGCAGCGTTTTCGGAGGGGTGGGCGAGGTTAAACACTCGCTTCGTCCTCCGCGGGGAGCCGGTTTGCGGCCGGCGGGACATCTCCCAAGAAACGCAAGCGGCTTATCAGCCGCCGATGGCCAGGACGATCAGCGCGCCGACGGATGCCGCCACGGCCACGGTCAGGAGGGACTGCTCCTTCCAGGCCAGGACGAGCGCCACCGCCACCGCCGCGCCGCCGGCCAGCACGCTGCCCGTCGCGTAGAACACGGCGGGGAACGTCATGGCGCTCAGCACGGCGTAGGGGACATAGTAGAGAAGCGACAGGAAAAACCGGTTTTTGATGCGCTTCCTGAGCGCGGCCAGGGGCAGCATGCGGATCAGGTAGGTTACGCCCGCCATGACCAGCACGTAAGGCAGTATATAGCGCCAGGTCATGGGGCAGCGTCCTCCTTTTCGTCCACGCGGATGGGAAAGCGCCACGCGCAGAAGGCCGACACGGCCACCGCGCAGATGATGATCGAGAACCCGCTCGAGATGTTTTTAAGCCCGGGCGCGTAGTACAGGACGCAGCTGAGCGCTGCTGCGGCGACGGCTGCGACGCGCACAGCCCGGTCGTTTTTGGCCGGGGGAATCACGATGGCGATGAACATGCCGTAGATGGCCACGCCCAGGGCGTTGATGATCAGCTCCGGCAGGAGCGTGCCTGCCGCCGCCCCCAGCAGCGTGCCGAGCACCCACCCGGCGATCGGCAGGGTGATGAGCCCGTACAGGTATCGCCGTCCGACCAGGCCCTTCTGTCCCGAGGCGACGGCGAAGACCTCGTCCGTGTTGCAGAAGGCGAACAGCATGCGGTGCAGGGTCGTCATGCTGTTGTCCAGCTTCTGCGAGAGGGAGAGGGACATCAGCGCGTAGCGCAGGTTGATGACGAACTGCGTCAGCCCGAGCTCGTACATGGACGCGCCCGCGCTGATCAGCGTCAGTCCGGCGAACTGCCCCGCCGAGGTGACGTTGGTGGCGGAGATGAACACGGCCTGCGCCACGGTAAACCCCGCCCGCACGGCCATCATGCCGAAGGCGAACGACACGGACAGATACCCCAGGCCGATGGGCAGGCCGTCGCGCAGGCCTTTTCTGAATGTCATGGAATCATTTATCCTTTGCTGTAAGTTCTATTTGTCATTTCGTTTCTTTCTCGAGAGCCGTTTCAAGGTGATGCAGGATTTGAGTTTCCAATTCTTCGTATAGTCTTATGGCCTTTTCCATATCTGTAAGGCTGACTTCAAAATCATCGTTGTAACGACTGGACGCTTCCCAGTCCGTTATCAAATAAGCCATGGCTTTTAATTCATCCGAGATGACGATGCCCGTCAGTTCGGCGTCAATGATCAAACCCGTCAGATTATGGATCTTCCTGTATGGTTTTCCGCTCATTTCAATTTGGTATTTGAGCGATTTTTCTATGCCTTGTTGAATATGATAAGCCGCTTGAGCCGTAATCAATGAATCATTTTCAGGATTGCCGCGGGGAGACATGAGCGTCCGGGCGATCTCAATGTCCGTTCTGGCTCTTTTAAGCAGATTGCTCATAGATAATCACCCCTTCCTTGCCGATCGTTTCCCGCAGGGCCTTCCCGATGCTTGAAGCCATCAGTATATCGCAGTTCCAATCGCACAAGTCACCTATGGCTTTCTGCATTTCAAACACCTTCAGACCGTCAGACGTATCCGCGTCGATACACAGATCGATGTCGCTGTCGATATGACATTTCGGCGTGACACTGCTGCCGAAGACGGTAATTCTCGTGATGATCGGGAAATGGCTGGCGCAGTTAAAGATACGCGCCACCTGATCCTGTTTCAACGGATAGATTCTGTCTATGTTTTTGCATTTTGTCTGTACTGTAACCGGGAACCGGCGCATATCTAAGGTGTCGTTGACCGTCATCATCAATGACCTCCTATCGATCATGTCATACCGCTTTAGCTCACGTCTCGTTCTGCTGCATGAACTCCAGAAGATCCCAGATCCTCTGCAGGTCTTCCGCCGTCTGGTAGTGGACGATGAGCTTGCCCTTCGTCTCGTCGCCGGTGAGCTCGGCCTTCGTGCCGAAGACGTCGCGGGCCATGCGCTCCAGGCGCTTGAACTCGGGGTCGCGTGGGAGCTTGGGGGCGGGCTTGGACTTTTCGCCCTTGCCGGCGTTCTGGCAGGCGCGCTCCAGCTGCCGCACCGACCAGCCCTGCGCGACGCACAGCTGCGCCAGGCGCGCCTGGTTGGCGCGGTCCACGCTGACCAGCGCCCGCCCGTGGCCGGCTGAGAGCCGTCCGTCACGGATCATGTCCTGAATCCCGGACGGCAGGGTCAGAAGGCGCAGGCTGTTGGCGACGGCGGGGCGGCTCTTGCCGATGCGCTGCGCCGCCAGATCCTGCGTCAGGCCGCACTCGTCCATGAGCTTCTGTACGCCCATGGCCTCCTCGAGGGGGTTGAGGTCGTCGCGCTGCAGGTTTTCCACCAGGGCGGCCTCCAGGCGGCGGGTTTCGTCCCAGTCACGGACGATGGCCGGTATCTCGGTAAGCTCCGCCATGCGCGCCGCCCGCCAGCGCCGCTCTCCGGCGATGATGACGTACCGGCTCCCGTTCCTCGACACGAGGATGGGCTGCAGTACGCCCACGGCGCGGATCGAATCCGCCAGCTCCAGAAGGGCCGCGTTGTCAAAGCTCTTGCGCGGCTGCTCGCGGTTGGGGTCGATGTCGCTGATCTTCAGGGAGACGACGGCGTCCTCTGCGGGACGGCTTTCCTCGCTCTCGGCGGGGGAGACGGGCTCAAGGTTCTCGTCGAAGTCGCCCAGAAGCGCGCCAAGGCCGCGTCCCAGGCCGGGTTTCATCTTTGACATATATGTTTCAACCTCCATAGATATCAGGAGCGCGATAGCCCTTACGGGCGTTTAATGTCACTCTTCGCTCTACGCCGGAAGAAGTCGTAAGCGAAAGACTCGGGATTCCCCTCAGTTGGCTTCGCCGACAGCTCCCCACTTCGGTGGGGCGCCTTTTGGCGCGTTACAAACCCCAGCCTCCCTGCGAAAGCGGGGAGGGGGACCGCGTGAGCGGTGGTGGGGAGTCCGACCCCTCAGTCAGCTCCGCTGACAGCTCCCCTTAGCAGGGGAGCCTCGTTTCGCCGTCACCCAGCCCCGTCAACTTCACTCTGCGCGCTCAGCTGTTCCAGTCGACGAACTGCTCCGCCAGCCTGCGGTAGGCGTCCGCGCCGGTGCAGCGGGGGTCGTACGCGTTGATGGGCATGCCGTGGCTCGGCGCTTCGCTCAGGCGCACGTTTCTGGGGATTATGGCCCCGTAAACGCGGCTCTTGAAATACTTTTTGACCTCCTGAACCACCTGAAGGCCTAGGTTCGTCCGCCCGTCCAGCATGGTCAGCACGACGCCCTCGATCTCGAGGCCGGGGTTGAGGCGCTTTTTCACCAGCTGAAGGGTGTTCATCAGCTGCCCGACGCCCTCCAGCGCATAGTATTCGCACTGAATGGGGATGAGCACGCTGTCCGCCGCCGTCATGGCGTTGAGCGTCAAAAGGCTCAGGGAGGGCGGGCAGTCTATGAATATGTAGTCGAACTCTTCTCTGAGGGGCGTCAGCGCGCCGCGCAGGAGCGTCTCGCGGCCCGTCATGGACACCAGCTCGATCTCCGCGCCGGCCAGCTCGATGGACGAGGGGATGACGCTCAGTGCCCAGTAGCGCGTGGGCGTCACGGCCTCGCGGGCCGGACACTCGCCCAGGAGCACGTCGTAAACCGACCGCGCACCTCCGGCATTCAGGCCCAGACCGCTGGTGGCGTTGCCCTGCGGGTCGATGTCCACGAGGAGGACGCGCTTCCCCTGTTCGGCGACGGCGGCGGCCAGGTTGACCGCGGTGGTCGTCTTTCCGACGCCGCCCTTCTGATTCGATATGGCAATGATCCGGCTCATGTCTCCGACCTCGCGATGCTGATCTTATTTCCTCCGATTATTGTAGCATTTCAGCGGGTGTTTGAAAAGATGAAAATTGAAAAGAAGGCAGCGGAATTCGTGCTCGCGCCGCGGAGAGCGCGGACGCCCGCCGCACTGGTCTCGGGCCCGGCGGCTGGCGAAAGATAATTGTCCTCGGGCCGCGTTATATATAATTAGTCACAACTTACTATAAGAGAGAATGCCGTCATCCATTAAAGTTTATCATTTTCGGACAACTGGTTGTTTTGAGCATGCAGATATGGTATACTATCTATGAATTGGGCCGCTGATACGGCGGCTACGATCAATATATCGAACGGAGGAATATGATTATGGCAAAATGGGTATGTTCTGTGTGCGGTTACGTTTACGAAGGCGACGAAGCGCCTGAAAAGTGCCCGGTGTGCAAAGCACCCGCTTCCAAGTTCAACAAGCAGGACGGCGAAATGACCTGGGCGGCCGAACATGTGGTCGGCGTGGCGCAGGGCGCGCCGGAAGACATCATCGCCGATCTGCGCTCCAACTTCACGGGCGAGTGCTCCGAGGTGGGCATGTACCTGGCCATGAGCCGCGTCGCCGCGCGCGAAGGCTATCCGGAGATCGCCGAGTACTGGAAGACCGCCGCTTTCGAAGAGGCCGAGCACGCCGCGAAGTTTGCCGAGCTGCTGGGCGAGGTCGTCACCGACTCCACCGAGAAGAACCTCAAGATGCGCGTGGAAGCCGAGAACGGCGCCACCACCGGCAAGACCGATCTGGCCAAGCGCGCCAAGGCCCTGAACCTGGACGCCATCCACGACACCGTTCATGAGATGGCGAGGGACGAAGCCCGTCACGGCAAGGCGTTCGCGGGGCTGCTGAAGAGGTACTTCGGGAAGTAAGCGGGGTGATTCCATGATAGAGATCGGTTCTGTAGTCTGGGGTGTCGTTGATGTCTCCCGCGCAGTCGCGTTTTGGAGTGAAGCGCTTGACTACAAGCTTAAATACCCTGCGTCTGACGACTGGGCGATTCTGATTCCCAGGGAGGGAATAGGCATTCAGCTTTCCCTTAACAAAATCAGTTCGCCCAAGGCAAAACGTCATCATATCGATCTTTTCACCGACGATCAGACGCAGGAGGTTGAGCGCCTGCTGGCTCTCGGCGCAACGAGAAAGGACTGGATCTATCCTCCTGACGCAGACTATGTTGTGCTGCAGGATCCCGACGGGAATCCATTCTGCGTGGTGCAGCGGTAACTCCATATGTCGTGAACGCGAACCTGCAGTATGGGAATCCCTGCATGGCAAAGCTTTCAAAGGCTTGCTGAAGCGGTATTTCGGGAAGTGAAATCCCAGCTGCGCTGGGCTTTCTGGGGAGTGATTCCGAGGGAATTGCTCCTCTTTCTTTCGATTGATTTGCATCAGCCTTGCAGTCTTTGCCTTCACGGGGTTGACAAGAACATGGCATGACACGATGCCCGGGGCGATAGCCAATATTTCACCACGATATGACTGAAACATCAAAAACGCGGCAAATTCGGGATTGGATCCTGGATTTGCCGCGTTCTTTTTCCAGGTGTTGATATATTTCGCCTTCAGCGCAGGCGTCAAATTGCGTGAAAAAGCTTTGACAAAACCGCGTATGAAAGGTATGATGGTATAAAAAGCGGAAATCGTGTGCGGCGCCGACGCCGTGAAAGGAGTCGTTTATGAACTGGGAATATTCTTGCGGAGCGGTGGTCTACACCCGAAGGGACGGAGAGCTCCGATTTGTGATCGTGCAGGAGATGGGCGGCGCTTATAGCTACCCTAAAGGACATATGGAGGGCGAAGAGACGGAAATCGAGACGGCCCGGCGCGAGGTCTTCGAAGAGACGGGCCTGCGCCCGACCTTTATCGACGGTTTCCGCGAGACGGACGAGTACGACCTCGGGGAAAAGCCCGGAACGCGCAAGCGCGTGACGTACTTCCTGGCGGAGTTCGGCGATGAGGAGCTCGTTCCCCGTGAGGGCGAGATCAAAAAGATCATGCTTTTGCCCTATGACGAGGCGCTGCGCTGTTTCCCGCACGCCGGGCACAGGCGGATCATCGAAGCGGCGTACGCCTTCCTGAAAAAGGCCGGGAAGACCTGACGGACGGATGACAGACGATACCCGCGCGGGGTAAACGGCCCGGCGCGGCACATGACGACATATAAAAAGGAGGCACAAACATGGCGAACGAACATCCCCTTTCCGGCGACTCCATCGCGCTGAACCGGCGGTATCTGGACAGCCTGGTGGTCGAGGGCCGCATCATCGGCGCCCGTCACCCCGACGCACGCCTGAACCTGTTCGGTCACGAATTCGATACCCCCATCACGACCGGCGCGCTCAGTCATCTGAAGCCGGGCATGGACGCCTTCGCCCGAGGCGCGGCGGAGGCCGGCGCGGCCTGCTTCGTCGGCATGGGCGGCTGCGACGAGCTGAAAGCGGTCCTCGCGACGGGCGCGAAGGTCATCAAAATCGTCAAGCCCTACGCAGACCCGGATGAGATCCTTGCGCGCATCGCCTGCGCCGAGGAAAACGGCGCCATCGCCGTGGGCATGGACGTGGAGCACGCCGTCAATGTGCGGGACGACGCGGATTCCTTCGTGGCCGGCTATCAGATGAAGCTGCCGACCCTGGAAGAGCTGCGCGGATATGTGGCGAGTACGAAGCTGCCCTTTATCGTCAAGGGCGCGCTGAGCGTGCGCGACGCCCTGACCTGTCAGGACATCGGCTGCGCGGGCGTCATCCTCAGCCATCACAACGCGCTGATGCGCTGGGCCGTGCCGCCGGTCAAGCTGCTGCCCGACATCCGCAGGGCCGTGGGGGACGAGTTCGTCCTGGTCGCGGACGGCGGCATACAGGACGGCTTCGACGCGTTCAAGGCGCTGGCGCTCGGCGCGACGGCCGTGTCCGTGGGCCGTCCGCTGATGCAGCCGCTCGAGCAGGAGGGCCCCGCGGGCATGGCCGAGACCCTGCGCGCGATGACCGGCGAGCTGAAGGCCATGATGGTGCGCACGGGCTCGCCCGACCTTGCGCACATCGACCCGTCCGTCATCCACTGCTTGAACGCCTAAGGCGACGGGCGGGCTGAAATACATGCCCTTCGTCATTGACACGGACAGGCGGCGGGTGTTAAAATCGCAATCGAACCTGTTGATATAAACCCGATTCTGAGAGGGTCGGTCCGATATGCGCTTGTTCCGGAAAAACACAACCTTAGGCGCCCTGTATCACCTCGACGACGAGATGGGCGCGGGGCGCTGCGCCATGCTGTTCAGCGTGGTGGCGCAGAACGTGATCTCGTGGCTGACGGGCAGCCTGTTTTACACCAGTTTCCTCCTGCACAACGGGATCAATCTCGTCAACATCGGCATCGTGACGGCGATACCGTTCCTGTCGAACATGGTGGCGGTGTTTTCGCCGTATATCCTGGAGAGATACCCCCGGCGGCGGTTCCTGCTGCTGGGGGCGCGCGCGGCCTATTACACGCTCAGCCTGCTGTGCGTGACGCTGGTTCCGTACGCAATCAGCGACCCAAACGCGCGCGTTTGGGCCTTTGTCGTCCTGATGTTCGCCGCGAACGTCATCAACACCCTGTGTACGAGCGGGTATACAGTCTGGCATCTGAACTTTATCCCCGGCGGTTTCCGAACCGGGTATTTTGCCAGCTCGACGCGCATCGGCAGTTATTGCGGCCTGGGCCTGGGGCTCGTCGGCGCGCTGGTCGCGGACAGGCTGACGGGGTCGCCCTACGAGTACACGGTGGTCGTGGCGCTGAGGTACGCCGCCCTCGTCCTGGGCCTGACGGAGGCGGTTCTGCTGGCGCTGCCAAAGGAATTTCCCTATCCGCAGACGGATCGACCCAGGCTGACCGACATCTTCACGAGGCCGCTGCGCCATCGGAAGTTCCGCCTGACCATGCTGATCGTGCTGCTGTACAACGTCGGGCAGAATGTTTCAGCCGGCGCGCTGAACGCGTACCTGCTCAACGACGTGGGCGTTTCCTTTACCTTCGTGCAGGCCATAAACTTCATGTACCCGGTGTTCATGAGCATATTCGCCCGGTCGTCTCAGCGCAGTATCCAGCGCCTCGGATGGTGCAGGGCCTTCGCCCTGTATACGTTTTTGCAGTTTCCGACGACGATCGCGTACGCCTGCGTCAACGCCTCGAACGTATGGGTGCTGATGCCGATCGTACGGCTCGTTCAGCACTGGCTCGGCGCGACGGCCAACGTGGCGGCCCTGAACCTGCCCTTTCTGAACGCGCCCCGGGAAAATCAGAGCAACTTCATATCCTTCAGCACAATCGTCGCCAGTCTGGGCTCGTTTCTGGGCGTCTCGCTGGGCACGGCGTTCATTCAGCGGAATCCGGATCTCGATCTCGCGGTGCTGGGGATGCACTTTTGCAACGTGCAGGTGCTGGTGCTCTTCTGGGCGCTCGCGCAGATCGTCGTGCCGGCCGTCACCGTCTTCCTGCTGAAGAGGTATCAGATCGAAACGCCGGGCCATTCGTAAAAAAGTATGTCAGAGGTGGATCATGGGTAAGACGCTTGTGGTGGCGGAAAAGCCCTCCGTGGGGCGGGACATCGCTCGGGTGCTGGGGGTGAAGGGCAAGGGCGAGGGATATCTCGACGGCGAAGAATACGTGGTCAGCTGGGCCATCGGGCATCTGGTGACCCTGTGCGAGCCGGAGGAGCTGAACCCCGAGTGGAAGAAGTGGTCCATGGACGCCCTGCCGATGAAGCCCGCGGCCCTGAAGACCAAGGTCATCCCGAAGACGAAAGCGCAGTTCAGCGTGCTGAAAAAGCTGATGAACGGCGCGGAGATCGACCGGATCGTCTGCGCGACGGACTCCGGGCGCGAGGGCGAGCTCATCTTCCGCTATATCTACGACCAGTGCAAGTGCAAAAAGCCCGTGGATCGGCTGTGGATCTCCTCGATGACCGACAGCGCCATCCGCGAGGGATTCGCCGCCATCAAGCCGGACAGCGCCTACGACGGCCTGTATGAGAGCGCCCGATGCCGCAGCGAGGCGGACTGGCTCGTGGGGATGAACGCCTCCCGCGCCTACAGCCTTCGGTACGACGCGCTCCTGTCCGTGGGGCGGGTGCAGACGCCGACGCTCTCGCTGCTGGTCAGGCGCGATCAGGAGATCCGAGCCTTTACGCCCCGGGACTACTGGGAGATCTGCGCCGACTTCGGGGATTACACGGGCCTGTGGATGGATCCCGAGAGCCGGGAGCTGCGCTGCTTCGACGAGGCGAAGGCCCGCGCGATCGCCGAGGAGGTCAAGGGAAAGACCGGCCGCGTCACCGAGTCCGTCCGCGAGAAGATGCGCACGCCGCCGCCGCTCCTCTATGACCTGACGTCCCTGCAGCGGGACGCGAACGCGAAGTTCGGCCTGTCCGCCGCGAAGACGCTGGACATCGCCCAGGCCCTCTACGAAAAGCACAAGCTCATCACCTATCCGAGGACGGACAGCCGGTATCTCACGCACGACATGATCCCCCGGATCAAAAAGGTCATAGAGACCCTGCCCGAGCCGTGGAAGCCCCTGTGCGAGCCGTTAAAGCGGCTTGAAAAGCTCCCCGTCACCGGGCGCGTGTACAACGACAGGAAGGTCTCAGACCACCACGCCCTCGCGCCGACGGGTCATTACGACGCGCTGAACCGGCTCACGGACGTGGAGCGGAAGGTGTTCGACCTGATCGCGAAGCGGCTGATTGCGGCGCACTACCCGGACTACGAGTACGAGTCCGCGCGCGTGACCACGCGGGTCGGGGCGCACGACTTCCGCTCGACGGGGAGCGTTCCCCTTAAGGAGGGCTGGAAGGCCGTCTATCGGGGCGAGAGCGACGCAAAAAAGGGCGAGGAGAAGGACGTCTGCCTGCCGGATCTGCCCGTGGGAACGGAGCGCACGGTCAAAAAGGCCGCGCTGAAGCCCGGCAAGACCAAGCCCCCCGCCCCGCACACCGACGCGAGCCTTTTGAAGGCCATGGAGGACGCAGGCCGCACGCTCGACGACGAGGCCCTCCGCGAGAGCATGAGGGACAGCGGCCTCGGCACCCCCGCGACGCGGGCGGCGATCATCGAACGCCTCATCAAGGTGGGGTACGCCGCGCGCCGGGGCAAGGCCATCCGCGCCACGGAGAAGGGGGAGAGGCTGATCGCCGTCGCGCCCGAGGAGCTGACCTCGCCCATCATGACGGGGCAGTGGGAGAAGGCGCTGGCGCTCATCGCGCGGGAAAAGGATAAAAGCGCCATCGCCGCTCAGGGACAGCGCTTTATGGAGGGGATTGGCCGGTTCACCGACTTTCTCGTCGATCGCTGCAAGACCGACGAGACGGACGTCGCGTTCGACCGCGAGGCAAAAAAGACCCGCGGCGGACGGAAAAAGACGCCCGCCGTCAGGGACTTGGACATCGCATGTCCGCTCTGTCAGAAGGGCCATGTGACCGAAAACAGCAAGGCCTTTTCCTGCAGCCGGTGGAAGGAGGGCTGCGGCCTGACCCTGTGGAAAAATGCCCTGGAAAGGCAGGGCGGGCCCGCCCTCACCGAAAAGATCGTCAAACTGATGATCGAAAAGGGCGAGGTGCAGGGCAGCACGGGCGTCATCACCTGGCAGCCGGGGGAGAAGCCGTCCTTTCAGAAGAAGGGCTGACGCGCCGAACGTCATTGAAAAGTACGCTTAGTTGCAAGCGAAGTTTTCAATGAGTTGGTTTTTCACTAATCATTTCATTACACGGTTTTGCGTGCAGCATGGGCGCAAATGTGGTATTATTTCATAAAGGTTTATAATGGGAGTGAAAATATAGAATGGGAACGACAAACTTCGCTGTGTTCGTGGATCTGGAGAATGCCGGCGCAAAGGAATCCATTATCAGCAACATCATTGAAAAGGTCAAAATCCGCGGCGACATCCTCCTTGGAAAGGTTTACGGCTATACGGACAGGTACTCAAACCTGAAGGAATGCCTCCTGTCCAATACCTTCTCCGTGGTGCCGTCTCTCAGGTACGGCAAGAATCAGAAGAACAATTTGGACATCCAGCTGGTCATCGACGCGATGGAGGTGGCCTACACCAACCCGCTGATCGACAGCTTCTGCATCGTCTCCGGTGACAGCGACTACATGCCCCTCGTGGGCAAACTCAAGGCCATGGGCAAGCACGTGCTGGGCATTTCCCGCAGCGAGGTGGCCAGCGGGATCTTCATCAAGGCGTGCAACGAATTCATCTTCCTGGAGTCCGTGTCCTCGGTGAGCAAGCAGACCAAGCGTTCAAAGAAAAAGGACGCCGACGACGCCGACCACAGCGCCGAGCCGACCCTGGACGACATCCGCAAGCTCGTTCTGACGATCCTTCAGGATCAGGACGAGGATCAGATGTATGCTTCCAGCCTCAAGGACACGCTCATGCGCCTGCATCCGGATTTCAACGAGCGCAATTACGGCTGCGCGACCTTCGGCAAATTCGTCCAGATGGTGGTGAAGGACGACCCCGACCTCACCGCGTGGACGGAGGATTCCTCGCTGATGATCGGCGTCAATTCCGCGGCGGAGGCGGCCGCGCCGCAGCTGACCCGCAACAACTGGCTGCCCGCCTTCCGGGACGCGCTGAACCGCTTCAAGGAGGACGGCTTCGAGCGGGTGAACCCCTCGATCCTCAAGGCGGCCATCCAGGCTGACTATCCGAACTTCGACGAAAGGCAGATCGGCTTCAAGCGCTTCAGCGACGTGATGAAGGCGCTGGAGAAGGAAGGCCTTCTGGTGGTGGAGATGGACGAGCAGCACACCATGCTTCTGAAGATATGCTGAAATCACATTTTTTGACCCGTGACAGGAGCTTTTACGCCCAGTTTTTCCGTATGATCCTGTTCCTGGCGCTGCAGAACCTTATCGTCTACGGCGTGAACCTGGCGGACAATATCATGCTGGGCAATTACAGCGAAGCGGCCCTTGCCGGCACGGCCGGCGCCAATCAGGTGCAGTTCCTTTTGCAGATGATCGTCTCCGGCATCGGCGAAGGCGTCGTCGTGCTGGCCTCCCAGTACTGGGGGAAGAGAGATATTTCGCCCATTCCCGCGATCGCGGGGATTGGCATGCGCGTGGCGCTGGCGACGGGGCTTCTGTTCACGCTGAGCGGGTTCTTCTTTTCCCGGGAGATCCTGTGGCTCCTGTGCAAGGACGAGCCCGTCCTCGAGGAGGGCGTCAGGTATCTGCGCATTGTGTGCTTCTCGTACGTGATCTACTGCGTGACGACGGTGCTGCTCAGCACCATGCGCAGCGTGGAGAACGTGCGCATCGGCATGGCGGTGTCGGTGATGGCGTTTGTCGTGAACATCACCCTGAACTATGGGCTGATCTTCGGCCACTTCGGCCTGCCCCGGCTGGGCGTGCAGGGCGCGGCCATCGCGACGCTGATCGCCCGGGCGCTGGAGCTCTGCGTGGCGCTTTACTACGTGCTGAGGATCGACAAAAAGCTCAGGATCAGGCCGCATCAGCTGCTTGCGACGCAGCCGCACCTCACGCGGGACTACGTCAAGGCGGCCACGCCGGTGATCCTCTCGGGCCTGTCCTGGGGGATCGCGCAGTTCATACAGACCTCGATCCTCGGGCACATGGGCGGCGCGGCGATGGCGGCTAATTCGATCGCCGTGACGCTGTTCTCGATCCTCTCGGTGGTGTTTTACGGCTCAGGGAGTGCGGCGGGCGTCATCATCGGCAAGGTGGTGGGCAGCGGGGATCATTCCCGGATCCGCGAATACGTGCGGACGCTGCAGGTCATCTTCCTCGCGAACGGGCTTCTGACGGGCGCGGCGCTGTACCTGTTCAAGGAGCCCATCATCGGGTTTTACGCCGTCTCGCCCGAGGCCAAGGCGCTGGCGCGGTCGTTTCTGACGGTGCTGTCGATCACGGCCGTCGGCTCGGCGTATCAGGCCCCGTGCCTGACGGGCATCGTCCGCGGCGGCGGGAACACGAAATTCGTCTTCTACAACGACCTGGTCTTCCAGTGGGGGATGGTCATCACCCTGTCGCTGCTGGCGGAATACGTCTGGCATCTGCCGGCCGTGTGGGTGTTCTTCTTCCTGAAGAGCGACCAGCTGGTCAAGTGCATCGTGGCGGTGTTCGAAGTGAACAGCTACCGCTGGATCCGCAAGCTGACCCGGGACTGATAGGCGCCAGAATAAGTGCGCTGATTCCGGAACAATAAACGAATAACAGCCCGAACAGGTTGTCGCTCTGACGATCCCTGTTCGGGCTGAGTATTTTGGTGGAACAACATGATTTATGGGAATAACGCTCTCATATAATCCTGCAGATTGTGCAGCACTCTGACGATCTCAACGCTGTTTCCTTCGTAAAGGTAGAATATCCGGTAATTCCCGCATACCAGGAAGCGATAATCCGTGTGAACGGAAAGAATGGCGTCTAGCGGCATGCCCCTCTCAGGCATGTTTTGGAGGCTTTCGATGCCGTTTCGGAGCTGTTTCAGGATGCGCAGGGCAGCGTCTGGGTTAGCCAGTTCATCGCTGATGTAATCTCGGATCCCAATCAAATCATTTCGCGCCGCCGGGGAGACGATGACGTTTGCCGTGCTCATACGCCCAGTCCTTTGAAAGCCTCGTCGATCGTCAGACCGCCTTCCCTGCGCAGGGATTTCACGCCCCTGGATAGCTCAGACAGCAGTCGGATCGTCGCCAGCTGTTTTTCGTAATCCGCCATGCTCTGCACGACATACTTGCCGCGGCCGTTTTTTGTGAGGTAGACCGGCATGCCGTCGTCGCAGTGGCTCAATACGTCACTGTAGTTTTTCAGATCGGATACGGGTATGATGCTTGGCATAGAATCAACTCCCTTCATTGTGGAATTATACCAGAATTCGACCCGAAATTCAACGATGAATTTGTCCTGCAATATGATCCGTCAGGCGATGACTGTCGCAGCCTTCCTGGCGGGCTTTTGTCATTCGCCGCCCAGTATGCCGGCATAGGCCAGGTTGCGGATCGTGCCGTGCCAGGTCCACCACTGGGAGCCGGCCTCGTGCTGGGCGTAGAAAAGGCCCACGCCCCGGGCCGGATCGGCCAGCAGATAGCACCCCAGCGCGCCGTCCCAGCCGAATTCGCCGTTTTCGCTCAATGAGTGGTTGCGCTCGCGGTCGACGAGCGTGCGTACGCCGAGGCCGTAGCCGTAACCGACCTTGCTCCAGCCACCCATCGCCTCAAAATCCGGCATGGCGGCCTCGGGGAGCTGGTTCGTTCGCATGAGGTCGATGGTCTCGGGCTTTAACAGGCGCGCGCCGTTGGGGGCGACGCCGCCGTTGGCCAGCGCGGCCGCCAGGACGCCGTAGTCGCGCGCGCAGGAGATCAGGCCACCTCCGCCGCTCTCATAGCGCGGGCCCATGCCCATGTCCATGCCCTCCTTCAGGATGACCTCTCTGGCCCGGCCCTTCGCGACGTCGAAGCCGTGGTACTCCGGCGCGAGGCGGGGGCGCGCCGCGTCTGACAGGTGAAAGGCCGTATCGCTCATGCCGAGGGGATCGAACACCTCGCGCCTTAGCGCCTCACCGAGCGACGCGCCTTCGACCTCTTCGATCACCGCGCCCAGGACGTCGTGGCACATGCTGTACTTGTAATGCGTCCCGGGTTCGAACAGCAGAGGCTCTTTGGCGAGCGCGCGGACGACCTCGCGGGTGGTCGGCGCGCCAGACGACCTGACCTCTTTGAGCGCGGGAAGGTCCATATCGTAGGACAGGCCCGCGGACATGGAGAACAGATGCCTGACGCGCATGACGTTCTTTGCCGGCGCGCTGCCGCCCTCCGGCAGGGCGACCCTTGGAGCCGCGAATTCCGGAAGATAGTCGGACACGGGCGCGTCGAGGTTTAACAGCCCGCGCTCGACCAGGCGCATGCCCGCCGCGCAGGTGCTGATTTTCGACGCGGAATAGATGTTCACGAGCGTATCCGTGGTAAAGGGCACGCCCTTCTCCACGTCGGCGAAACCGGCGCAGTGTACGTGAACGAGCTGGCCGTGCCTGTAGATGACGCAGGCCAGCCCGGGTATGTTTTTTTCAGCGTAGAAGCTGTCAAGGTATTGATCCAGCGCCCCAAAGCCCATGTTTGCGCCTCCTTTAATGCCTTAATATGAAATGCCGACGGCGCTGTGCGCGCCGCCGGCACGGTTCTGTTTTGGAATTACTTGCCCAAATATTCGTCGATCTGACGCTGCGCCTCTTCGAGCACGCGCTCGCGGTGCGCTTCGATCTGCTTGTCCTGCAGATCCTTCACGGCGGCTTCGACGTCGTCAACCATGCCGACGTCCAGCAGCTTGTTCGCGTCGCCGAAGATCTGGTCGCGCTCGGCGATCTCGATGTTGATGTCGTCCATGTTCAGGTTGAAGCCGGCCAGGGGGCTGTTGACGTTGTTGGGGTTGGACGCGGCGAACTCAGCCTCGCGCACCCAGAAGCCCTCGTCATAGGAGGCGTCCGGACGCATGAACTGGGGCTTCCACATGGCCCAGCGGCCGCCCCACTCCATGTAGTTGGAGTTGGACGCGTTCATGCCCTCGGGGAAGACGGCCTCTTCGCCGTTCAGCTCATAGGTCACGCCCAGGATGCCGTAGTGCACCAGGTCATACAGGGCCTGATCGGTCTCCATCTGATCCAGGAACATGAGCGTGCGCTCGGGGTTCTCGGAGGTCTCGGGGAGGGTCAGGGCGTTGGCCAGAGGCGTGCGGTTGGCGTACTTGTTGTCGGGGTAGAGGACGCTGGAAGCCCAGTAGGCTTCGGGCTCGACCCAGGCGCGCTTCTGGTTGGCGAATTCGTGGGTGCCCCACTTGGTGATCAGCATGCCCTCGTTGATGAGGTCGTTGTGATCGCGGCCGTCGGTCAGGACGTCGCCCCAGATGATGCCCTCGTCCTGCATGGTCTTGGCCATCTGAGCGCGCTCGAGGTAGGCGTCGGTGTCCTCGATGTACATCACGGTGCAGTCGGGGTCGTTCAGGTCGATGCACAGGCCATGGCCGATGTCGGTCAGGTCGTACTTCTGCAGGAAGACGCCCAGGTCAGCGTTTTCGAGGATGTACTTGTCGGGATAGGCTTCCTTCAGCTTGCGGCACAGGTCGAGAACGGCCTCGGTGGTCGTGATCTCGGCAGGGTCGATCTCCAGACCCGCGGCCTCGGCCAGATCGCCGCGCCACTGGAAGTGCGTGCGGTTGTTCATGGTCATGGTCCAGGGCAGGGCAGTCACGCGGCCCAGGGAGTCGGTCGCGGCGGCCAGAGCGCCGGTCGCCTCATAGGTGGCGTACAGATGCGGCGCGTACTCGGGCAGCAGCTCGCTCAGGTCCATATAGGCTTCCTGGGCGACCATCAGGTAATAGCCGGTCCAGTTGGAGTCGAAGTTGAGGTCCCAGGCTTCGCCGGCGCCGGCCATGACCAGCAGCTTCTGCTGATAGTCGCCGCCGGGGATGAACTGCACGTCGAAGTCGGCGTTCAGCTGATCGCGGGTGTGATCGGCGATGGCGGCCCAGACTTCGTCGGTCGCGGATTTTTTGTCGCCGTAGAAGATGAACTTCAGCGTGACGGGGTCGAGGCCGCTCTCAGCCTGCGCGCAGAACGCGGACAGACCGAACAGCATGGCCAGTACCAGCATGAGGGACAGGATGCGTTTCATGTTCGTTTCCTCCTTGTTTATTGATTACACGGATTCGTCCGTGTGAATCATCGAATGTCAGGCCGTTGGATCAGCCCTTGACGGCGCCCACCATGATACCTTTGACGAAGTAGCGCTGCAAAAACGGGTAGAGCAGGATGATCGGGCCTGTGGTGATGATGACCAGGGCCATCTTCACGCCGTCTCCGGGGATGGAGGCCATCATGCGCTGGATCTCCGGGTTCTGCTCCATGGTCTGCAGATACTGAATGTTTGAAATGATGTTTCGCAGGAGCAGCTGCAAAGGGTGCAGCTCGCTCTTGTCGATCAGCATGAGCCCCAGCCACCAGTCGTTCCAGTATCCCAGCGCGGTGAACAGCGTCACCGTGGCCAGCACCGGCGTGGACAGCGGCAGGTAGATGTTCCAGTAAATGCGGAAGTCACGCGCCCCGTCGATGCGGGCGGATTCGTACATTTCCTCCGGCACCGAGGTGAAGTAGTTGCGCAGCAGAAAGATGTTCCACGCCGACACCATGCTGGGGAAGAGCAGGGCGAAGATCGTGTCCTTCAGGTGCAGGTAGTTGACGCATACGATATACCACGGCACCATGCCGCCGGAAAACAGCATCGTGAACAGGACGTAGAAGTTGAAGAACTTCCGCGCGGGCATGACCTTGCGGCTGAGCGCCCAGCCGAGCATGGAGTTGACGCCCAGCGACAGCGCCGTCCCCACGACGGTCACGAATACGGTGACCTTGTAGCCGTTGATGATCGTCCGCCCGTTGACGAACAGCGCCTGATACGACGCTGTCGTAAACCCATGGGGGATCAGGCGGAAGCCGTAGCGGATGGACTCGTCCTTCGGCGTGAAGGATCCGCTGATGACCAGAAGGAACGGATAGAGGCAGACCAGCGCGAACAGGCCCGTAAACAGGCACGCAAACATCTGCCAGCCATTTATGCGGAACCGCCGACGGCGGTATCTCGTCGCTTCAGCCATGTGTCTGCGCCTCCTCTCAGAACAGAGCCGAGTTTTCGTCGATGCGGCGCGCGACGGCGTTGCTGACGAGCACCAGTATCAGCGAGCATGTGGACTGGAACAGACCCACGGCCGAGGAGATGCCCATGTCGCCCGTCTGGCGCAGCGTGCGGTAGATGTACGTATCCAGCACGTCCGTCGTGGGGTACAGGTTCGGGTTGTCGGCCGTGACGTTGTAGAACAGGCCGAAATCGGCGTTCATGATCTTTCCGATGGCCAGCAGCGTCATGACGATGATCGTCGGAAGCAGCAGCGGCAGCGTTATATAGCGGATCTCGTCGCGCCGGGTGGCGCCGTCAATGCGGGCGGCCTCGTAATACGAGGCGTCTATACCGGTGATGGCGGCCAGGTACACCACGGAGGAATAGCCCGCGCCCTTCCATATGTTCACGATCAGCATGATGACCGGCCACATGCCGGGGCGGGCGTAGAAGTTGATCTTTTCACCGCCCAGGGAGCTGATGACGGAGTTGATCGTGCCCGATTCGTACCCCATGAGCGAGGTGGCGAATATGCCGACGACGACGGTCGAAATAAAGTACGGCAGGAAGGACAGCGACTGGGTTACGCGCTTGTAGAGCCTGTTGTTGATTTCATTGAACATCAGCGCCAGAAACACGGCGAAAGCCACGCCCACCACGATGAACAGGAAATTCAGAAACAGCGTGTTGCGGATGGCGACGATGGCCTGGGAGTTTTTGCGGAACAGGATCTCAAAATTCCGGAACAGCGGCTTCATCCACGCGCTGCCGAAGATGCCCTGCTTGACCTTGTAGCGCTTGAAGGCGATCACCGTGCCGAACATGGGCATGTAGCTGAACATGAACATGAGCGCCACGCCCGGCAGCGCCATGATCAGCATCTGCCAGTGCTCTGAAAATGTCCTGACCAGCCGGGACTTTGTCTTGCCTTTGGTATGCGCCAGCACGCGACTCGCTCTCCTCTCTGGTTGAATGTCATGATAAACATAGCATATGTTATGTGGCGTGTCAAGCTTTTTCTGAGAAATTTATGACATTGTTCGGGAATTTGTGCAAAAACGGGTGAAGGCTACCTCTGTTTGACAATACAAACTGAAGAAATATTTTTTTGTCATGACAATTGATTTTTGAATCAAGTTGGTTTATAATGTCCACGAGAGTGAATGTGCGGCTCGACGCAGACAGGAATACGGGAGTGACAGTTCATGGGAGAAGAGCGGCTTAACCGCGAATCGGGGCAGCTGTTATACAGGCAAATCGTGGACGCCATCATGGAGCAGATACGCAGCGGTTCGTTTTCGTTCGACGAGCCGATCTGCACGGAGGCGGAGCTGATCAACAGGTTCAACGTCAGCCGGATCACCGTCAGGCGGGCACTCGGCGAATTGGAAAGCCGGGGCATACTCTACCGCAAGCGCGGCGTCGGCAGCTTCGTCAGCTCGACGGTCTATCAGGACGAGGTCGCGCGCGGGAATGTGACGACGTCCACACCTTCTTCAGGGAGTTTTTTCGCGTTCGTGCTGCCCTTCAACATCAGCCGGACTGGCCTGACAAGCGCGTTTCACGCCGCGACCGAATGGCTCAACGAGCGCGGATGCATGACTTCCATATATATATCGGAGGACAGCGGCGACAACCGGGGACGGAACATCCTGCGCCGCCTGGCCCAGATGAACGTGACCGGCGTGGCGTACTATCCCTACACCGCCAACATTCATTTGGAGATCGTCGACGAGCTGATGATGAGCGGCAAACCCGTCGTCCTGATGGATCTGCCCGGACACTGCGCGCATCTGGCCAGCGTCACGAGCGACAACCTCAGCGGGAGCCGTGAACTGATGAGGCACCTGCTTTCTCTGGGGCACAGGCGCATTGCGTTTCTCTCCGGCATTCCGCCGGAGGGCAGGGAGACGCTGCGCGACCGGTATTCCGGGTACCTGCTGAGTCTGACGGAGGCCGGCGTCCGGCCGGATCCGGCGCTGATTCGCTTCGATATGAACCAGGACAACAGGATCCTGCCCGCCAACGACCCCAGGAGCCTGGTGTCGGCGCTGAAGCAGTTTCACGCGAGCGGCGCGACGGCGGTCATCTGCGAGCATGACGAGATCGCCCATCACGTCGTCATGGCCTGCCGCGACATGAACCTGCGCGTTCCCGAGGACATGAGCGTGTGCGGCTTCGACAACAATGAATGGGCGGCCATGATACCCGGCAAGCGCGTCACCACCGTGGCGCAGGACTGGGCCGCCATCGGCCGCACCGTCGCGGAACTGCTCTACCGCGGCGTCATGAATCCGCTGACGCAGCACCAGCCGACCGTCGTGCCGACGTCGCTGGTCGTCGGCGACACGACCGGTCCGGCGCAAAAATCCGCGCCGCCACACACAGACGACGAATGACTATAGAGGAGGCCTGCCCATGTCACTGAAAATCACAGACGTACGCGCCATCTGCACCGCGCCGCAGAACATTCCGCTGGTGGTGGTCAAGGTGGAGACCAGCGAGCCGGGGCTCTACGGCCTCGGTTGCGCCACGTATACACAGCGCTTTCTGACTGTGGCGCATGAAGTCGAGCACTACATGAAGCCGCTTCTCGTGGGCAAGGATCCCACGCGCATCGAGGACATCTGGCAGATGGTCACGGTTTCGCCCTACTGGCGCAACGGACCCGTGCTGGGCAACGCGCTCTCCGGCGTGGACATGGCGCTCTGGGACATCGCCGGAAAGCGGGCAAACATGCCGCTTTACGAGCTGTTCGGCGGCAAGGTGCGCGAGGGCGTGCGCGTCTATCGCCACGCGGACGGACGCACCATGCAGGAGGTGGGCGACCGCGTCCAGGCCTTCGTGGAGGACGGCGTCCAGGTCGTGCGCGTGCAGTTCGGCGGCTACGGCGGGAACGGCGGCGCGCGCCAGAGCATCGAGGACATGAAGCCCGAGGGCGCGTGTCCCGGCGCGTACTACGATCCGCTGCAGTACCAGAATTCCGTGATCGAGCTCTTCGCCGCGATGCGCGAGCGCTTCGGCTATGGGCTGGAACTCTGCCACGACGTGCACGAGCACCTCGAGCCCACCGAGGCCATTCGCCTGGCCAAGGCGCTGGAGCCGTACAGGCTGTTCTTCCTGGAGGACGCGCTGCCGCCGGAGCAGGGGGCGTGGTTCGCCCAGATGCGGCAGCAGACCTGCACGCCCATCGCGATGGGTGAGCTCTACAACAATCCCAGCGAGTACGTCCCCCTCATTCAGGGGCGGCTCATCGACTATATCCGCTGCCATATCTCTCAGATCGGCGGCCTGACGCCGGCGCGTAAGCTGGCGCACCTGTGCGAGGCCTTCGGCGTGCGCACGGCGTGGCACGGGCCGGGGGACGTCTCTCCCGTGGGACACGCGGCGAACATCCATCTGGACCTGAGCAGCTGGAACTTCGGCATACAGGAATGGGCTGGCCTGACGCCGGCGCTGGAGGACGTGTTCCCCGGCTGCCCGCAGCTGCGGCACGGCTACGTCTACGTGAGCGACAAGCCCGGCCTCGGCATCGACATCGACGAAAATCTGGCCGCGAAATTCCCCTGCAGCGAAGCCCTGCCCACGTGGACGAACAGCCGGCGCCCGGACGGCACGCTGGCGCGGCCGTGACGCGGAAACAGGAGGGAACGTTCATGAAAAAAGTGCTCGTATCGGGCGGATCCAGCGGAATCGGCCGGGGGATCGCCGTGTACATGGCCTCTCAGGGATGGGAGGTGGCCTTTACCTATAACCGCAATGCCGAAGGCGCTCAGAAGACCCGGGAGATCATCGAGTCGGCGGGCGGCACGTGTCACGTGATCGAGGCGCACCTGCAGAACGAGGGCGCGCCCGAGGCCATGGTGCGCGAGGCCGTCGCTCAGCTGGGTGGTCTGGACGCATACGTGTGCAATGCGGGCCGTGACGGGCGACATTCGATCCTGTCCGCCACCCGGGCCGAGATCCAGGGCATTCTGGACACGAATTTCCTCGGATACATGCTGTCGGCGGGGGAGGCCGCGCGCTATATGGTCCGCAGCGGCGTGAAGGGGAGCATCGTCTTCATCACCAGCACGCGGGCCGAATCCGCCCATCCGGACGATTTCCTCTACGGCGGGATCAAGGCGGCTGTGGAACGGGCGTCGCGCTCGATGGCGCTGGATCTTTCGCGGTTCGGGATCCGCGTGAACTGTGTGGCCCCCGGCGCCACCCGCGTGCGGGAGATGCCGAAGGTCGAGAAGCCGGGCGACCTCGTGAACGGGCGTCCCTACTGGCCCATCGAGGACACGATTCCCCTGGGGCGCATGGGAGAACCGAGGGACGTGGCGCAGGCCGCGGCCTACCTCTGCGGCGACGAGAGCTCTTACGTCACGGGTTCCACCATCCGCGTGGACGGCGGGCTGGTACTGCCGGGCATGCCGGAATGGTGGGCGCCGTGCCGCTGGATGAACGACGCCTGGCGTGAACGCTCCGATCGGAAGATGGACGAGGACTTCCCGGAATAAGGGATTCAGGACAACATAAAACGCCCTTTCCACACGGGCGGATCAATCAGATCGTAAGACAGATTTATATTTCTGCAGGGACGGCATGACGATCGGGTCATGCCGTTTCCTGTTATCTTTATGCGCTCTTCATTTATCCGAATCTGAAGGTCAAGGAATAGTTTTTGGATTTCATTCCAAAAACTATTGATTTTTGCCTTCTTTTTGGATATACTTTTGTTGAGCAAACATGGAGGTGCACCATGGTACAGAGAAGATTAGAACGAAAGGAATATTTGGACAAACTGGTCGGCTTTCGCGATAAGCAGCTGATTAAGGTGGTGACCGGCGTCCGGCGCTGTGGTAAGTCTACATTACTGGAGATATACCAGGATTATCTGCGCGCAAATGGAGTGAAAGAGGAGCAGATCGTAGCCATTAATCTGGAAGACTTCGACTTCTTTGCGCTTCGTGAGCCCGCTGCGCTTCACACATATATCAAGGAGCGTCTCGTACCCGGGGAAATGACATATGTGTTCGTCGATGAAATACAGCATTGTACCGACTTTCCTTCTGTGATTGATAGTCTCTATATCCGGAAAAATGTCGATATATACCTCACTGGTTCCAACGCCTACATGCTTTCCAGCGAGATCGCTACGCTAATTTCGGGGAGATACGTCGAGATTAAAATGTTGCCTCTGTCTTTTCGTGAATATGTTCTAGGAACTGGGGACAATGACAGCCTTACAGCGAAGTATCGGGAGTACATCCAGGGAAGCTCCTTCCCCTATGCGCTGGAGCTGAAGGACAATCCGAGTGCTTTGCACGATTATCTGGAAGGCGTTTATCATACCATCGTTGTTAAGGATATTGCCACACGTAAAAAGATTTCGGATACCATGATGTTGGAGAGCGTGACACGCTTTGTGTTCGACAGCATCGGCAGCCAACTTTCAACAAAAAAGATTGCAGATACCATGACCTCTTCCGGCAGAAAGGCCGACGTAAAGACTGTGGAGCGGTACCTTGAAGGTTTGATGGAGAGTTTCATCATCTATCAGGCAAAGCGCTACAACATTCGTGGAAAACAGTATCTGAAGACATTGGAAAAATACTATGTGGTCGATATCGGCATGCGCTATATGCTGCTCGGCACAAGTGGCACGGATGTGGGGCACATTCTTGAGAACATCGTTTATTTGGAACTGCTTCGCAGAGGATATGAGGTCTATACCGGAAAGATTGATGATTTGGAAGTGGATTTTGTCGCTCGGGGGAACAAAGGTGTGCAGTATATTCAGGTCGCAGCCAGTGTTCGAGATGAAAATACTCTTAGACGTGAGCTTGCCTCCTTGCAGCGCATTTTCGACAACTATCCTAAAGTGATACTGACCCTTGACGAAGATCCTGAAGCGGATTATGAAGGTATTCGCCGGATCAATGCGCTGGACTGGCTGGTTGGAAAAGCAGAATTAAACTGATTCTAGGTACAGGTTTATCATGGGGAGCTAGAGAGATGGCAAGATATAGTGTAAACAATTCTACGGTCGAAACCTTGCTTGCGAGCATTAAGTCAAGGCAGCCTTAAGGGCCATCTCCCGCGGATGCCATCCGTATTGGCGTCCTTGGAGGCTGGCGCCTACGGCTAGGCTACCACACCGACTTACCCTACGTAAACCCCACGCCGGAAAATTTCCTGCCCCATCTTCACTAACTTGTTTATCTTGGCCTTTGCATGTTCCACGGGGGAAAATGAAATTTGC
>JAFRLF010000003.1 GCA_017431365.1 Clostridia bacterium | reverse complement strand
GTGGTGGGGAGCCCAGCCCCGTCAAATTTCACTCTTCGATCTTTTACTGGGCCTGCACGGCGGTGATCGCCACGGTGGCGACGATGTCGTCTACCGAGCAGCCGCGGGAGAGGTCGTTGCAGGGCTTGGCAATGCCCTGGAGGATGGGGCCGTAGGCTTCCGCCGCGCCGAGGCGCTGCGCCATCTTATAGCCGATGTTGCCGCTCTGCAGATCGGGGAAAACCAGCACGTTGGCCTTGCCGGCGACCGGGCTGCCGGGCGCCTTCAGCTCGCCCACAGAGGGGATGAGCGCGGCGTCGAGCTGCAGCTCGCCGTCCAGCATCAGGTCGGGAGCCCTTTCCTTCGCCATGCGGGTGGCTTCCTGAACCTTGGTGACGTTGTCGTGCTTGGCGCTGCCCTTCGTGGAGAAGGAGAGCATCGCCACGCGGGGCTCCATGCCGCCCAGCGCGCGGGCCGAATCCGCCGCGCCGAGGGCGATGTTGGCCAGCTGCTCGGCGTCGGGGTCGAGATTCACCGCGCAGTCGGAGAAGATCAGCAGCCCATTGTCGCCGAAGGCGGGGTTGGGCGACTCGATCATGAAGCAGGAGGACACGGTCTTCATGCCGGGCTTGGCCTTGATGATCTGCAGGGCCGGGCGCAGCATGTCGCCGGTGGAGTGGATCGCGCCGGAAACCAGGCCATCCGCGTCGCCGCACTTGACCATCATGACGCCGTAGTACATCGGATCGCTGACCAGCTTGGCCGCCTGCTCGGTGGTCATGCCCTTGGCCTTGCGCAGCTCGTAAAGCGTGTCAGCGTAGGCGGGCGCCTTGTCGCTCGTCGCGGGGTTGACGATGGTGATGCCCTTCAGGCTCACGCCGAACTTATCGGCCACGGCCTGAACCTTTTCCGGGTCGCCCAGCATAATGATGTTGGCCAGACCGGCCTCGACCACCTTCGCCGCCGCCTGAACGTTGCGCTCTTCCTCGCCCTCGGGCAGGACGATCGTCTTGACATTTGCCGCCGCCTTGGCCTTGATCTTCTCGATGATTGCCATTTGCTTTTCCTCCAAATCCAATAATCATGAGTCGCGTCATATTTGTCTGACAAATCAAACATATTTTATTATACAACAAAAAGTGAAGCCTGAAAAGCCCCTTACCGTAAAGAAAATCATCCAGGAAAAAACTGCAGTCGCCCGGCGCGGCCGCGCCTGCGGACCGGCCGGAGAAATCGGGTTGACTTCCCCGTTTCTTTAGTGTATCCTCATTATAATTCCATTATTGATGAAGAGGCTAAACTGATGAAGAAGCTCGTTTCAATTCTCATTGCCGTCCTGCTGCTCAGCGCCATGCCCGTCCTGGCCGAAGGCGCGGATATGCCCTCCGACGACTGGATCGACATGCAGGTCAAAATTGGCGATACGGTCTACACCCTGGCCGGCTCGCCGGACATCCTGGACGCTCAGGGTCTGACTCACGACGAACTTAGAGTAGGCTACTGGAACCCTGTCAGCGACGGCGAGGTCAGCTTTGCCGTCGTACTGGACGCGCTTCACCGCGATCTGGCCACCCCTCAGACGTCCTTCATCTGCGGTTATCAGCTGAAGCGCAAAGACGTTCCCTCCGCCACGCTGCCCGGCGGCGTCGACCTGGCGACCGCCACGCTGGCCGACGTACGCGCCGCCTACGGCGAACCCAGTTATGAAAGCAATTACGGAAACGGTTCGAACCTTTCATACTATTTTGTCCGTGACTACGTCAAGTACCGCTTCTCTTTTGAAGGAGACAGCGAATCTTCGCCGATCAGAGATATCGAAGTCACGACCACCATACCCACAAGCTTCGGTATAGAATTCGCGCCCGCCGCTCCGCAGGCTGATCTGCCCGATCCTTCCGCCCTGGCGCCCGGCCAGTTCATCATGGACGGCTGTCTTTACAACGCTGCCGGCCTGACCGCCAGGGACCTCGTCGCTGACGGCTGGGTGCTGGACGCCGCCGCCGCCGAGGAAGAGCTCAAGCCCATGGGCGGACGGACTTTCTCGATCATGGGTGTGAACGGCATCCTCTACAATGGCCGGGGCATGGCCAAGGCTATGCTCTACAACACCGCCGACAGCGAAACCGGAGCCAGCTGCCTGGGCGTCGACGGCGCTGTCTTCAGCATGGCCGCGAACGTCTCCGACAATACGTCCTTCGTGGTGACGGGTGGGCTCACCTTCGGCTGCACGCTTGAAGACGTCACCGCCGTCTTCGGCGCGGACTACAGCGAAGACGCGCGTGAGGGCTACACCATCTACACCTTCACCATAGACAATACGAGAACCGTCTTCCGCACCGACTCGGAGGGCATCGTGTACTATATCGAAGTCCAGGCGTGATAATCCCGATCTCCAAGCCCGCCTGCTGCGCCGCGGCGCAGCAGGCGCAAGTTTTTCGGATGACAAGACAGGGCTGTATGGCCACCCGCATACTATATTTACATGCTTAATGTGAGAATCCCCTGTCCGAAAACACCTGAACACGCACATTCCGTTTTCATTATAGGGCAAAGGAGTGAGGCAAAAACATGTATTCGAGCATACGATTTGTCTATAAAAGGAGCCTTGCCTGCTTCCTCATTGTATTAGTCATCACTCAGACGTTGTCAGCTTACGCTGAAGAAGATTATGATTATACAATAGATGAAGTGCGCAATTACTTCGAACACTCCTATTTACCTTCCAATTTCCACAGCGACCCTGAAAGCATAATAGCTATACTTCGCAGTGTGGGTATATATGATTTCTGGGTCTGGTATGTTCAGCAATTATCATTCGACGTAACCTATGAAAAAGAAGAGTTCAACTCAGAGGAAATTCCAAGGGACGACGGCGTTATCCTGATCAGAATCGTTATGCCGAAACCGCTATGGCCGTATCAGTGTTATCGTATTTACTTATGTTACGATTCCCTCACTGGACATACCGGCTACTTTATCATTGGTTACGATAACGTGTTCAGAGACATTTGTTTTATCGGTGAGTGGACAGCCGAAAATGAATACAACGATTACGGAGAGCGTGAGCTGCTTCTGCCAGATGACCCGGATTACGACCTTGCCCTGGCTGAAGAAGGCGAATACATCGTTGCGTTGATGCGCGCTTTAAACTGAGGCAATCACTCAACCAAACGAACAAATCCACGTTCGACATCAGATTCCAAACCCGCTACAGAACCGAGGCCTCTGAAATCCAACATGAAAGCATATTATCATCTCCCCGGACTATTTGAGTTTTACGACCTTTACCGTGCCTTTCTGCCCCTGTACCAGGCGCACAGGACATATTTTTACGACTGGTGCGAGATCGGCTCGATCTACGGCGCGCCCGAGGGCTGCGTCTGGAACGGCGGCCGCGTGGGCGGCGGCGGCGCGCGCCCCGAAGACGCCGCCGCTCTGGCGCGGGAATACGGCGTCTCCGCGCGGCTGACCTTCAGCAATTCCCTGCTGCGCCAGGAGCACCTGTCCGACCCGAAGGGCAACGCCCTCTGCGCCCTGTTCGAGCGCAGCGGCCCTGCGCCGAGCGGCGTCATCGTCCATTCCGACCTGCTGATTGATTATCGGAAAGACAGGTATCCGGGGCTCTACTTCGTCTCTTCGACGACGAAGGTTCTCACGGATTTTCAGGACTTCGAAGCCGAGCTGAACCGCGGCGAATTCCGCTTCGTCGTGCCGGACTTCAGGCTGAACAGGGAACACGCCCGCCTGAACGCGCTGTCCGACGGGCAGAAGCAAAAGGTGGAGTTCCTCTGCAACGAGTGCTGCTGGTTTGACTGCCCGGACAGGCGCGCGTGCTACGAGGCCGTCAGCCGCGAAAACCTCGGCGAACCCTTGCGGGAGCACGTCTGCCTCTCGCCGACCGCCGAACGGGGATACCGCTTTTCCGACGCGATGGAAAACCCGGGCTTTATCGGCGTTGAGGACATCCGAAAGGTCTATATGCCGAACGGGTTCTCTCATTTTAAGATCGAGGGGCGCAACCTCGGCAGCGCCGTCGTCCTGGAAATGCTGCTCTACTACATGACGAAGCCGGAATATCACCTGAAGGTGCGGGAAGAAATCTATCTGGACAGCATGCTGGATCTGTTCTGACCGCGGGAATTTCCGGTTTTTTTTGTTTAAATGGCGCTAAGGTTATGCTATAATTCCAGTTATGCAGCGGAGAGATCCGGCGGGGCCGCACGGGCAGCCTGCGCGTTCGGAACCCTTTAAAGACGAAACGGAGGACAACCCCATGCCTGAGATGAGAAAAGAGCAGGAGCGCGAGGAGCTTCACCGCGCCATCTGGGCCATCGCCGACGAGCTGCGCGGCAGCGTGGACGGCTGGGATTTTAAAAACTACGTGCTGGGCACGATGTTTTACCGCTACATCAGCGAAAACCTGACCGCCTACATCAACGACGGCGAGCGCGAATCCGGGAACGCCGAGTTCGACTACGCGAAAATGCCGGACGCGGACGCGGAGGAGGCGCGGGCGGGCCTGATCGAGGAAAAGGGCTTTTTCATCCTGCCGGGCGAGCTGTTCTGCAACGTGTGCGCGAGGGCCGCGCAGGATGAAAACCTGAACGAAACCCTGGAAACGGTGTTCCGCCACATCGAGGACAGTGCCAAGGGCAGCGCGTCGGAAAACAGCTTCTCTGGCCTGTTCGACGATTTTGATGTGAACAGCAACAAGCTGGGCGCGACGGTCGCCAAGCGCAACGAGCGGCTCTGCAAGCTCTTATGGGGCGTGCGGGACATGGCGCTGGGCGAAGTGAAAAACCATGACATCGACGCCTTCGGCGACGCCTACGAATACCTGATGACCATGTACGCCAGCAACGCGGGCAAGAGCGGCGGCGAGTTCTTTACCCCGGCCGACGTTTCTGAACTGCTAACCCGCCTGGGCACCGTTGGGAAAACCGAAGTCAACAAGGTGTACGACCCCGCGTGCGGGTCCGGGTCTCTCCTGCTGAAGGCCGAAAAAGTTCTGGGGCATGACGCTGTGCGCAACGGCTTCTTCGGGCAGGAAATCAACATCACCACCTACAACCTGTGCCGCATCAACATGTTCCTGCACGACGTGGGCTTCGACAAGTTCAGCATCGCCTGCGAAGACACGCTGACCGCGCCGCAGCACTGGGATGACGAGCCCTTTGATCTGATCGTCTCCAATCCGCCCTATTCCATCAAGTGGGCGGGCGACGACAATCCCCTGCTCATCAACGACCCGCGCTATTCGCCCGCCGGCGTGCTGGCCCCCAAGAGCAAGGCGGATCTGGCGTTCATCATGCACTCTCTTTCCTGGCTGGCGGCGAACGGCACGGCGGCGATCGTCTGCTTCCCCGGGATCATGTATCGCGGCGGCGCGGAGCAGAAGATACGCAAATACCTGATCGACAACAACTTCGTGGACTGCGTGATACAGCTGCCCGGGAATCTCTTTTTCGGCACCAGCATCGCCACCTGCATCATGGTGCTGAAGAAGAACAAAGCCGACAGCAGGACCCTGTTCATCGACGCCACTGATGAGTGCATCAAGGTGACGAACAACAACAGGCTGACGGCTGACAACATCAAGCATATCGTCGACACCTTCGCCTCCCGCGCGGAAAAGCCCCACTTCTCACACCTCGCCGCGTATGATGAAATCGTGGGGAACGACTACAACCTGTCCGTCAGCACCTATGTGGAAGCGGAAGATACGCGGGAGCAGGTGGACATCGTAAAGCTGAACGCGGAGATAGAGGAAATCGTCATGCGGGAGGACGAACTGCGGGAAGCCATCCGGCAGATCATCGCGGAAATCGAGGGGTAAAAACGTGAGCTGTATTCAAGTCCACAAGTTGTGGACTTAACTCCCGAATTATTCTCACTGTCTTGGGGACACCATAGGTATATTTTTCAACGCTTCATTTATGAATGCGCGTTCCGAATTTGACTATATTCCCGCCAGAGGTGAAGAAGAATGAGCAGACTGGAAGAATTGATCGCGGAATTATGCCCTGATGGGGTTCCTTTCAAGAAAGTAAAGGAAGTGTATTCCCGCATCAAGGGTACACCGATAACCGCTGGCAAAATGAAAGAAATTGAAAATCCTAATGGCAATATCAGAATATTTGCTGGTGGCAAAACTGTTATCGACGCAATGGAAGAAGACATTCCCAACGCGAATATAACGCGGGTTCCTGCCGTGCTTGTGCAGTCGCGCGGGGTAATTGACGTTGTATATTATGAAAAGCCATTTACCTTCAAGAATGAGATGTGGGCATACACCTGTCCAGAAAAAGCTTCTATCAAGTATTTGTACTATGTTTTGAAGAATAACATTCAGAAGTTTCGGGATGCTGCTTCTGGTATGGGGTCATTGCCGCAAATATCACTTCCCGTAACAGAAGAATTTGAAATTCCCGTCCCCCCGCTGCCAGTGCAGCGTGAAATTGTCAAGATACTTGACAATTTCACGGAGCTTACAGCGGAGCTTACAGCGGAGCTTACAGCTCGCCAAAAGCAATATGAGTATTATCGGGATTATTTGCTGAATTCAGACTCCTATCCTTTAGTTGAGTTAGCTTCTGTTGTGAAAAGTAGTTGTGCAGGTGCTACTCCTAAAAAGGGGACAAAAGAATACTATGATGGCGGCACTATTCCATGGATAAGAACGCAAGACGTAAGGTTCAATGAAATTACAAAAGTTGATTCCTATATCACTGAAACTGCAGTAAATGAAACCGCTGCAAAATGGATTCCTGAAAACTGTGTAATTGTTGCGATATCAGGTGCGTCAGCAGGAAGATGTGCAATCAATAAAATTAGAGCAACGACAAACCAGCATTGCTTAAACATGGTGATTGACCCTGAAAAGGCACTCTACAAATACGTCTACTATTGCGTATGCAGTCGGTATGATGAATTACTATTGAGAAAACAAGGTGCTCGTGGAGACTTGAATTCATCATTGATTCTTGGAATTACGATACCCTTACCACCTATTGAACAACAAGTTTTTATCGTCAAAGCCATAGAATCATTTGACAAAATAGTTGGTGACCTGAATTCTGGTCTCCCCGCTGAAATCGCTGCGCGACAAAAGCAGTATGAGTATTACCGTGACAAGCTGCTGACATTTCAGCCAAAAGAACCGATCATGACCGAGGGGGTATGAACATGACCCAGAAATTGGAAAAGAAACTGCTGTCCATTATAGATCAGTACAAGGAATCTTATACGGATGTCCTGATGGGCCTTTCATTTATACGGGATCCCTTTTTTACGGATTTCCTGAAGGAATTTGGCTTAAAAGCGGACGCGCAGATCACGGATGCGTTTACGGCCTTTATGAATATCGCCCATCAGACCTTCCGCTGGGAGGATTATCTGGAAGCGAGAAGGACGGCGGAAGAGGCTTTCAGAAAATTCTATCAAAGCCAGAACTATGACCAGGAAAAGCTGGAAAGGGCGTCGGAAGAATTCATTGTCAGTTTTTTCAACCAGAATATCGATGACAGACAGTTTGATTGGGAAAAAGATCATCCTGCTGAGGAATACAATTTCCCCACCGAGACCAAAGACGATATTGATAACCTGTACTTTGCCAGAATCTTAGCGGCGACAATAGATTATTCGGATGTAGCGGCTGACAAGGCTTTTTGTGAGAGCATCGGCGTGCGGTATGACTATGAACAACTGCACATGTGCTGCTGGTTTTCCGGGCAAATCACGCATGGGGCCGGGAATTATTCCCGTGGTGAAGCCAATTATTCCGCAAGAACAACGTATAACCGACTGCTCAACCCCGATTCTCTGCTGTGGATCGGTGTCGTTATGGGGGCAGACAGGGATGAATTAAAAGCGGCGGCTGAAGAGATAAGAGCCGCCAAAAACAACCAGACCCGGTGCGGCATCGTCCGCAGGCATATTCCCTTTGATACGATCAGGACGCTGTACGGGGAAAAATTTACTGAATGACCAGATCCCTTTGAAGGAGCAAAAAAATGCCATACTTCAACATCGTCGCCGAAACCAACGAAAACACCGTCGTCACCGCCTACGAACCGGCGGTAAAGCGCCCGGAGGCTTATCAGAGCGAGGCGGCGTTGGAACGGGAATTTATAAAACTCCTCAGCGAGCAGGGCTACGAGGACAAGACCATCCATTCCCCGGAAGAGATGGTCCTCAACCTGCGCCAGCAGCTGGAAGAGCTGAACAGCTATCGTTTCACCGACGGCGAATGGCAGCGCTTTTTCACAACCTCGATCGCCAACGCCAACGACGGCATCGTCGAAAAGACCCGTCGGATCCAGGAGGACAACATCCAGACGCTGATCCGCGACGACGGCACCAGCAAAAACATCACCCTAATCGACAAAAAGAACATCCACAATAACAGCCTGCAGGTGATCGACCAGTTCGTGATGGGCAAGGACGACGGCGCCCGGCGCGACAACCGCTACGACGTCACCATTCTGGTGAACGGGCTGCCGCTGGTGCACGTAGAGCTCAAGCGCCGCGGCGTAGCCATCCGCGAGGCCTTCAACCAGATCGACCGGTATCAGAGGGATTCATTCTGGGCCGGTAACGGCCTGTTTGAGTACGTGCAGATCTTCGTGATCTCCAACGGCACGAACACGAAATATTACTCCAACAGCACCCGGTGGAACGCCGTCCGTGAATCGCAGAGCGGCGCAGTCAAAAAGACGAAAACCAGCAACAGCTTCGAATTTACCAGCTATTGGGCCGACGCCGACAACCGCGTGATCCCCGACCTGATGGACTTCACGCGAACATTCTTTGCGCGGCATACCCTTTTGAACATCCTGACGAAATACTGTATATTCACGTCCGAAAAACAGCTGCTGGTGATGCGCCCCTATCAGATCACCGCGACGGAGCGCATCATCAACCGGATTGAAGTCGCCACCAACTACAAAAAGTACGGCACGGTGGCGGCGGGCGGCTATATCTGGCATACGACGGGCAGCGGCAAGACGCTGACATCCTTCAAGACGGCGCGGACGGCCAGCCAGCTCCCCTTCATCGACAAGGTGCTGTTCGTGGTGGACAGAAAAGACCTGGACTACCAGACCATGAAGGAGTACGACCGCTTTGAAAAGGACTGCGCCAACAGCAACGCCTCGACGGCGGTTCTGAAAAGGCAGCTGGAGGATCCAAACGCGAAGATCATCATCACCACCATTCAAAAGCTGTCCAATTTCGTCAACCGGAACAAAGCGCATGACGTGTATAACAAGCATGTGGTGCTGATCTTTGACGAATGTCACCGCAGCCAGTTCGGCGACATGCGGGAGGCCATCGTCAAGTCATTCAAAAAATACCACATCTTTGGATTTACAGGCACGCCCATCTTCGCGCAGAACGCGGGCACGATCCGCGCGGGGCAGGCGTTCACCACCGAGCAGGCCTTTGGCGACCAGCTCCACACCTATACGATCGTCGACGCCATCAACGACAAAAACGTGCTGCCCTTCCGCGTCGACTACATCAAGACAATGGACATGGACGACGACATTGAGGACGAGCAGGTCTGGGACATTCAGCGCGAAAAGGCGTTCATGGCCCCTGAGCGCATCGCGAAGGTGACCGGGTACATTCTTGAACACTTTGAACAGAAAACCTACCGCACCACCGGGCCGAGCTACGCCTTCAGCCGCCTCGTAAACGTCGCGGAAGTGGCGAGCGCCGCGCGCGGCAAAGTAGCGGAAAACAAAGACCCTTCACATATCAAGGGATTCAATTCCATCTTCGCTGTCGCGTCGGTGCCGATGGCGAAACTGTACTATAATGAATTCAAAAGACAAATGGCCAAAGACCCGTCTAAAAAGCTGAAAATCGCCACGATATTCAGCTACGGCGCGAATGAAGCCGATTCAGACGGCATTCTGGACGAGGAAAACCCCGAGGATACCCTCGGCCTCGACCAGACCAGCCGCGACTTTCTGGACGCGGCGATTGCCGATTATAATGAAATGTTCCAGACCAACTACGACACGTCCGGCGATAAATTCCAGAATTATTATAAAGACGTATCTCTGCGGATGAAGAACAAGGAACTGGATCTGCTGATCGTGGTGAACATGTTCCTGACGGGCTTCGACGCGACGACGCTCAATACGCTGTGGGTAGATAAAAACCTGAGAATGCACGGCCTGATTCAGGCCTTCAGCCGCACGAACCGCATTTTGAATTCCGTCAAGACATTCGGCAATATCGTCTGCTTCCGGAACCTTCAAAAGCGCGTGGACAGCGCCATTTCGCTGTTTGGAGACAAAAACGCTTCCGGCATCGTGCTCCTGCAGCCCTTCAGGGATTATTACGAGGGCTACACGGGCGACGACGGCAAGCGCCATGACGGATATGTGGATATGGTTCGAGACCTGCAGGCTGATTTCCCGCTGTCGGAGCCGCAGATCGTCGGCGATCAGACCCAGAAGCGCTTTATCGCCCTGTTCGGCGCTATCCTTCGGATGCGGAACCTGTTGGCGTCGTTTGACGAATTCCGGGGCAACGAGCTGCTGACAGACCGCGACATGCAGGACTACCTTGGCAGGTATCAGGATCTGCGCGACGAATGGCGCAACAGGGAAAAGCATGAAGGCGCCGACATCACCGACGATATTGTTTTTGAAGTGGAACTGATCCGCCAAATTGAAATCAACATCGACTATATTCTGATGCTGGTCAAGAAATACCACGACACACACTGCCAGGACAAGAGTGTGCTGATTGATATTCGGAAGGCTGTTGACGCTTCGTCCGAACTGCGCAGCAAAAAAGACCTGATCGAAACCTTCATTGCCGGCGTAAACGACGTGGAAGACGTCATGGCCGAATGGCAAGATTTTGTGGCAGAAAAGCGCGAAAAAGAGCTGACCGGCATCATCCAGAGCGAAAAGCTGAAAGAGGCTGAAACCCGCCGATTCATCGAAAATGCCTTCCGTGACGGCGAGATAAAGACGACCGGCACGGACATCGACGGCATCATGCCGCCCATATCCCGCTTCGGCGGCAACCGCGCGGCCAGAAAACAGACCATCATCGAAAAACTGAAGGCCTTCTTCGACCGGTTCTTCGGGATCGGGTGACATAATACAATACGGAAGCTTTGTAGAAACTCCCGCCCGGGTCGGATTTGGGATACTACCATAATTAACGAAAAGCATGTTGCACCGCGCTAACCGCTTTCTGTACAATGCTCCCATACATATACAGAGAAAGAAGGACGATCCGATTGCAGGGCACAAGTAAAACCGGCGTTCTCGCCCGGATCAAGGGCCTCTTCGGCGCGCAGGACATGACGGTCGGCAAGCCGATGACAAACATCCTGCGCTTCGCGATACCGCTGCTCATCGGCAATCTCGCGCAGCAGCTGTACTCGACGGTGGACTCCATCATCGTGGGCAACTACGTGGGCACGGAGGCCCTGTCCGCCATCGGCGTCAGCAACCCCATCGTCAACCTTTTGCTGGTGCTGTTCATGGCCATCTCCACGGGCGCGAGCATCCTGGTGGCGCAGTACTTCGGCGCGAAGGACAAGGACGGCCTCGGCAAGAGCATCGGCACCTCCGTCACGCTCATCTTCGCCGCCTCCGTGGTGATCACAGTCGCGGGCGTCATCCTGGCCGGGCCGCTGCTCAGGCTCATCAACACGCCGGACGTATACTTCGACTGGGCGAAGGATTACCTGACGATCATCTTCTGGGGGATCATCGGCGGCGGGTTTTACAACATCATCTCCGGCATCCTGCGCGGGCTGGGCGATTCGTTCTACCCGCTCGTGTTCCTGGTCATCGCGGCGCTGCTCAACACGGTGCTCGACATCGTCTTCGTGCGCGACTTCGGCTGGGAAGTCGCTGGCGCGGCATGGGCGACGATCATCGCCCAGGGCGTATCCGCCGTGCTCTGCATCATCCGCCTTCTGAACATGAAGGACATCGTCGTCATCAATAAGCAAACTCTGACGCCCGACTGGCCGATGGGCGGACGGCTTCTCAAGCTGGGTCTGCCCGCCGGCCTGACGCAGGCCATCTTCTCTCTGGCGATGGTCTTCGTTCAGTCCCTGACCAATCAGATGGGCACCCTGATCCCCGCCCTGTCCGTGGCGGTCATGCGCGTGGACGGGTTCGCCATGCTGCCGAACTTCACCTTCGGCCTGGCCATCTCCACCTACATCGGGCAGAACATCGGCGCGAACAAGCGGGAGCGCATCGTCCCCGGCGAAAAGGCCGCGCTCAAGGCCTCGCTGATCACCTCCCTGGCGCTGGTGATCCTGCTGATCTTCTTCGGGCGGAACCTCATAAACCTGTTCATCACCAACCCGGAGCACGCCTACGTGGTGGATCTGGGCGGGCGCATGCTGCGCATCCTGGCCTTCGGCTACGTCGCCATGGCGGTATACCAGCTCTACGGCGGGATCCTGCGCGGCGCGGGCGACACGATGACCAGCATGTACATCTCCGTATTCACGACCGTCGTGGTACGCGTGCCCCTGGCCTACGGCATCGCCTATCTGACCCGCAGCGAGGAATGGCCCCACGGCCATCCGGACGCGCTGTACATCTCCCTGCTGGTGGCCTGGACGCTGGGCGCGATCCTCACCTACATCTGGTACCGCATGGGCCGCTGGAAGAAGATCCAGATCGTCGGAAGATAAAACCCTCTTTTGAAAACCGCACCCCCTGCCCACATCCGGGCGGGGGGTATTTCTATCGGTCATAGCCGTCTTTTCTCACCGTTCACAAGAACGACGTTCATCATCTCGACCTCGATCTTCTGCCACACGCCCTCGACCACATAGGGTTCGCCGGCAAGATATTCATCCAGCGCCGCACGATCCGGAAACTCCATCACAAGCGCTGAGCCCTTCATCCTGCCTTCGCCATCCAGCAGTCCCCCGGCGCAGATGACCCGTTTGCCCAGGGCTTTCATGCCCTCCAGATGCCGGGGACGGACTTCCATTCTCTTGTCCAGCATACCTTCGCCATCATAGGCTCTGACGATGAACTGCATCACAGCGCCTCCAGCATCTGCGCGGGGTTCTCCCTGGCCTTGACCGCGCTCAGGGCCCTGACGATAACGCCGTCCTCGTCGATCAGATAGGTCGATCGGATCAGGCTCTTTGTCGGTTTGCCGTCCTTGTCCGGTTTCAGAACGTCGTAAGCCGTGATGACGGCAAGGTCCGCGTCTGACAGCAACGTAAACGGCAGGCCGTGCGCCTGCTCAAACCGCTTGTGAGACGCCACGCTGTCCTTGCTCACGCCGAGGACGACCGCGCCTTTCTCGCGGATCTGCGGATACAGGTCGCGGAAATTGCAGGCCTGGCTGGTGCAGCCGCTCGTCATATCCTTTGGGTAGAAATACAGGATGACCTTCTGCCCCCTGTAGTCCGAGAGGGAATGCCTCTCTCCATTCTGATCGGCCAGCGCAAAATCCGGCGCTTTGACGCCCGTTTCAAGCATAGATTATTCCTCCTCACGTCACAAACCGGTTCTCTGCGAAATCGATGTCTCTGTTCGTCGCTTCTTCATGCCTTTGAGCTCTCTATGGCCTCGCCAGATAATCCAGAACCCCGCGCCACCACGGGAACAGCACCTCGTCCAGGCTGCGGTAGATCTCGTGCTTGGCCCCCTTCACGACGAGCAGCTCCGCGCCTTTCACGCGGCTGACGAACTTTTCCTGCGCCTCGTTGACGACCATGTTCTCGAGCTCCGCCTGATACACGCGCACGGGGCAGTCGATCCTCTCCGGACAGCCCGGCCCGAGCAAACGCCCGGTCACGCTTATCGCCTCCAGCGTCCAGCAGACGCTGGGCCCGTTGTTCTGATACGCGGGGGTACGGACGCGAAGATCCTCGTACCAATCAAAGCGTTCGCGGCCGTTGACACAGGCGGTGTCAAAACCCTCCCGCCCGGCGTAGGGCTTCGAGACGGGAACCCGTTCCTTCCCCTTGCCCAGCAGGCGCATCGCGCCGAGCATGACTTTCATGAGGGCATTGGGCATACTCCCCGTCTCAGGCGCGATCATGGGCGAACTGAATACCGCCTTTTTGAAGATGTCCTGCCTTTTGATGAGCAAAGACGCCGTCACCGCGCCGCCCATGGAGTGCGACAGCGCGTAATGCGGGGCGGGCATGTCCCCGAGCGGCCCGTCGCAGAGCATTTCAAGGTCGCTGACGTATTCGCCAAAGCGGTCCACATGCGTCAGAGACAGGTCTTTGATGTCCGGATCCCGCCACGATTCGCCGTGTCCCCGCTGATCGTAAGCCAGCACGGCATAACCGTTCCGCAAAAGCGAATATATGATTTCTGAAAACTTGACGGCGCATTCCGTAAACCCGTGAACGATGACGACCGTGCCCCTGGCGTCGCGCAGGGGGTATTTCCGCACGCAGAGGGGCCGCCCCTCATAGCCGGAAAAAACAGTCTTTTCCTCGCGCTCCGCAAGCCAGGGCAGGACGCGATCAGTCATCGTCCGGGCATACCCCTCCGAGAGAACAAGCCCGTCCTCATTGAAGCATGTTTCATTCCCACTCATGTTCTTCTTTTTGCCACCTTGTCATACGCGTTATTCCCGCTTATTCGGTGTGTTCATTATATCAATTGTCCGTCCGCGAATCAAGCGCCTGGCGCAAACGCCGCCCTCCGCTGCCCCAAGGTTTAATTTGACACTCCCCCTGAATACTGTTATACTGTACGGGAATCGGCGGTTGACCGCCTCGGGAGATGATCTTGGCATGAGCCTGTTCAGAATAGCGGTAGACGGCATGGGCGGCGACAACGCCCCGAAGGCCGTGTGTGAAGGCGTCCTCCAGGCGCTCGAGAGCTATAAGGATATTTCCGTCCTCCTCTATGGGCCGAAGGCTCAGCTCGAACCGCTGACGGCCGGCGCTGGCGACCGCCTCACGATCGTCGACGCGCCCGACGTCATCTCCATGGACGAGTCCCCGACCCTGGCCGTGCGCCGCAAGACGAATTCCTCCATGGTCAAGGCCATGCTGGCGCTGAAAAACGGCGAGGCGGACGCCTTCGTCTCCGCGGGCTCCACAGGCGCGGTGCTCGCGGGCGGGATACTGCACGTTCGGCGCATCCACGGCATCGACAGGCCGGCGCTGGCCCCCGTGATCCCCGGGCGGAACCATCCCTTCCTGCTCATCGACAGCGGCGCGAACGTCGACTGTCAGCCGGAATTTCTCAACCAGTTCGGACTGATGGGCTCCATTTATATGGAAAAGGTCATCGGCGTAAAAAACCCTTCGGTCGGGCTCGTCAACATCGGCGCGGAGGAGGAAAAGGGCAGCCAGCAGGCCAAAACCGCGCATCAGCTCATGAAGAATCAGAAGATCTACCGCTTCACCGGCAACCTTGAAGCCAGAGACGTCCCCACCGGCGACGTCAGCGTGGCCGTGTGCGACGGGTTCGTGGGCAACGTCATTCTCAAGTACACCGAGGGCCTGGCCTCGGCCCTGACGGGCATGCTCAAGGACACGATCATGTCCTCGGGCCTGCGGGGGAAAATCGGCGGCCTTCTGCTGAAACCCGCCATGAAGGCCTTTAAAAACCGCATGAATTATGAAGAAACGGGCGGCGCTCCGCTGCTGGGCGTCAACGGCGCGATGGTCAAGGCCCACGGCTCCTCCTCCGCCACCGCCTTTAAAAACGCCATCGGGCAGGCTCGGCGCATGGTCGAACAGGGCGTCACCGACGCCATCCGACAGGAGATCGAGCGGCTGACGCCGCAAGAGTAAACAGTCAAGTCAAAGTTACAGATAAACTCGGAAGGGAGAGATATTCATGGTATTTGAAAAGGTATGCCAGCTTCTGGCCGATCAGCTGCAGATCGACGCGTCCTCCATCAAGCGCGAGGACAGGCTGTTCGAGGACCTTCACGCCGATTCGGCCAACGTCATGATCCTGGTCATGGACGTGGAAGAGGCCTTCAACGTCACCGTGGACGACAACGTCCTGCCCAACATCCGCACCGTGGGCGACATCGTCGATTATCTGGAGAAGGCCGTCTGAGCATCCGTCGCCCGTACGGGCGCGAACTGACAGAAGCTTCGGAGGGACGGGCGTCACGCCGCGTCCTTTTTGTGGTGTAAACAACTCGCTGCGGGCAGAATCAGCCGAGCCGTCCCGCCGCTGAAAGGGTCTGGCTTTATATGCATCTGAGCGGGCTTGAGGAGCGCATCCGTTATATATTCAAGGACAAAAACCTGCTGATCACCGCGCTGACGCACCCCTCCTACGGGAGCGACCGACACGCGCCGAACTATCAGCGCCTGGAATTCCTGGGCGACGCCGTGCTGCAGCTGGCCGTCAGCCGCTATCTTTACGAGCACTCCCCCGAACCGGAGGGCCGGCTTTCCCGGGCCAGGGCGCGCCTGGTCTGCGAGAGCGCGCTGGCTGCCGCCGCGCGGGGGTACGGCCTCGGCGCGTTCGTCATCCTGTCTCCCGGCGAGGAGAAAACCGGCGGCCGCGACCGCGACAGCATCCTTTCCGACGTCATGGAGGCCGTCTTCGCGGCGGTATACCTCGACGGCGGTTGGGAAGAAGCCGAATCTCTCGTCCTGCGCACACTCGACCGGCCCCTGCACGAGCACAGGAGCGGCCAGAGCCTGGACTATGACTACAAGTCCCTCCTCCAGATCCTGACCCAGAAAATAGACGGCTCGATTCCCGTATACGAGCTGATCGAACAGCGCGGAGAGCCCCATCAGCCCACCTTCGTCATGCAGGCCACGCTGCACGGGCAGCCCATCGGCCGCGGCGAGGGCCACTCCAAGCAGGCAGCGCAGCAGATCGCGGCGCAGGACGCCTACGATCGACTGAAAGGCAGTGCAAACGGTTGAAACTCAGGAAGCTTGAGATTTACGGATTCAAATCCTTCGCGGAACGCACGGAGATCCTCTTCGAGAGCGGGATCACGGGCATCGTCGGGCCGAACGGCAGCGGCAAGTCCAACATCGCGGACGCCGTGCGCTGGGTGCTCGGCGAGCAAAGCCCCAAGACGCTCAGGGGCGGCAAGATGGAGGACGTCATCTTCAACGGCACGGAGAAGCGCCGCAAGCTCTCCTGGTGCGAGGTGACGCTGACGTTCGACAATCAGGATCACTCCATGCCCCTCGATTTTAACGAGATCGCCGTGACGCGCCGCGTCTACCGCAACGGCGACAGCGAATACATGCTCAACCGCAACGCGTGCCGCCTGAAGGACATCGTCGACCTGTTCCGGGACACGGGCATCGGAAAAGAGGGCTATTCCCTCATCGGTCAGGGCCGTATCGACGAAATCCTTTCCGCCAAGTCCGAGGACCGGCGTCATATATTCGAAGAAGCCGCCGGCATCGTCAAGTACAAGGCCCGCAAGCTGGAAGCCGAACGCCGCCTTCAGAATACGCAGCAGAACCTCGACCGCGTAGAGGACATCATCTCCGAACTCGAGGGTCGGCTCGAGCCACTGGAGCATCAGAGCCGCACGGCCCGCGAGTACCTTCAGCTGCGGGACGAGCTCAAGGGTCTCGAGCTGAACGCCTTCCTTGAGCGGACGGACCGGTACAACCAGCGCAGCGGCGAACTGAAGCAGACGCTGGACGCCCTCAGCGAGGGCATCGCCCGGGCCACCGCGGAGGAGGCGCAGGCCGCGGACGAGCGCGCAGCGACGCAGACGCTCCTGAGCGAGCGCGAGGCGCAGACCGCCGAGGCGCGCGACGCCATTCAGACTCTCATTCGCGACGTGGAGGCACAGGAAGGCGCATGTCAGGTGCTGAAGGAGCGCATCGCCGCCGCCCAGCGCGAAGCGCAGCGCCTGACCGGCCTGATCGAGGAAATCACCTCGCGCCAGGCTGACGGCGCCCGGCGCATCGACGACATCAACCAGCGGCTGAGCAGCGAACGCAGCGCCGCGGACGACGCCGGCCTCCGCCTGAAACAAATGCAGCAGCAGGTTCAGAGCCTGGAAGACCGCATCGCGGAGGACGAGGCGCGCGTCGAAAGCCTGCGCGCCGCCCGCATCGAGGCGATGAACCGCCTCTCCGACGTTCGCAGCGAGCAGGCTCGCCTGACGGCCCTCAGCGGCGCGGCGGACAACCGCGTCCGTTTGCTCGAGCAGACGGCGAACGGTTTGCGCGCCGACCTCGAAGAGGCTCAGACCGCGACGCGCGCCGCCCGCGAACGCCTGAACGAAGAGCTCGACGGCAAGTCCGCCCTGGACAAAGCCCTGGCCGACATTCAGCAGCGCGTCGCAATGGCGGGCGCCCGCGCCGAGCAGGCCGCGGAGCGCCAGCGCGCCATGACGGCCGAGCGCCAGGACGCCGCGAGCCGCCTCAAAGTCCTGGAGGAAATGCAGCGGGACTACGAGGGCTATCAGAACTCGGTCAAGCAGGCCCTCTTATACGCCCGGCGCAGCGGCATGAACGGCGTGCACGGCGTCGTGGCCAATCTGATCAGCGTGCCGAAGAACCTGGAGCGCGCCCTGGACATGGTACTGGGCGGCGCGCTTCAGAACATCGTCGTGGACACCGAGGAGGACGCCAAGCGCCTCATCGACTATCTGCGCAGCGGACGCCTCGGCCGGGCGACATTCCTGCCCGTCAGCGCCGTCCGGGGCCGAACGCTGAGCCCTGTCGAGCGGCAGGTCCTCGGCATGCCGGGGTGTCTCGGACTGGCCAGCGAGCTGATCACCTTCGACAAAAAGTACCAGGGGATCGTGGACAGCCTGCTGGGGCGCACCGTCGTCGCGGAAAACCTTGACCGCGGCATACAGATCCAGCGGGCCGGCCATCACGCCTTCCGCCTCGTCACGCTCGAGGGCGACGTCATGCACTCGGGCGGCTCGATGACCGGCGGCAGCGTCGCCAGCCGCGTGACGAACCTGCTCTCCCGCGAGCGCGAAATCAGCGAACATCGCGAGCGGGTCCAAAACCTCACGTCCCGCCTCGACGAGCTGAAGGCGGAGATCGAAGCCGTCGAGCGCGATCGCGCGAACCTCAAGCAGGAGCGCAGCGACCTGTTCGAGAAGGACCGTCAGCAGGAAATCGCCTGCGCCCGCGAAGAGGCTCACGTCAAAGCCGCCGCCGATACCGAAAACGACCGGAGTGAACAGCTCAAGCGCACGCTCGCCGAAATCGAGCACCTCAACGCTCAGAAAGCGGACATCGCCGCCGACCTGGAGGCCCTGACGGCCCGCCGCGACGACGATCAGCGCGGCAGCGAAGACCGGCAAGCGGAAATCGCCGCCCTGGTCGACAGCGTCGCCGTGAGGCGCGCCGAACTGGAGACCCGCAGGCAGGATCTGGCCGACGAACGCGTCGTCCAGGCGGCTCGCGAGAGGGGCCTGACCGCGCTGAACGCCGAGCTTCAGCAGGCGCTCAGCCAGCGCACCGACGACGAGGGCACCGTCGCGGCGAACAGGGATCTGCTCGCCGCCGCGAAGGAGCAGCTTCAGCAGGACGAAGCGCGTCTTCGGAGCGATTCGACCGGCATGCAGGCCCTCAAGGCCAGCCTGGATCAGACGCGCCGCCGCTTCGCCGACCTGGACAGGGAGCGTATTTCCGCTCAGTCTCGCCTCAAGGAGCTCAACGAGAGGCTGGACAGCGTGCGCGGCGACCTCGCCGCCTTCGCGGAAAAGCAGCATCGCGTGGAAATGCAGCAAAGCCGCCTGGAGAGCGAATTCACCGCGATGAACCAGCACATCTGGGAGGACTATGAGCTGACCTACGCGGGCGCGGAGGCCTTTCGCCAGCCGGATTTCCGCCTGGGCGAGAGCGAAAAGCGCATCGCCGCAATCCGGTCTCAGATCCGCGCCATGGGCGCGGTCAACGTCGGCGCGGTGGACGAATACCGCCAGACGCTTGAGCGCTTCGAGGATCTCTCCGCCCAGCGCGACGACCTGACCAAAGCGCAGGTCGATCTGGGCGGCGTCATCTCTGACCTGATGAAAAAGATGGAGGTCCAGTTCAGGGCACAGTTCGCCGCGCTGAACGAGAACTTCAAACAGACCTTCGCGAACCTCTTCGGCGGCGGGCGGGCCGAGCTGCAGCTGGCCGACGAAAAGGACGTCCTCAACTGCGACATATCGATCATCGCCCAGCCGCCGGGCAAGCGGCTGCAGATGCTCTCTCTGCTCTCCGGCGGAGAGCGGGCGCTGACGGCCATAGCGATCCTCTTCGCCATGCTGAAGCTCAAGCCGACGCCATTCTGCTTCCTGGACGAGATCGAGGCCGCCCTGGACGACGCGAACATAGACAACTTCGCCGACTACCTGCGCGACTACTCGCGCGACACGCAGTTCGTGGTCATCACGCACAGAAAGGGCACCATGGAGCGCTGCGACGCGCTCTACGGCGTCGCCATGGAGGAAAAGGGCGTCACGCGTCTGGTGTCCGTTCGCATGAGCGAGGCCCTGACCGCGTGAGCTTTCGCGCAGAACGCGGCATGATTGGGAGGTAAAGCTTATGGGATTGTTCGACCGCTTTAAAAAGAAAAAAGAAGAGCCCGCCGCGCCGCACAAAAACGCGGAGAGCGATATCAAAGCCGCCCTCGACGCCGAAAAGGCGCGCATGGAGGCGCAGACCGCCCAGCAGCCGGCGCCTGAACCCGCGCCTGAACCCGCGCCCGCCCCGGCCGTCAGCGAAACCCCGCCGCAAGCAGAAGCGGCGCCCGTTCAGCCGCAGGCCGCTCGCCCTGAACCCGCCCCTCAGCCCGAGCCGCAGCCGGAGCCCGAGCACGCCGGGAAGGTGGGCTTTTTCGGACGCCTGAAGTCCCGTCTGACCCGGACCCACGAGAACCTGTCCGGCAAGATGGACGACCTTGTGGAGAACTACGCCGACCTCGACGACGATTTCTTCGAGGAAATGACGGACATCCTCATCATGGCGGACGTGGGCATGAAGACCGCGGACGAAGCCGTGGGCCGACTGCGCGAGAAATGCGCCGCCGACAAGGCCATGACCCCCGCCCGCGCGCGCAAGGAGCTCGCGGAAATACTCATCGACATCATGGGCAGCGAACCCATGATCCTCGCTTCGCCGATGGTCCTGTTCGTCATTGGCGTCAACGGCGTAGGCAAGACCACATCCATCGGCAAGCTGGCCGCCCGCCTGAAGACCGTCGGCCGACGCGTCATCATATGCGCGGGGGATACCTTCCGCGCCGCGGCGGCGGATCAGCTGACCATATGGGCGGAGCGCGCCGGCGTGCCCATCGTCAAGCAGAAGGAAGGCGCGGACCCGGCCGCCGTGGTCTTCGACGGCATACAGGCCGCCAGGCAGCGCGGCGCGGACGTGCTCATCGTGGACACGGCCGGACGCCTGCACAACAAGGCGCACCTGATGGAAGAGCTGAAGAAAATGGCCCGCGTCATCAGCCGCGAATTCCCCGAGGCAAAGACCCGGTCTCTTCTGGTCATCGACGCCACCACCGGGCAGAACGGCCTTGCGCAGGCCGCCGTATTCAAGGACGTGGCCGACCTCGAGGGCATCATCCTGACGAAGCTGGACGGCACGGCCAAGGGCGGCATCGCCATCGCCATCCGCAGCGAGCTCGGACTGCCCGTGCGCTATATCGGCGTCGGCGAACAGATCGACGATTTGCAGCCCTTCGACGCGCGGGAGTTCATCGAGGCGATCATCTGACGACCTCGGCGAATATCGGCGCAAAGGCAGTGTCCCGGCGGTCCACATCCGGACGCGTCAGGACCTCTGAAGACGAACCAGGGCAAAATGCGCTATGTTTTTTCAATAACACTGGAATAACATAACGTGAATTTACCCGAGTTGTCATTTTTTGAATTTTTTTCAATTGATTTTTTACAAACAACATTGTATAATATTCTATGTTGTGAATTGACACTAACCAATCTTCCCAGAAAATGAGGCTCTTGGCATGAAGAATGATAATCGTCCGGATCCAATGGTGACCATCGCGGAGTACACCTTTCAGATAGCCCCCCTCGTGAAGAAGCACATCTCCCGCATGCCCCTGTTCCGCAGCGAAAAGGGACTGCCGCTGTCGCACTACCAGCTGCTTTCCCTGCTGAATGAGCGCGGATCCATGTCCGTCTCGGATCTGTCCGACTACTTCAGCATCGCCAAGCCCAACATCACCCCCATGATCGACCGTTTGGTGAACGACGGGCTCGTCGAGCGGATCCGCAGCGAGACAGACCGGCGCATCGTCAACATCAGCATCCTGCCCGCTGGTCAGGAGCGCCTCTCTCAGATCCACGACATGCTGAACGAACAGATCGCCGGCTGGCGCAACCGCCTCAGCGATCGCGACATGGCCCGTCTGGCCCAGAGCATGGAGGATTTCTGCACGATCCTCAAGAAGCTCTGATCCGTCCTCTGGAAGGATGTTCACGGACGCCCTGAACGGGTGTCCGTTTTCTTGTGCGCTAAAACCTAACGCAAATTACGCAACAAATCCCTATATGTTTCCGTCTGAAAGTCAGATACTCAATGGGATAGGTTCATAATCAATTCCGCTTAAACGGAGGGCACTCTCGTGAAAAGCAAATCAGCAAACCGTCGGCATAGTATTAAGAGGATCATCTGCGGGCTGGCCGTCATCGCGATGACGGCCGGGCTGGCCGGATGCGGCAGCACCGTGGACTCCACGGACGATCCGCTGTCCGCCTACAACGTGGACTCGCTGCTGCCGTTCTCCACGCGCGATCCGAGCCTCGCCACCGACACGCCCGCGCCGAACGCGACAAGCGGCTCAGCGGTCGGCAGCACAGCCACGCCCGCGCCTACGCGCGTGATCCCCACCGCCACGATCAACACCTATACGCGCATCGAGCCGGGCGACACCGGCGATAACGTCCTGGCGCTGCAGCGGCGGCTCATTCAGCTGGGGTACCTCACCGGCACGCCCGACGGCACCTACGGCACGCAGACGCAGAACGCCATCAAGCTGTTCCAGAAGGCGCTGGGCATATCGCAGACGGGCATCGCCAACGTCTCCCTGCAGGAGAGGCTCTTCTCCGAAAACGCGCCCACGTACGCCGCCGCCAACGCGACGGCCACCCCGGGCCGCGCCGGCAGCGCGGTCAACGCCAACACGGGGACGGGCACCGTCAACACCCCTTCCACCGTGCAGACGACGAACAGTTATTCCACCCTCGTCCGCGGCGACAGCGGCGAGGCCGTCAAAGCCCTGCAGCGCCGTCTGCAGGAGCTGGGGTACCTCAACGGCAGCGCGGACGGACAGTTCGGCGCCATGACCGAGCGCGCCGTCAAGGCGTTCCAGGCGTCTCTTGGGCTGACGCAGAGCGGCGTGGCGTCCGCCTCCCTGCAGGAGAGGCTGTACGCGAGCAACGCGCCCTACGCGCCCGTGACGGCCGCGCCTACCGCGCGCCCCACAGCGCGTCCCACGCAGGCGCCAACCGCGCAGCCGACCTATAACCCCTACGGCGGGTATGTCGAGCTCACTTACGGCACGAAGAACAGCCTCGCCGTCCAGCAGATGCAGAACCGGCTCAAGGTACTGGGCTATTTCAGCGCCACGGCCACCGGCAACTACTACAGCGAAACCTCCGCGGCTGTTTCAGCCTTCCAGTCCGCCATGGGTCTCGAGCCGACCGGCAAAGCCACGCCCGAGACGCTTTACCTGCTCTACTCCAACGCCGCCGTGCCGCACACCATCACCGCAGCGCCCACGCAGCCCGCGGTGACGGCCGCGCCAAACCCGACGATCAGCGGCTTTGCCGAGCTCTCGCGCGGGAGCCGCGGCAGCGAAGTCATCAGCCTGCAGAAGCGCCTGATCGTGCTGGGCTGGGCCACGGGCTCCGCGGACGGCATTTACGGGCAGCAGACGGTCGACGCCGTGATGCGCTTCCAGCGCGCCATCGGCTATGAGCAGACCGGCGTGGCCACCCCGGAGATGCAGGCCATCCTCTTCTCGAGCGTCGCGCCTCAGTATAGCCCCACGGCGGCTCCGACATCCGTGCCGACGGCGACGCCGACCCAGGCGCCCGTCGTCACCGCCGAACCGCAGCCCACAGCCCGCTACACGCGCCTGGGCTACAACGATTCGGGCGATTCCGTCAAGGCCCTGCAGCAGAGGCTGAAGGATCTGGGCTACTTCTCCGGAAACGTCGCCGGCCATTATCTCGAAAAGACGCAGTCCGCCGTGACCCTGTTCCAGGCGGCGCTCGGCTGGCCGCAGGACGGTCAGGCTTCGGCTGAGCTTCAGGACGTGCTGTTCTCCGACGTCGCGCCCGCCTACGGCGGCACCGAAACCGGATATACGCCCCTCGTCCGCGGAGACAGCGGCGTACAGGTGCGCAATATGCAGACGCGCCTCAGGGAACTGGGCTATCTCAGCGGCAGCGCCGACGGCAGCTACGGCAGCGGCACCGAGGCCGCTGTGATGGCGTTCCAGCAGGCGGCAGGCCTGCCCGCCGACGGCAGCGCCTCTCTCGAGACGCTGGATCGACTCTACGCGTGGGACGCGCCCGAGGCCCCCATTCCCACAGCCGAGCCCACGACTGTGCCGCCCGTCGAGACGGCGGCGCCGATCGTCATCGAAACCGTACCGCCGGAGCAGCCCATGTTCAGCGGACTGCAGCGCGGCGATTCCGGCGACGACGTGCGCATGATGCAGCAGAGGCTCAGGGACCTGGGATACTTCGAGGGCGACCCCACCGGCAACTACTACGACGCGACGGCCGACGCGGTCAGGCGCTTCCAGGCAGCCATAGGCTGGGGCCAGGACGGCGTCGCGACGAGCGAACTGCTCGAGCGGCTCTACGCCGCGGACGCGCCCGAATATTCTGCTCCGGTCTATGTCGAAACGCCCACTGAAGCCCCCGTCGTGACCGCCGCTCCGGCTGAGCCGGTCGAACCCCAGTCCGGCTATCAGGATCTCTATCCCAACGACTCGGGCGACAGGGTCAAGGCCATTCAGAGGCGGCTTCAGGATCTGGGATACTTCACCGGCGAGATCGGAGGCAACTACCTTGCCAAGACCCAGGCGGCTGTGGAAGCCTTCCAGGCGGCCATAGGCTGGCCGGTGGACGGCGTCGCCACGGCGGCGCTTCAGGAACGGCTCTTCGCGGACGACGCGCCGGCCAACCCGGGGCTCATGCCGCTCTCCAGTGGAGACAAGGGCCCGGCCGTCGAACGCCTGCAGGCAAGGCTCATCCAGCTCGGATATCTCGACGACACCGAGGAGAACCGCGACGGCGACTACGGCCCCATGCTGTCCGGCGCTGTGGAGCGCCTGCAGCGGCTCATGGGCCGGGACGAAGCCCTCTGCACCGGCGCCGCGGACGTGGACTTCCTGGTCTTCCTCTATTCGGACGAGGCTCTGAACTACGCGTCCTTCGGCTGACAGGACAGATCAACGGTTTTATGGCCGCGCCAACGGCGCGGCCATAAAATTTAGCGTTGAAAACGAGGTTCAGACATGTTATACTCATGTCAATATTCACAGGAGGTGTAAATCATGTTCAAAAAACTGATATGCGCGGCGCTGGCCGCTCTTCTCGTGCTCAGTTCAGCCGCCTTCGCGGAAGGAGAACTGGTGCTCAGCAAACAGGTCATCGTCGACGGGACGCGCATCTACTACGCCGGCAGCCTTGACAGCGGCGCGGACGGCGTCTACTCGATGAACGCCACTTCCTCCGGCGTCAATCAGATCAGCGACAGCTACATGAATCTTCTGGCCGCCGCGGAGGGGAATCTTCTCGCCCTCAGCTTCAGCGAGGGAAACGTCGAATACGCGGTGCTGGTCATCGCGGCCAACGGCGCGCGCACGATGGTTTACGACGGATATGTGGATCACGGCATCGAGGCTAACGGACGCTTTTACTGGGGCGTGGGCAGCTGCGCGCTCGACGGCAGCGACGTCCGCCTCCTCATCGACGATCGCGAGCACTCCTACAACTACTATCCCCTGACCGTCGACGGCGATTATTACTACTACCTCGACTGGGCCGCAAACAGCGAGGGCGTCTTCAACGAGGGCAGCTATCCCCTGGGCGCGCGCCTTTGCCGTCTGAACCTGACCTCCGGCGCGATGGAGCAGATCAGCGGTTACGGCACGCGTTACCTGGGCATGGACGAGAACTACGTCTACTTCACCCGGAACGGTTTCTGGGTATACGACAACTCCGACGACACAACCTACTACACCAGCGTGGACGAGGGCGTCTTCCGCGCGGACAAGAACACGCTGACGACGGATCTGCTGCTGGCCTTCCCGCAGGACGACAACGTCTACGTCTCGTACACGCTGATGTCGGACGGGGTCATCTACGGCACGTATTCCAACTTCACCGAGGAGGGCGAGGTTTCCAGCATCGTGCGCCTCACGACCGACGGCCAGGCGCTGACCGACCTCAACCTCGACAACCAGTCCGTCACGCTGCACGGCGTGGAGGACGGACTTTTGTACGTGTCCGTCTGCACGATCGAAAATACCGGCGACGATTACATGCAGCACGATCTCCTGTATTCCATCAATGTCGAGGACGGATCTGTCGCGCTCATCAGCACCCCGGCTACGGACATGCTCTATTACAGCGAGGCGGAGCCCGCTGTCGGCGTCAGCTTCGGGCGCATCTATATGCTCGTGTTCGACAACGAAACCTACGCGATCAGCTTCAAGACCTGCGCCGTGGACGGCAGCGACATGATCACGCTGGCCAGGGGCTACAGCATGGCGGCAGGCTGATCCGCCGGGGAATAACGGGCCGTTTATTTTCGATTGAGATTCGGAAAACCCTTTTGACAAATCGCCCTCACCGTGGTATCCTGAGTACAACGTGTGGCAGAAACTGCGTAAATCCAGTTTCTGCCACGCTTTTTTTATGGATCGAGGAGTGAATTGACATGGAGAATACCAAAACGAATCGCTTCCTGGGCGAAGAGCCCGTCGGCAGGCTCATGCGCAGGTACGCGCTGCCCTGCGTCATCTCGCTGCTGGTAGCGGCGCTTTACAACATCGTAGACCAGATTTTCATCGCCAACGCCGCCTATCTGGGATCATACGGCAACGCGGCCAACACCGTAGTCTATCCGCTGACGGTCATCGCGCTCGCCGTCGCCGTCATGATCGGTGACGGGTGCTGCACGTTTGTCAGCATCCACCTGGGCAAGGGCGAACCGCGTCTGGCCGGACGGAGCGTGGGCAACGCCGTCACGATGTCCATCCTGTCCGGCGTCGCGCTGGCGGCCGTGTATCTGATGTTCAGCGACGCGCTGATCGGCATGTTCGGCGGCACGGTCAACGGAGAGACCTTCGCCCTGTCTAAGGAATACTTTTTCTGGATAGCGCTGGGAATCCCCTTTTACATGTTCGGCCAGGCGATGAACCCCGTCATCCGCGCGGACGGCAACCCGCGCTACGCCATGGCCTCGACGCTTGCCGGCGCGGTGATCAACATGATCCTTGACCCCCTGTTCATCTTCACGTTCAGGTGGGGCATGACGGGCGCGGCGGTCGCGACCGTGCTCGGTCAGGTCGCCACAGCCGCGCTGGCGGTCTGGTACCTCGCGCATCCCCGGACGATACGGCTTACAGCCGCCGACTTCCGGCCCGACGGGGCCGTCTGCCGGACGACGCTGGGCATGGGCATGACGAGCTTCCTCTCCCAGATCTCGCTGGTGGCGGCGATGGCGGCCATCAACAACATGATCCGCAAATACGGCGCGCTGGACAGCGTCTTCTCCCAGGCGCAGTACGCGCAGATCCCCATGGCGGTGGTCGGCATCGTGATGAAGTTTTTCCAGATCGTGATATCCGTCGTCGTCGGCATGGCGGCGGGTTGCATCCCCGTCGTCGGCTACAACATGGGCGCCGGCCTGCGCCAGCGCGTCCGCGAGCTGTTTTCCCGCCTGTTGCTCTGCGAGGCGCTCGTGGGCGCCGTCGCGCTGATCATCGTCGAGTTATTCCCCCATCAGGTCATCGGCATCTTCGGCGCGGCCAACGAGAGCGCGCATTACACGCAGTTCGCGCTGCGCTGCTTCCGGATCTACCTGTGCATGGTGGTGCTGGCCTGTGTGAACAAAGCCTGCTTTATCTTCCTTCAGGCGATGGGCAAGGCGCTGGAATCCACCCTCCTGTCCATGATCCGGGAGATCGTCTTCGGCGTGGGATTCGCGCTGGTTCTGCCTATGTTTTTCGGCCTTGACGGCGTGCTCTACTCCATGCCCGTCTCCGACGCGCTGACCTTCGCCATCGGGGCCGTGCTCATCGTCCGAACGTTCAGGCAGCTGAGCGACGCGCCCACAGCCGTGGAATTTGCGGCCGCGGACGGCGCAGCGAACTGATCCCCCCGTTCGATCACAGCAAAAGACGCTTACGGGATCCATCCCCGCAAGCGCCTTTTTTTATTCAATTCATCATGCGGCCGTCTGTCATTCAACGGATATGATGTAGTAGTACAGCGGCTGTCCGCCCTTATAAACGCTCACGTCGCAGTCGGGGTACTTCTCTTCCAGCTCGCCGATGAGCTTGTTGGCGGCTTCCTCCTCGATGTCCTGGCCGTAATAGACCGTGATGAGCTCGCTCTCGTCCGTGACCATGCTGTCCAGCGTCTCGCCAACGATGGCGTTGACGTCGTCGCCCACGGCGCTGAGCTTGTTGTCGATGAGGCCCATGATGTTTCCCTCATGAATCTCGTATCCGTCGAAGCTCGTGTCGCGGATGGCGTAAGTGACCGAGGCGGTATGCACGTTGGAGGCGGCCTCTGTCATCGCGGCGAAGTTCTCCTCCCCCGTCGCGTCGCCCATAAAGGCCACGGCGGCCGATATGCCCATCGGGACGGACTTCGTCGGCACGACGTAGACGGTCTTCTCCGTCAGCTCGGCGGCCTGCTGCGCCGCGAGGATGATGTTGGAGTTATTCGGCAGAACGAACACCGACTCGGCGTTGATGGAGTCGATGGCGCTGAGCAAATCGTCCGTGGAGGGGTTCATGGTCTGTCCGCCGTCGACGATCTTGTCCACGCCCAGGTCCGTGAAGATCGCGCTGATCCCCTCGCCCAGGGCGACGGCCACCATGCCGAACGGCTTGGGCGGCTCGTTGGCCTTCGCGGCCTCGGCCGCGGCGCGGGCCTCCGCTTCGGCGGCCGCGCGGGCGTCGGCGTCCGCTTTCGCCTTTTCCTGCCGCTCGCGGAACTCCTCGAGCATGTTGTCGATCTTGATCCGGTCCAGCTCGCCCAGTTCCAGCGCCATCTGAATCGCCTTGCCGGGTTCGTTGGTATGGACATGCACCTTGACGATCTCCAGGTCTCCCACGACGACGACGCAGTCGCCGATGCGCTCGAGACGGCGGCGCAGGCGCGCGACCTCGCTGTCCTTCATGTCCGGACGGGGATGCGAAACGATGAACTCCGTGCAATAGGCGTATGTGATCTCCTCCAGGCTCGTGAACACAGTGTGATCGTCCACATAGTCGCCGGGCAGGGGCTGGGGCGTCGTGATGGCCTTCGTCTCAGCCGTGTCGACGGGCTCTCCCAGCAGCGCGGCGCGGAATCCGGTGAAGAAGACCATGAGGCCCTTGCCGCCGGAGTCGACCACGCCCGCCTGTTTGAGCACGGGGAGCATATCCGGCGTCTGGCGCAGGATGGCGTCGCCCTTTTCGATGACGACGTCCATCAGCGCGGCGATGTCGTCCGTGTCGTGCGAGGCGCGCTCGACCTCTTCGGAAATGACCCGAATGACCGTGAGGATGGTGCCCTCTTTGGGCTTCATCACGGCCTTGTAGGCCGTCTCCGCGCCCAGCTTCAGCGCCAGGGTCAGGAGCTTCGCGTCCATGAGGTCGCTTCCCTCAAGGGACTTGGCGAACCCGCGCAGGATCTGGCTGAGGATGACGCCGGAGTTGCCCCTTGCGCCCTTCAGCGCGCCCTTGGCCACGGCGGCGCACACGTCGCCGGCGCCTGAGGGCGCCTTCATGCCCAGTTCCTTCATCGCGGACATGATGGTCTGCGACATATTCGTACCCGTGTCGCCGTCCGGCACGGGGAAAACATTCAATGCGTCGACAGCCTGACGGTTCTGCTCCAGCAGCGCCGCGCCGGACATAAACATTTCCTTCAGCGTCAGGCCGTCAATCGTCTGTATAGGCAAATTCAATCCCTCCCATCCTGATGATGGCGCATCAGACGCGAATATCCTCGATGGACACGTTGACCTGATCCACCCGGATGCCCGTCAGATGCTCGATTTTGTATTTGACCGTATCGATAATATTTTCGGCCACGGCGGCGATGGAAATGCCGTATTCCACAATGATATAAAGATCGACGTTGACCGAGTCCGTGGAAGGACGGATCCGCACGCCCCGGCCCAGATTTTCGCGGCCCAGGAGCTGCACCAGCCCGTCCGTCGTGCGCTTGGACGCCATGCCGACGATGCCATAGCACTCCAGTGCGGCGTAACCCGCCACCCGAAGCAGCACGTCCTCATTGACCGTCACGGTTCCGAGATCAGTCGTAAACTTGCAATCCATCTTCTTCCCTCCCATCGGGATGATATAATCATACAGAATCATTATACACTGTCCCGCCGTCCGATGCAAGCGCCCATATTCGCCTGTACGCAAAGTTCATGTTCATGTTGAGTTACGGCGCTGTGCCCGGTTGCGGCGCGAGCGCTTTCATGGTATCATTATCAAAGCGTATTCGCACAAGGTGTGAACCCCAATCAGGACCCCAAAGGAGGCATAAACGATATGGAATTCAAAGAAGTCGTCAAAGCGCGTTACTCCTGCAAGAAGTACAGCGCCCGTCAGGTGGAGCCGGAGAAGCTGACGGCCATTCTGGAAGCCGGGAGGCTGGCCCCAACCGCAAAGAACCTTCAGGAACAGCGCATATATGCTGTCCAGTCTCCGGAAGCGCTGGCCAAAATAGACGCGGTCACACCCTGCCGCTACGGCGCTCCGACCGTGCTGGTCGTGGCGTTCGACAGGAACAATGTGTTTACCTATCCGGGCGGGAAGCGCGATTCCGGCGTGGAGGACGCCACCATCGTCGCCACACACATGATCCTGGCGGCGGCTGACGAAGGCGTGAACAGCTGCTGGGTCAATTTCCTCGATCCGGAAAAGATGGCCGAAGCTCTGGGCCTGCCTGAAAACGAGGAAGTGCTGATGGTGATGGATCTGGGTTACGCGGCCAAAGGCGCGGGGCCCCTGCCCGGCCACGCGAGCCGCAAGCCGCTGTCTGAAACCGTGAGCTATCTGTAAACCGACAGGACGTGGCGCGATGACCATTCGCCTGACGCCAGACCGCGATACGTCTGTGCAAAAGCAGAGGATCGGCGGTGTGCCGACCCTCATTCTGAAATCCAGGACCGCGAAGCCATGCCGCGTCGGCCTGTTGTGGATCCATGGCGGAGGTTATATCCTTGGGATGAAGGAAATGGTGTACATGAGCCGCGCCGCGGATCTGATGCATCTGTTCGGCGTGACGGTATTCTCGCCGGGATACCGTCTCGCATGGCTGCGTCCCTATCCAGCCGCGGCAAACGACTGCTTCGCGGTGCTCCGGTACATGGACGCGCATCGAGCCGAGCTGAGCTTTGACCGCATCATGGTCGGCGGAGAAAGCGCGGGCGGCGGTCTGTGCGCGGCGGTGTGCATGATGGCGCGGGACGCGGGCATTCACATTTCATTCCAGATGCCGCTGTATCCGATGATCGACAATTTCGATACTGAGTCATCGACGGATAATCACGGCAAGGTGTGGAACACGCGCAGAAATCACCTGGCCTGGAGAGTATATCTGCGCAGCCGCGCGAAAAGCCAGGTCCCTCCCTACGCCGCGCCGGCGAGACAGGAAGATTACGCAAACCTGCCTCCATGTTATACCTTTGTTGGAGAGGGCGAGCCGTTTTACGCCGAAACGCTCGCGTACGCAGCCAATCTGAGATCCGCCGGCGTGGAGGCTGAGGCGGACGTCTACCCGACTGACGTCCACGCCTTCGACATGCTCAGGTCCGATACAGCCCTTGCTCGGCGGGCAAGGCTGAAGCTACAGGAGCACTTCGAGTACGCGCTGGGACATTATCAATAAAGCAGCCCCAGCCTCTCCCCTATGACGGAACAGGGTCTGCGTCGCCGGTTTTGGGAGCGTATGTATTCAATGTATCATTATTGAGCCTCTGTACACAAGGAGTTGGATGTCTTATGGCTGAGCGGCAGGTAAAATCCAGAAAGCGTGTGGCCGACCACGGCGAGGTTTTCACCGCGGAGCGCGAAGTGAACGCCATGCTGGATCTGGTAAAGGCGGAAACCGAGCGCATCGACAGCCGGTTTTTGGATATAAAAACGCCAACTTTGATACAATTCAATGATTCGACGGCGGCTTACCTCCAAGCAGGGTAAGTTTTTTATGAGCAGGGAAGTTGGACAGCCGGCAGGGTAAGCTGGACACGAGGGGGTAAGCTTTCATCTTTCCCTGTTGCTGTGGTAGATTTGGACACATTCGGTCTGTATAATGTGAAGCGGAAATCAGGAGCTTGACGGAGGGGAAAAAGGTGAAT
>JAFRLF010000034.1 GCA_017431365.1 Clostridia bacterium | reverse complement strand
GCACGCGCACGCGCTGCAGCTTCGAGGTGGCGGCTCACGATCTGGGCATGCACGCGACTTACCTGGATCCGTCCGGCTCCCAGATTGGGAAAAAGGAATCCATCGCGGATACGGCGCGGGTCCTCGAGCGCATGTACGACGGCATAGAATATCGCGGATACGGCCAGCAGATCGTCGAAGAACTGGCAAAATACGCGCATATCCCCGTCTGGAACGGATTGACGAATGAATTTCACCCCACGCAGATCCTGGCCGACATGCTGACGATCCGGGAGCGCTTTGGCCGGCTCAAGGGCATTCATCTGGTCTATATGGGCGACGCCAGATACAATATGGGTAACTCCCTGATGGTCGGCTGCGCCAAGATGGGCATGCATTTCACGGCCTGCGCCCCGAAGGGCTATCAGCCCGATCAGGAGCTGATCGCCGCCTGTCGGCAAATCGCCGAGCAGACCGGCGCCGTACTTGATTTCGAGGAGGACCCCATGAAGGCCGTTAAGGGCGCCCACGTCATATACACGGACGTTTGGGTTTCCATGGGAGAGCCCGTGCAGGTATGGGAGGAGCGCGTCAGGCTTCTGAAGCCCTACAAAGTCACGCAGGCGCTGATGGACGCCGCGCGGGATGACGCCGTGTTTATGCACTGCCTACCGGCTTACCACGATCTCAATACGACGATCGGCCGGGAGATGGGGGAGCGCTTCGGCATGGATTCGATGGAAGTCGCGGACGACGTTTTCGAAGGCCCGCGGTCCATCGTCTTTGACGAGGCTGAGAACCGCATGCATACCATAAAGGCTGTCATGCTGGCAACGCTCAGTTGATCATTTCCCGCCAAGAGGCGGGGAAAAATTGGAGGGAATCGGATATGGCCTTTTTGACGGATCTGGACAGGACTTATACCACACCGGAGGATATTTGCGCTCACGTCGGCGACGAGTACGCCCGCTTTATGGGGGCTATCGTGCCGCCTGTTTTCCAGAACTCTCTGTTCGTCAGGCCGAATGCGGGCAACGGCGTGGAGGACGCCGGCTATGTCTACACAAGGGCTTCCAATCCGACGATAGATATCGCGGAGCGCAAGATCGCCGCTCTGGAAGGCGGCGAAGGCGCGCTGTGCTTCGCATCCGGGATGGGCGCCATATCCAGCGCCATCATGCACTTTGCGCGGGCGGGCGGACATATCGTACTGGTGGATTCCGCCTACGGCTGTACGCTGGGGCTGATCCGCGATTATCTGAGCAAGCGCTTCGCCGTAGAGTTTACGAATGTCAACGGCTCCAGCGTCGAGGAGATCGAGAACGCCATCCGGCCCAACACCACGCTCATCTACCTCGAGAGTCCGTCGAGCATGCTCTTCCGCATGCAGGACATTGAACAGATCGCCCGCATCGCCAGGGAGCGCGGCATCGGCACGATCATGGACAATTCGTATTCCACTCCGCTGTATCAGCAGCCCCTGAAGTACGGCATCGACATCGTCTGCCACACGGCGTCCAAGTACCTCGGCGGACACAGCGACATCGTCGCCGGCGCGCTGGCGAGCCGGGATAGGGACATCATAACGAGCATACAGGACTATGAACGCGCCTGGTTCGGCAACAACATGGATCCGCACGCCGCTTCCATGCTGATCCGCGGCATCAGAACGCTGCCGGTGCGCTTGCCACAGCACTCGGCCAACGCGGAAAAGGTCGTCCGCTTCCTTGAAAGCGATCCGCGAATCATCAAGGTGAACTACCCCGGCTCGGCGACATACGGCCAGAACGACCTGTTCCACAAGTACATGAAGCGCGCCAGCGGCCTTTTGAGCTTTATCCCCAAGGGAACGGAGGAACAGATCCGCGCCTTCTGCGCGCGGCTCAGGTATTTCCAGAACGGCGTGAGCTGGGGCGGATTCGAGAGCCTGTGCGTCACATCCGGCGTTCTGGATACGACGCCCGAGATCGGGCGGAAGGCCTTTGTCGTGCGGATGCACATAGGCCTTGAGAATGTCGACACGCTGATTGACGACATCAGTCAGGCACTGGAGGTTCTGCCCAAGGTCTGACGGCGCGGCTGCGCGGGCAGGCTTTGCGCGGCGCCGTTGCGGCATTGGGCCGTTTATGGTAAAATACGTGTATTATTTCCGGAAGAGGTATGAATTATGACGGATTTTTCTCTTTTCCAGACTGAGGAGCTCCTGCGTCCCGAGGGCTTTGAATGCGATTGCGGCATGCGCCACAGCGCGCCGATCAAGTTCATCCGGATCGGATCAGGCGCTGTCAAATCGATCCCGGACGCGCTGCGCGCCATCGGCGCGACGAAGCCCTTTATCGTCTGCGATCAGAACACCCGCGACGCCGCATGGTCCGCCGTCAAGCCGGTACTGGACGATAACGGCATATCGTACGGCTTTTTCTGCTTTGAGACGCATGAGCGGCTTGAACCGAACGAGGCGACCATGGGCGCGATCACATTTGCCTACGACAAGAGCTGCGATTGCGTCATGGCGCTCGGCTCAGGCGTCATCAACGACAACTGCAAGATCATTGCCCACGTCGCCGGAGTGCCGAGCATGGTCGTGGGAACGGCTCCTTCGATGGATGGGTACGCCTCCAACTCCTCCTGCATGATCATACGGGGGGTCAAGGTTTCCCTGTACGACGGCATGCCGGAGGCGATCATCGCCGATACGGATATCATGAAAGAGGCGCCGATGCGCATGCTTCAGGCGGGCCTTGGGGACATGCTGGCCAAGTACATCGCCATATGCGAATGGCGCATAGCCGCCCTCGTCAACGGCGACCACTACTGTGAAAAGATCGCCACGCTGATGCGGCGCTCCCTGAAAAAGGTGGCCTCGGCCGCGGACAAGCTCAGCGCCAGAAATCCCGAGGTCGTGGGCAACATCGTCGACGGACTGATCCTTTCAGGCATCGCCATGTGCTTTAACGGCAACTCGCGCCCCGCGTCCGGCCTGGAGCATTATTTTTCCCATGTCTGGGAGATGCAGGCCCTCGAGCGCGGTCAGGTGAGCGACCTGCACGGCATACAGGTCGGCGTCGGGTGTTATCTGACGTTCAAGCTCTATGAATCGATCCGCAGGATCAAGCCCGACCGCGAGAAAGCTCTCGCCTTCATGAGTCGCTTTGACGAGTCGGAGTGGGAGGCGCAGACGCGGCGCATCTTCGGCGGCGCGGCCGAGAGCCTGATCGAAACGGCGAAGGCCGAGCGACGCAATGACCCGGCCGCTCACGCCGAACGCCTTAATAAGATCGTCGATCATTGGGACGAGATCCTGAAAATCATCGACGAGGAGCTCCCGTCCTTCGAGGATCTGCTCGGCATCATGCAGGTCAGCGGTATGCCCATCCGTCCCGCCGAGCTCGGCATTTCGGACGACGACGTGCGCGACGCGCTGCGCGGTTCCCGGGATATCAGGAACAAGTATCTGTCCTCCACGCTGCTCTGGGATCTCGGCCTGCTGTATGAAATGGCCGATGGCTTCGACGGTCAATAAACCGATCTGGAATAGCACTTTTTTAGAAACATATTAGATGGGAGTTGCTTTTTATGCCCGGTTACAAACTTGATTTCACTGACGCAAAGGTCCGCGATTGCTTTGTCACCATGTACGGTTCTGACGAAGCGGAGCTGATGGCCCAGAAGGCCCGTTACGAAAAGCTGGCCGACTGGCATGCCGAGCTCTTCGGGGAAAGGGGAGACGGCTTTTTCGTATCGGCACCTGGACGCACCGAACTGGCCGGCAACCACACCGACCATAACAACGGCCTCGTGCTGGCGGCGTCCGTCAATATGGATACGGTCGCTTATGTCACGCCGAACGACAAAAACGTCGTCACGGTGTACTCCGAAGGGTGGCCGACGCCCTTTGTGATCGACCTTGGGGATCTTGAACCGCACGCGGACGAGCGCGAAACCACTTCCGCGCTGATCCGCGGCGTCGCTGCCAGGATGAGCGAGCTCGGCTACCGCGTCGGCGGTTTCGACGCCGCCGTGACGTCCACCGTCTTCCGTGGGTCGGGCCTGAGCTCGTCAGCCGCGCTCGAGGTCATGATCTGCGGCGTCTTCGACGGCATCTACAACGGGTTCGCCATCGATCCCGTGGAGCGCGCGAAGATTTCCCAGTACGCGGAAAACGTCTTCTTTGGCAAGCCCTGCGGCCTGCTCGACCAGACGGCCTGTTCTGTGGGCGGATTGGTGACCATCGACTTTGGCCACGGCGCCGACGTGTCGGCCATGAGGTTCGACTTTGACGCGGCGGGGTACGTGCCCGTCGTCGTGAGCGCGGGCGGCGAACACGGCAACCTGACCGGAGAATACGCCGCTATCCCCGCTGAGATGAAGTCCGTCGCGCAGGCGCTGGGCGGGAGAGTCCTCCGCGACATCGATCCTGAGGATATGTACGACCGCATCCCTGAGCTCAAGGGGAAGGTCACCGACAGGGCCATCCTGCGCGCGCTGCACTTCTATGATGAGAACACTCGCGTCACTCAGGCCGTCGAAGCCCTGAGAAACGACAGCGTAAAGGGCTTCCTTGACGCCCTTGTGGCTTCGGGCGAGTCCTCCTGGAAACTCCTTCAGAACCTGTACGTTGCCGGCAGCGCAAACGAAGAGATGCCCCTGGCGCTCGAGATGTCCCGCCGCATGCTCGAGGGGCGCGGCGCCTGGCGCATCCACGGCGGCGGCTTCGCGGGAACGATCCTCGCCTTCGTGCCGAAGGATCTGTTCGTCGACTACAAGCGGCGCATGGACGCCGTCTTCGGTGAAGGCGCCGTCACCCAGCTGCGCATCCGGCCCGTCGGCTGCGTGATGCTCAGACCCTGAAAGTCCATGGCGTTTCAACATACGCCGGTGCTCCTTCAGGAGTGTCTGACGGGTCTTCAGGTGCGCCCCGACGGCGTTTACCTTGACGGAACGCTGGGCGGAGGCGGCCATGCCGCGGCTGTGCTCGGGCGGCTCACGACCGGCCGCCTCATCGGTATTGATCGGGACGACGAGGCTATCGCGGCGGCCTCCGCGCGCCTGCGCGCGCTGCAGCGAGACGGCCTGCCGGCTTTTTCAGCGCTGCACGGCAATTTTCACGACGCCAAAGCTCTTTTGGCGGAGATCGGCGTAGATCGGGTGGACGGCGCGCTCCTGGATCTGGGAGTCTCGTCGCATCAGTTCGACACCGGGGAGAGGGGTTTTTCCTATCAGGAGGACGCGCCGCTGGACATGCGCATGGATCGGTCTCAGCGCCTGACGGCCGCCATGATCGTGAATACCTGGCCGCAGGACGAGATCAGCAGGATTCTGACCGACTACGGCGAGGAATCCTGGGCCGCGCATATCGCGCGCGTCATCTGCGACAGGCGGCGCTCGACGCCCATAGAGACGACGGGTCAGCTCGTATCCCTGATCGACGCGGCTATTCCCAAAAAGATTCGCTTGAAGGATACTTCCCATCCGGCGCGCAAGACGTTCCAGGCGCTGCGCATCGCCGTGAACGACGAACTGGCTCCCCTGGAGAAAGCGCTGAGGGATCTTGTGGATCTGTTGAACCCCGGCGGTCGACTGTGCGTCATCGCCTTTCACTCGCTCGAGGACCGAATCGTGAAGAACACCTTTCGGAACATGGCTGACCCCTGCACCTGCCCTCCGTCATTTCCGGTGTGCGTCTGCGGGAAGAAGCCGTTGATCCGCCTGGTTACCCGCAAACCCATCACGCCCTCCGAGGACGAACTGAAAGCCAACAACCGCGCGCGCAGCGCGACGCTGCGCGTCGCGGAGCGCCTGTCAGGAGATGCCGTATGACGAACGAACTGATCACGCCGCACGGCGCGGTGCCGCTGCCGGCGTTTTTCCCGGACGCGACGCACGGCGCTCTGCGAGCCACCGGCTTCGAGGACGCGGAGGACGCCGGTCTGTACGGCTGTGTGATGAATACGTATCACCTCTACAACAGGCCGGGCTCACGGCTGATCAAATCCCTGGGCGGGCTTCATAAATTCAGCGGATGGAACCGGGTTATTCTAACGGACTCGGGCGGGTTTCAGCTCTATTCGCTCATACACGAGAACGCCGCCTACGGTGAGATACGCGACAACGAGATCATCTTTCGCCCGGATCAGGGCAAGGAGAAGCTGACCTTCACGCCGGAAAAGTGCGTTCAGGCGCAGTTTCAATACGGTTCGGACATCATGATGGCGCTCGACGTGTGTACGGCGCCGGACGATGGGGACGAGGCGCAGCGGCGGGCTGTGGATCTGACGGTCAAGTGGGCCGCGCGGTGCCGGGCGGAGTTCGACAGGCTGACGCGATCCATGAAGGGGGCCAAACCGCTCCTTTTCGGCATCGTGCAGGGCGGCGCTGACAGACAGCTGCGCATGGCCTGCGGCAAGGCTCTCCGGGAAATCGGGTTCGACGGATACGGTTTCGGCGGCTGGCCGCTGGACGCGGACGGCAGGCTGTGGGTGGAGACGCTTCAGTACGCGGCCGAGGCCATGGATCCGGATCTCCCGCGCTATGCGATGGGCATCGGTCGCCCGGAGGAGATCGTCAAATGCGTCGACATGGGGTATACGCTGTTCGACTGCGTGATCCCCACGCGAGAGGCGAGACATCAGCGCCTGTACTGTTTCAATAAAGGGATGGCGACGCCCAAGGGTGTTCGCGAGGAGAACGGGAGGTTTTATACCTTTTTCTACGCCCTTGACGACAGGCATGTGCGCGACGCCTCGCCCGTGGACGAGAGCTGTGACTGCGTACTCTGTCGGCGTTACTCGCGCGCGTACCTGCATCACCTGTTCAAGATCGGCGACAGTCAGGCGTATCGCCTTGCGACAGCCCACAACCTCCGCTTTTATTCGCGGCTGATGGAGCTTTTGCGCCATGAGTGATATACTGACCGGAAAATACAAATCTATGAGCCCGGAAGCCGTCGAGCGGCTGCGGCGTTCAGCCGAGGGCAGATATAAGACTGAAAAGGACGCGGACAGGGCGGTGCGCGACGCGCTGCATCAGATCAGCGGCATGTACATGTCGCCGGGCGAGGCGAAATCCGTCCGGCGTCTGGCGCAAGATGAGCTTTCTGGAGAAACGATCATGCGCATACTCTCATGTCATGCCTCGACAAGGGAGCGCCTCGACGACATAGACGGTTTTTACCGGGATCTGTTAGACCCCGTTCAGCCTGAGAGCATCCTCGATCTGGCGTGCGGGCTGAATCCGGTGTATCTCGGCTGGCGCGGATACGATGTCACCGGATACGATATGAACGGCGACTGCGTCGATCTGATCAATCTCGTCGCGGAGAGAACCGGGTATCGCATGCGTGCGTACTGCCGCGATCTGCTCAGCGTCGACGATTACCCGAAAACAGACCTGGTTCTCCTGATGAAATTGTTCCCGGTCCTCGAGAGCCAGCAAAAGGGCTCATCGATCCGGCTGCTTTCAAAGTTGTCCGCGCGGCGGGCGATCGTCTCCTTTCCGACGAGGACGATATCCGGTCGCGGCGTCGGCATGGAGAGGCATTACTCAGACTGGTTCGAAAGCCAGTCCCTGCCGGGCTACGCGATCGCCGACAGGCGGATTCTCTGCGGGGAGCTGTGCTATACGCTTGAAAGACGGGAGTGTAGAGACGATGCCTAAACTGTACGTTGTGGCGACGCCGATCGGCAATCTGAACGACGTCACCCCGCGCATGAGGGAGGCGCTGGCCGACGTGGATCTCGTCGCCGCGGAGGATACGCGCGTGACGGGCAAGCTGCTCTCGCACTTCGGCATATCAAAGCCCGCTGTATCCTGCCATCGGCATAACGAGGAGGTCAGGTCCTCGGCGATCATCGAGCGCATGCTCGTGGAGAATATCGACGTCGCGCTGACGTGCGACGCCGGTACGCCCGCTATTTCAGACCCCGGTCACGAGTTGGTGAGCGCCGCCTGGGACGCCGGGATCGAAGTCGTACCGATAAGCGGCCCCTCGGCGACTGTCACAGCCCTGTCGGCCTGCGGCTACGACGCCCGCGAGTTTGCGTTCTTCGGTTTTCTCCCGCGGGAAAAGAAGCCCCTGTGCGACAAGCTGAAAGCCATAGGGCGGAGCGCCATTCCCGTTTGCGTCATCTACGAGTCGCCCCACCGGATCGTGAAGCTGGTTTCAGCCATCTGCGAGACCCTGCCCCAGGCCGACCTGACCGTCTGCTCGGATCTGACGAAATACTACGAGAAGATCTACCGGGGCACGTGCGTAGAAGTGCTCGATCAGCTCAAGGACAATCCCAACGTTGAAAAGGGCGAGTACTGCCTTGTGATGCGCCTGCCGCCGGCTGAGCCGGCGCGGGAACAGCCGACGCTCACGTGTGAACTCGTGATGCTCAAGGCGGTTTACGACGGGATGACCGTCGCGGAGGCCGCCGACCTGGCCCGCGAGCGGGGCTATCCGCGCAACGAGATCTATCGCGTACGGCTCAGACTGAACGACCTGATCGCTGAATCGTGAAACAGAATCGAAATATACAGAAAGAGGGAAACACCAATGAATGTCATGCAGGCTATCCACCAGACGCTGCGCTTCGCGGTAGAACACGGGCTGATCGAGGCGGAGGACATCCGCTACACGCGGAACCGGATCCTCGACGTCATGCGCATGGACGCGCCGATCGCGGATCAGAAGACGCAGGATGACCCTCTCCCGCCGACTCTGACGCCCATGCTCAATGCGCTGACGGACGACGCCGCGCGCCGCGGCCTGATCGCCGACACCAACGGCGCCCGCGAACTGTTCGCCAACCGTCTGTGCGGTTGCGTTACGCCGCACCCCTATGAGATCAGGACGCGCTTTCAGCGCCTTCTCGATACCGAGGGCCCTCGCGCAGCGACGGAATGGTTTTACGAACTCTGCCGCGCCTGTGATTACATCCGCGTGGACAACATCGCCCGCAACGTGCGGTATTTTGCCGACACGGACGCGGGCAGGCTGGAGATCACCATCAATCTCAGCAAGCCTGAAAAGGATCCGCGCGATATCGCCGCGCAGCGCAACGCGCCGAAGGTCGGATATCCGCTCTGCATGCTCTGCGCCGAGAACCCCGGCTATGCCGGACGGCTCGATTTCCCGGCGCGCCACAACCATCGCGCCGTGCCGCTGACCCTCGGCGGCGAAAAATGGTACCTGCAGTATTCGCCGTATCTTTACTATCCGGAGCACTGTATCGTCTTTAACGAGACGCATCGCCCCATGTCCATCTGTCGACAGACGTTCGAGTGCCTGTTTGACTTTGTGGAGCAGTATCCCCACTATCTGATCGGATCGAACGCGGATCTGCCTATCGTCGGCGGTTCGATCCTCAGTCACGATCATTTCCAGGGCGGAAACTATCACTTCCCAATGGATGACGCGAAGCCCTGGATTCGCTTTGACCCGACGGAGGACGGCGTTTCGGCGACGGTGCTCGACTGGCCGCTCACATGCGTCAACCTGTCCGGCACAGACAGGCGCGCGATCGCCGACCGGGCGCTGGAGATTCTCAACGCCTGGCGCGGTTATTCCGACGAATCGCTCGATATCCTCGCGCGCACCGACGTGCCGCACAACACCATCACGCCTATCCTGCGTGCCATGGACGGGCGCTGGAGCCTGAACCTCGTTCTCAGAAACAACCGCACGACGGCCGAGAATCCGCTGGGCATATTCCACCCGCACGCGGACCTGCATCACATCAAGAAGGAAAACATCGGCCTGATCGAGGTGATGGGCCTGTTCATCCTTCCGGGTCGGCTACTGGCGGAGCTCGACGCCCTGAAGGGATATCTCACCGGAGAAAAGCCCCTCGACAAGGCGCCGGACGCGGATTCTCCGCTCGCAAAGCACTACGAGTGGGCGCTTCAGCTGGCGGCTGAGAGCGGAACGAGCCTGACCGACGCCGAGGCCAAGGAGCGCATCTACCAGGGTGTTGCGCGCAAGTGCTGCCGCGTTCTGGCGGACGCGGGCGTCTACAAGCACGACGAAGCCGGACGCCAGGGCGTCATTCGCTTCTTGAATACCCTGGGGTATCGTGAGAGCAAGTGATTTGTCGACCAGGTCATTGATCGGAGGCACGCTATGGAACTGATACTCAACGGACAGGCTGTTCAGTTCGAGAAGGGCGAGACCTTTCAAAGCATCGTAAAACGCGCATTGCCGGACAAAAAGGTCCTCGGCGTCCTCGTCGGCGGAGAAACCCTGTCGCTGACTGAAGCGCCCCGCGGCGGAGAGAAGGTTCGCGCCCTGGACATGATGTCCACGGAGGGCCGCCTGATCTATGAGCGTTCGCTGCGATTTGTCTTTCTGCTGGCAGTGCATCAGCTCTTTCCCAATCGGAGCGTGCGCATCGAGCATTCGCTGGGCACCGGCCTGTACTGCGTCATCCGCGACAACCGCAATCTTCTGACGGCCGCGGACGTCAAAGCGATCGAGGCGCGCATGTGGGATATTGTCAGGCAGGATCTGAAATTCGAGAAACATCCCATCACGAAGCGCGACGCGATCGCGTATTTTGAGCGCAACGGTGAAATGGACAAGGTGAACCTGCTCAGATACAGGCCTTACGAGTCGTTCCAGCTGTATCGCGTCGGCGATATGATGGAGTACTTCTACGGGATCATGGCGCCCTCGACCGGTCTGATCGACGTGTTTGCCCTGCACCTGGAGCTGCCCGGCGTCGTGCTGCTCCTGCCGGACAACGACGATCCCACCAGGGTGGCGACGCTCAGGGAGCTGCCGCGGCTCATGAACACCTTCGCCGAAGCCGCCCGCTGGAACAGCATCCTGCATTGCTCCAACACGGCCGATCTGAACGGAATGATCAACAACGGACAGATCCGCGAGTTCATTCGCGTCAACGAGGCCATGCATGAAAGGGCGATCATGCGCATAGCGGAACAGTTTCAGAGCAGCGGCACGCGCGTCATCCTGATAGCGGGCCCCTCGTCATCGGGCAAGACGACCTTTGCAAACCGCCTGGCCATAGACCTGAGGGTGCTGGGCCTGAGACCTGTGGCGCTCTCGCTGGATGATTACTATATCGACCGTGAGAAAATCCCGTACGAGGATGACGGATCGCAGGATCTGGAACGGCTTGACACGCTGGACGTGCCACTGTTCAACGATCATCTGGTGCGTCTTTTGCAGGGTGAACCGGTTGCCGTGCCGCTGTATGACTTCAAGACGCAGAAGAGGTCTGAAAAGACCCATCTCATGCACGTCGAGGCCGATCAGCCCATCATCATCGAGGGCATACACGGCCTTAACAACGAACTGACCCGGGACGTGGCTCGAAATCTGAAATTCAAGATTTACATCAGCGCGCTGACCAATCTCAACCTGGACGATCATAACCGCATCCGCACGACGGACGCGAGGCTTTTGCGGCGTATGGTTCGGGACTACAATTTCAGAAAGACCATGCCCGAGGAGACGATGGCCATGTGGGCTTCCGTCCGGCGAGGAGAGGAAAAATACATCTTCCCCTATCAGGAAGAGGCCGACGTCGTATTCAATTCGTCCCTTGTGTACGAGATCGCGGTCCTGAAAAAGTACGTCTATCCGATGCTGCAGCAGATCGCTGTGGACAGCCCGTATTATACGATGGCCCATCGGCTGACGAAATTTTTGAACTACTTCTGCTCAGCGGACGTCGAAGACGAAATACCCATCAATTCCATCATCAGGGAATTCATCGGCGGCAGCTGCTTCTACCGTGAAAATGAGAAAAACTGACGCCAGGTTACATTCAACCGGCTACTAGAACGACAGTGAATATTCCGGAGGTTTCTGGCTTTTATGAATCGGAGACTGTATAACCCCATACTGGAAGATCATAAGTTCACGCCCAATCCCGTCATGCTGACGGTTTCCAAAGTGACGGCGATTCTCGGCATCGTGTCGCTGGTGCTGCTCATGGTTCTCCTCTACGGCCTGGGCGCGAATCAGCTTGCGGCGCAGTGGGTCAACATCGTCGCCGTAGGGCTGCCGCCCATGCTGTTTCTGGCGGCGCTGGCGTTCCGCTTTCAATACAGCATTCAAAAAGCATGGGCGCGCCGCCTGGTGGTATGGGGGCTGCTGTTTCTGGTCCTTGTTATTGGGACGATCGTCTTCACCTTCGTGGAGATTCAGTACAACTACGGCATGCGGCCCGTAGCCTATTACACGCATCCCGAGAGCGGGCGGCGAATCGTCGTGATGAAGGGCGTCGACCTTGAAAGCCTTGATTTCTCTGCGCAGACGGCCGAAGACGCTTCCGGTTCAAAGCCGCAGGTCGACTATTACTACGGCGTCTATGCGATGAGGAACCGCTTCCTGATAGCGACGCTGCTCGGCGGTGAAGTGAAGTCGAATACGGGCGTGGACTATGTCGATTGGAACGAGGACGGCACGGTGGCGGACGCGATGCTGTACGATACGAGCGGCGAGGAGGTCCACATCGTCGTCGACTTCCTGGCGGACGAAAAGGAGATCATGGCTGAGCGCATGCGGCAGGCGGAGGAGGATGCCCAGGACGCCTCTGAGCCCGTCGAAAGCGCGGCACCTGAAGCCGGATCGCCGGACGGCGAAGAGGACTAAACGGAATAACGGACCCGGATCAAATGAGCGGGGACCAGCGGCAAGCGCTGATCCCCGCTCATTGATTATCGGCTTTCTCCGTCGCGTCTGGCGGGCGGCACGGGCAGGAATTCAGTTTCGGTGACGATTTTTTCAGGCGGCGTTTCCAGGAGCTTTGGATCCATCAGGTACTTTGCCATTTCACTGAACATGAAGGCGTATGTTTCGCCTGAGGCGATCCGCTCGTCGATGACAGCGCCCATGGGCATGATGCGCTTGGAACGGCAGGTGCCGTCGCTGTTGACGGAAATCTTCTGCTCGGTCTTTCCCATGGTCAGAAAGACGCTCGTCGTGCCGAAATCGTAGATATGGTGGAAGACGTAGTTCATACCGATCGAGGCCATGTTGCTGATAAAGAGGCTGGTGTGAAAGGGACTGGCCTCGTGGATGAATTTGGGCATGAGGCCGTGGTTGTCGAGGTGCCTGGCCAGGCAGACGATCAGCGACGGCAGCCCGGGGATCTTTAAGAGGGCGCCGGCCAATTTGTCCGTGGCGTTCTTCTCCTCGACCTTGCGCCCTTCCTCAATGGCCTGGGCCAGGCGCTGGCTGACGTCGAATATGGTATCCTTCAGATCGAACTGTACCTTGCAGAGTGACTCTTCAACGGAACCGTTGTCCGTCTTTTTCAGCGTGACGAAGGATATACAAAACTGGTTTCGGGCGAACAGCTTTTTCCCGACAACGAACCGGTTCATCTGCGGGTTCTGAGAGCAGACGCGCACCAGCGCCGCGATGATGATGCCCATGTGCGTGACGTAATTGCCGAGCTTTCTCTGGTCTCTGATGTAACGGGTCATGCTGTCAAAATCCAGGTCGACACGCGTTTCGACCATGGCGTCATATCGATGCGGCATGATATAGGGCGTAAACTGAACCATCGGGTCAATGCCCTTGAGGCGCGTGCCGTCGCAGCGTTTTCCAAACATATTTTATCAGTCCCTGCTTTTATCAAGTGATCATAAGATCCATAATCATTTTTGCACAGGCGAGTCATATTGTCAATAATTATGAAGACAAATTGACAAAAACGTAAGCAAAGCGCACACAATTGCGCGCCGATGCGTACGGCGTTCCGCGCATCGTCAGCGCAGGGCCCTTGATGTGCCCCGGAAGTTTACCGCTTTACCACGTCATACTTGCGATGTTTACAAAAATGTGATAGATTAGGTGATAAAAGAGGGGGTGCTTTTATGCTGCATGGCTCGAACAGCGAAGGCGCGCGGCTCCTGATTGACGCGCTGCTGAGTCTGAAGGACGAGAATGAACTGACGGCGTTCCTCGAAGACGTGTGCACCATCAACGAGCTGCAGGCGATGGCCCAGCGCATGGAAGTGGCGTCGCTGTTGGATGATGCCGTAAAGTACAATGACATCGCCTCAAGGACAGGCGCGTCCACCGCGACGATCAGCCGCGTCAACCGCTCCCTGAATTATGGAGCGGGCGGGTACAAACTCATTCTGCAACGCCTGAAGGGGGCTGCGTCTGAAGATGATTAACCTTGACGGGCTGAATCCGCCTCAGCGGGAGGCGGTCATGGCGGGCGACGGGCCGCTTTTGCTCCTCGCCGGCGCGGGCTCGGGAAAGACGCGCGTTCTCACGCAGCGCATTGCGCGCCTCATCGAAGACGGGGTCAGACCGTGGGCGATCCTGGCCATCACGTTCACCAACAAGGCGGCCCGCGAGATGCAGAATCGCGTGCGCGCGCTGATCGGCGATCAGGCGGACGACGTCTGGGTCAGCACCTTTCACGCCTGTTGCGCGCGCATTCTCCGACGCGATATCGACAAGCTCGGCTATGAGCGCAGTTTCTCCATTTACGATGACGACGATCAGATGAGCGCGCTCAAGGCGATCACTAAGAGCATGGGCGTCGACGACAAGCGCCTGACCGCCCGCGAGATCAAGAGCTGCATTTCCGACGCGAAGAACCGTCTGCTTTCTCCCCAGGAATGGATGAAGGAATCGGACCATCAACACGCGAAGACGATCGCCCGCGTCTACGCGCGATACGACGAAACGCTGAAGGCTTCCAACGCCCTTGATTTTGACGACCTCATCCTGAAGACGATCCTTCTTCTGACCGAGCATCCGCCTGTGCTCGACTACTACAGGCAGAAGTTCGATCACATACTCGTCGACGAGTACCAGGACACGAATATGGCGCAGTATGAGCTGATCCGCCTGCTCTCAGGCGCGAAGCGCAACGTCTGCGTCGTGGGCGATGACGACCAGTCGATCTACACCTGGCGCGGCGCGGACATACGCAATATCCTCGAATTTGAAAAGGATTTCCCGGGATGCCGCGTGATCAAGCTCGAGCAGAATTACCGCTCCACCGGCAATATCCTGGACGCCGCCAACCATGTGATCGCCTTCAACACGAGCCGGAAGGACAAGGCCCTCTGGACGGAAGAGGACGAGGGTGAAAAAATCCAGGTATATCGCGCTCAGGACGAGCGGGACGAAGCCGTATGGGTGGCTCGCCAGGTCCTCAAGTGGCAGGGCGAGGGGCAGTCCATCGGCGACGCCGCGATCCTGTACCGCACGAACAGCCAGTCGCGCGTGCTGGAGGAAGCCATGGTCAGCATGGGCGTGCCGTATCGCGTTTACGGCGGCATGAAGTTCTACGACCGCATGGAAGTGCGGGATCTGATCGCTTATCTCAGGGCGCTTTATAACCCCACGGACGACCGGGCCGTGCTGCGCATCATCAATACCCCGCGCCGGGGCATCGGCGATTCGACGGTCGCCGCCCTTCAGGCCTACGCCGAGAGGGAGGGCGTGTCTCTTCTCGTAGCGGCGATGTCCGCCGGGGAGATCGAATTGCCTTCGCGCGCCGCCGGCGCCGTGACGAAGTTTTCGACGCTGATGGAGGAGCTCATGCTTCTCGTCGAGACGCAGCGGCCGGACGCGCTGCTCAAGACGGTCATTGAAAAGACGGGCTACAGGGCCCAGTTCGAGGGCAAGACGGACGACGAAAGCGTCAGCCGCCTTGAGAATATCGGCGAACTCGAAAACGCCGTGGCCGAGTACCTCCAGCGCGACGCCGAGGGGACGCTGGGCGGCTTCCTCGAGAACGTCAGCCTGGTCACTGACACGGACAGCATGGCCCAGCAGCCCGAAGTCCTGACGCTGATGACGCTGCACTCGGCCAAGGGCCTGGAGTTCGGCCTTGTCGTCATCACCGGCATGGAGGAGGGCATATTCCCCACGAGCCGCTCCCTGTACGATCAGGAGAAAATGGAAGAGGAGCGCCGCCTCTGTTACGTCGGCATAACGCGCGCGAAAAAGCGCCTTTGCCTGAGCTGGGCGCTGACGCGCTCCCTGTACGGCCAGCGGGAAACGAGCATGCGTTCACGCTTTCTGGACGAATTGCCGCGGCGCGTGTTGGCGAACGGGAACCTCCAGCAGCGCCCTCAGACGCGCCTGTCAAGCCCGAAGACAGTTTCAGGGACCAGGATGAGCACCCAACAGACAATCAAGGCGCAGAGTCCCCTAAAACAGACCGTCGTCGTCAAAGCGGGAGAGGCTTTGAACATCCCCGGCGTGAGCCGCGGAATGCCCGAACCGCGGTCCACGCCGTCCGAAACCTTCGTCAAGGGCGACAGGGTCGAGCACGCGACGCTGGGCAAGGGAACGGTCCTGCTCGTGTTCAACGAGGGCAGAAAGATGACCATACGCTTTGACAGCGGCGTAGACAAGACGTTTTTAAGCGCGGTCGCCCCGTTAAAGCGCAGTTACGATTAAACAAAGCGAGGTTTGCCTATGTCCCGTGAACGAATGCGCGCGCTCGTGGATCGCCTCAACGAGACCGCGTATCAGTATTATGTGCTTGACAACCCGTCGATATCGGACCGCGAATGGGACGCGATGTACGACGAGCTTCTTCGCCTGGAGCGCGAGACGGGGCAGGTTCTTCCGGATTCGCCGACGCATCGCGTCGGCGGGGAACCGCTGCCCGCCTTTGAACAGCACAGGCATATCGCCCGCCTGTGGAGCATGGACAAGGCACAGTCCATCGACGAGGTCAGGGCCTGGGCGGCCCGCGCGGAAAAACTGCGCCAGGAAGCCGTACAGGGCGGCGAGGAATTGCCCCCCATATCGTACGTCGTGGAGCACAAATTCGACGGCCTCACGATCAACCTGACCTATGAAAATGGGCTTCTCGTTCAGGCCGCGACGCGCGGCAACGGCGAGGTCGGAGAGGCGATCCTGCCTCAGGTTCGCACTGTGAAGTCCATCCCGATCTCTGTGCCGTATCAGGGCCGCATGGAGGTCCACGGCGAGTGCTTCATGCGCCTGAGCGCGCTTGAAAAGTACAACGCCACGGCTTCCGAACCGCTGAAGAATCCGCGCAACGCCGCCGCGGGCGCACTGCGCAATTTGGATCCCGCGGTGACGGCTTCTAGAAATCTGTCCGCCGTCATGTACGGCGTGGACTACATCGAGGGCAGGACGTTCGAAGATCACGCGGACATGCTCGATTTTCTCAGGGAGAACCATTTCCCGGTCTCGGAATGCGAGCTGTGGTCTGACAACATCGACGAGGTGATCGCCAATATTCACAAGATCGAGCAGACGAGGGGCGAACTCGACTACATGATCGACGGGGCCGTCGTGGACATACGCTCATACCGCGTGCGCCGCGCGCTGGGATATACGGACAAGTTCCCCAGATGGGCCGTCGCCTACAAATTCGAGGCGGAGGAAATCACCACCAAGCTGCGCGACGTGACGTGGGAGATCGGCCGGACGGGCAAGCTCACGCCTCTGGCGCATCTGGATCCCGTCGAGTTGGCCGGCGCGACGATTCGGCGGGCGACGCTCAACAACTGGGGCGACATCGGGAGAAAGCGCGTCCGCATCGGCGCGCGTGTGTGGGTCCGCCGGTCGAATGAGGTCATCCCGGAGATCATGGGCCGGGTGGACGAGTTTGAGCCGGATGAGAGAGACGTGGAGCGGCCTTCGGTGTGCCCGAGCTGCGGCACGCCCCTTGTCGAGCGCGGCGCGCATCTGTTCTGCCCGAACCGCGACCACTGCGAGCCGCAGATTATGGCCAGGATCGCGCACTACGCCAGCCGGGAGGCCATGGACATCGATACGCTGAGCGACAAGACCGCCCTTCAACTGATCCGGGAAATGGGCGTGACCCGGCTGTCAGATCTTTATACGCTGGACGTAGAAAAGCTGAAATCTCTGGACCGCTTCGGCGCCACGAAGGCCGAAAAGCTCGTCAGCGCCATCGAGGCGAGCAAGGACTGCGAGTTGGAGCGCTTCATACACGGCTTGGGCATACCCAATGTGGGCCGAAGCACGGCGAGAGATCTGAGCGCTCGCTTTGGCAGCATCGACGCGCTGCGTCAGGCCGACTGCGACGCCCTCACGGCGCTTGACGACATCGGGGAGATCGTGGCGAGGAGCATCGTCGACTACTTCGCCGATCCGGAACTGAACGCCGAGGTCGACCGGCTCCTGAGCCTGGGCGTCAGCCCGCACGTGAGGCGGTCGGGCGGCGGCTCGCAGCCCCTGAAGGACATGACCGTCGTGCTGACGGGCACGCTTTCAAGCATGAAGCGCGACGAAGCCGAGCAGCGCATCCGGGATCTCGGCGGGCATCCGGCGTCGAGCGTTTCCAAATCGACAAGCCTTGTCATCGCGGGTGAAAAGGCCGGGAGCAAGCTGGCAAAGGCGAATCAGCTCGGCGTGCGCGTCATCGGCGAGGCGGAGTTTCTGGCGATCAAGTGAACGCGGTCGACCGCGGCGAAGGACGGGTTGATACATTGGACGAGAAGCGAGTTTGCCTGATCACAGGCGGCACGAGCGGCATCGGCCTGGCTTGCGCAAAAGCGTTTGCCCAGGCGGGGTGGCGCGTGTACACCCTGGCGCGGCGCGAGGGGCGGGTCCCCGCCTGCGCGCATATTCAGGCCGACGTGACGGATGAATCGCAGTGCGACGGGGCAGTCAGGAAGATCGTCGACGAAGCTGGCCGTCTGGATCTGCTCGTTCACTGCGCGGGCAGCGGCATTTCAGGCGCGGCGGAGTTCACGCCCATGGAGCAGGCCGCTTCACAGATGGCTGTGAATACGCTCGGCGCGGCCAACATGGCGAAGGCATGTCTCCCGGCCATGAGAGAGAGCCGCCATGGGCGGATCATATTCATCTCGTCGGTGGCCGGCGTGACGCCGATTCCCTTTCAGGCGTGGTATTCGGCGTCGAAGGCGGCGCTCAACAGTTACGCCATGGCGCTGGGCAACGAAGTCAGGCCCTTCGGCGTTTCCGTGTGCGTCGTCATGCCGGGGGATACCTCGACCGGCTTTACGGACGCCCGCCGCAAGTTGACGTCCGGGGACGACGTATATGCCGGCGTGATTGAGCGCAGCGTGGCCAAGATGGAGAAAGATGAGCGCACCGGGCACCCGCCCGAAAAGGTGGCCGCGCTCGTATTGAAGGTCGCCGGGAAAAAGCGCGTCGCGCCGCAGTACACGGTAGGAGTGGGGTATAAGACGCTGGTGGCGCTGGCCAGGATCCTGCCGCCCGGGATTTGCCGCTACGTGCTGGGCAAGCTCTATGCCTGACGTGAACGCTCAAAGGAAACAGATAAAAAAGAAATGAGGGAGTCATGAAATGATGACAAAAGAGGACAGGGAAAGGCTCAGGTTTCTCGCAAGGCGGCAGATGGAGTACGCGACCTCTGAGAAGAACGCGGTCATCCTCAAAAAGTGGCAGGCCCTGGCGGATGGACGGCGGGAGACGCCCACGGTTCGACTCTTGTTCTCCAATTTTACCGACGAGGTCATTACGCCCCGCATGCAGTGCGTGGACCCGGACGCGCGGGCCATGGAGTTTGCGTTCATGTGGACGCAGCTGGGCCGCGAGCTCTTTGACGACGACACGCCCATCTCTCCCACGTACGACATCAGCCGTGTGACGGGCGCGGATCCCTTTGGACTCAAGGCCCATCGCACGTCCAGCAAAAAGGGATATCACGTCGATCCGGTCATCGAGGACCTGGAGGAGGACATCGACAAGCTGCGCGGCGGAAGCTACTATTACGACGCCGACGCGACGCAAAAGAAGATTGACCTGGCGCAGGAAGCCTTTGGCGATATCCTGCCCGTCCGACTCGTGATGCCCAGCCTGACCGGAGCGATCACAAATCCGCTCGTTCACCTCATGGGGATGGAAAATCTCTATCTGGCCATGTATGATTGCCCCGATAAGCTGCACGAGGTCATGGAGATGGCCACGCAGGTCTTTGAGGGATACTATGACTTCCTTGAAAAAGAGGGCCTGCTCCTGCCCACCTGCGGGATCAGTCCCGTCAATCAGGAGAGTTTCGCCTTTAACCACGAACTTCCCGAGGATCATGTCACAAAGACGACCGAGGTCTGGGGCTTCCTTGAATCTCAGGAGACGACGGCTGTCTCGCCGGAGACCTTTGGGGAATTTGTGTTCCCGTACCAGGACCGCCTGGTCAGGAGATATGGCCTGTTGTCCTATGGCTGCTGCGAGCGCGTCGACGCCATATGGCCCGATTATCTGAGCAAGTGGTCCAACCTGCGCAAGCTGAGCGTATCACCCTTCAACAACGAGGAACAGGTCGGCGAATACCTGCGGGGATCCCAGGTCGTCTATTATTCCAAGCCCCGGGCCGAGTTTGTGACCCAGCGCGGCCCGATGGACGAGGACGCCTTGAGGGAGTATTTCAAGGGCGTATGTCACGCCGCTTCCGGCTGCCTTTTCGAGATGGCGCAGCGCGAGGTTGGCACGATCTACGGCGATTTCGAGCGCGGACGCCGGTATGTCGAGATCGCACGAGAGTGTATCAACGCGTACTGGAAGCCGTAATCCTGACGCGATCGTGACGGATTGCCGCGAGCTTCACGGCAATCCGTTATTTTCAACGCGATTTAACCCGTTTCCCAGTGATTTTTGTATTGACAATCTGATGAAATGGTGGTATAGTTACTTTTGTTGTCAGGGGGACTGAGGTCAGAGTACCGCAGATAACCTTAAAAGTTCATATTTCTGGGTGTAGCGCAGTTTGGTAGCGTGCGTGAATGGGGATCAAGAGGCCGGAAGTTCAAAATATTACAGTAATAAAAGTCAAATTAGCTTG
>JAFRLF010000002.1 GCA_017431365.1 Clostridia bacterium | reverse complement strand
GTATCATGCGTGCCATAAAAGGATAGAAGACTGCACGAGAGGCGGTATGAGTGGATGATCATCGAACCGAAGACCATCGTCCTGAAAGACGGGCGAAAGGCTGTTCTCCGCTCCGCGGAGCGCGAGGACGCCCCCGCGCTGGCCGAACTGAGCCGGCAGCGCCTGAGGGAGACGGATTTCTTCCTCCGCGTCGAATCGGAGAGCGACACGCCTCTCCTCCTCGAGCGGCGCATTTCATTCTATATGGTCGACCCGCGCAGCGCCATGATCCTCTGCGAGGTGGAAGGCGCGTTAGCCGGTCACTGCGAGATCGCCGCAAAGAGATGGATCAAAACCGCGCACCGCGCCGACATATTCATCGGGCTCTTGCAGGCGTACTGGGGTCAGGGCATCGGACGGGCGATGTTCGAGGCCCTGACGCAGTTTGCGCGCCGCGTCGGCCTAGAGCAGCTGGAGCTGGAGGTCCATGAGGACAACGCGCGGGCCATCGCCCTGTATGAAAAGATGTGGTTTGAAATCGCCGCTGTGCATCCGAACTTCGTCCACCAGCCGGACGGACGTTCGATCAGCGAATACCTGATGATCAAAAAGCTCATTTGAAAGGGCGCGGCTTCGTCTGAAAAGCCGCGCCCCAGCGTTTATAAATGTGTTTATTCGCCGGTTTCGTCGCCGCCCAGGGACTGGCTGGCGTGGACGAGGACCTTCGCGTCATAGCAGGAGAACGCGTCGTTCACGAGGCTGCGATCCGGCGCCTTGGTGAACAGGCTCACAACCGGCACGATGACCAGCCCGGCCAGCATGGCGATCACGCCGCTGTTGATGGGCGACTGCAGGAAAGCGGGCATCGTGGCTTTGAACAGCATGTTGTAGATCATCAGGCCGCAGCCGAAAATGAAGGACGCCCAGCACCCCGCCTTGGTGGTGCGCTTCCAGTACAGGCCGTAGAGGAACGGCGCGAGGAACGCGCCGGCCAGCGCGCCCCAGGAAATGCCCATCATCTGCGCGATGAAGGTCACATTCCCCTTGTACTGCACGATGGCGATGATCACGGAAACGAGGATGAAGAATACGATCAGCACGCGCATGATGAAGACCTGTTTCTTCTCATCCATGTCCTTGACGATATTCCCCTTGATGAAATCAAGCGTCAGCGTGGACGAGGACGCGAGCACCAGAGACGACAGCGTCGACATGGACGCGCTAAGCACAAGGATGACGAGCACGCCCAGCAGGATATCCGGGAGGTTCTGCAGCATCGCGGGCACCACCGCGTCAAAGCCGCCGACGGGCGTTCCGGCCTCCGTCACGCCGATGACGTCGGTAAAGAGGCGGCCAAACCCGCCGAGGAAGTAGCAACCGCCGGCCACGATCACGGCAAACACCGTGGAAATGACCGTGCCCTTGGTGATGGCGCCCTCGTTTTTGATGGCGTAGAACTTCTGCACCATCTGCGGGAGGCCCCATGTGCCCAGCGACGTGAGCAGCACCACGAACAGCAGATCCAGAGGATTCGGCCCGAGGAACGAGGCGAACACGCCGTGGAAATCCGGAGTTGCCGGGTTTTCGATCAAAGACAGGCCCTCCATCGACTTGATAAACCCGCCGTTTTGAGAAAGAACCGCGGCGATGACGGCGATGATGCCGCCGATCATGATGATGCCCTGAATAAAATCGTTGACGGCCGTGGCCATGTAGCCGCCGGCAATGACGTAGATGCCCGTCAGGACCGCCATCGCGATGACGCAGACGGTGTAGTCGATATTAAACGCCATGCCGAACAGGCGGGAGAGGCCGTTATACAGCGAGGCCGTGTACGGGATCAGGAAAATGAACACGATGGCTGAAGCGCCGATCTTCAGCGCGTTCGACTGATAGCGCTTGCCGAAGAACTCCGGCATGGTCGCCGCGCTGAGGTGCTGCGTCATCAGGCGCGTACGCCGGCCGAGGACGATCCAGGCCAGCAGAGAGCCGATGAAGTCGTTGCCAAGGCCGATCCACGTCGAGGCGATGCCAAACCGCCAGCCGAACTGACCCGCGTAGCCGACGAAGATGACGGCGGAGAAATAGCTCGTGCCGTAGGCGAAAGCCGTGAGCCACGGGCCGACGGAGCGTCCGCCCAGGACAAAGCCGTTGACATCCGTCGCGTGGCGGCGGCAGTACAGCCCGACGCCCACCATCACAGCAAAGAAGACGACCACCAGCAGAACCTTGAGTACCATATGTTTCGCTCCCTTCGAATGCGAGGGCATATAAAAACGCCCTCAGAATAGTGTCTGAGGACGAGAATACATCCCGTGTTACCACCTCAATTCACTGCGGCTCTCACGAGCGGCAGCCTTACGGACTACGGCGGACAGAATCCGCGATACTCCTGTACTATGACGGGTACGCCCGGCGCAGCCTACTCGGACGCGAATCCTTTGGGTGCGCGGCTCCGGGAATGTATTCAGCCTGCGTCATCCACGGCCTCGCAGCGACCGGCCGCTCTCTGAGAATGACTGATGCAGAGCTTACTTGTTTCCCATCATGGCCTTTACGGCGGGAAAGGACTGACGCCCTTTGACGCCCGAATTGAATGATAATTCAATTTAGGTGGAATAATAATACTTACAGTGCCGTTTTGTCAAGGCCTATTTGCGAATCATGCAAAATTAACATTTGTTTGTGCGTCATTCACAACCGTAATATATGACGTTAAAATCCTGTAATCCCCTCCACCTGTCTTGACATCGCGAGCCAAAAAAGGTAAAATGTAATTCGCTGGTTATGGAGAGATGGCCGAGTGGTTGAAGGCGCTGGTCTTGAAAACCAGTGATGTCGAAAGGCACCGGGGGTTCGAATCCCTCTCTCTCCGCCAGTTCGACTATTTGGAGAAGTACCCAAGAGGCCGAAGGGGCTCCCCTGCTAAGGGAGTAGGGTGCGATGAGTGCCGCCCGGGTTCAAATCCCGGCTTCTCCGCCATGTACTCCGTATCTTTGGATACGGGGTATTTTTTTCTTTCATTATCCCACAGAAAGCGTTACGCTGGCTGTGTCGTCACCCTACCCTCGGTGCCGCGCGCGAAAAAAAGCGGCCCGCTTCACGCAGGCCGCCCGAAATCAAAGTCCCCGAATTTACCTGAGCAGTCTCTCCCCCATCAGTCCCATGAGCGCCGAATAGATGAGCGCCACACCGTCCAGAATGACGACCCAGGTGGTCACGGCGTTGTTTGCGGCGATGACGATCCCGATGATCACCGCGATGACCCCGGCCGCCATGGCCGGAACACTCCTGTCAAACTGCCATCCGCGGTAAAACAGATGCAGTCCCAGAATGATGACCACCAGCGCGATGACGAAGTTCACCAGCTTGTCAAACCCCGCGGGGTGGCTGACGATCCATATCCCCAGCAGAAGAAAACCAATATTGTATAAGAGCCCGATCATGCCAGCGGCAGAATGGTCGCCCGAGCGCCACCAGCTGACGCCGCCGATGACCGCCACCGCGATGAGCCCAATCCCCGTGATCTGGTAAAGTATTTCCTTGAATTCCTGATGCCCGATGATCATCAGTATGCCGAGCACCAACATAGCCAGCCAGTACAGGATGTTGACGCCCGTACCCGTCTTAACCTTTGCCATTGAAAAGGCCTCCTTCTCTTTCTATGTAAGTATATTATAACCGGGAAACTGTAAAAATATCTATGATAAAACGATGAGAATACGCTTAAAAACAATTCTCGGCAAGTTCTGCTAAGATTTTGTTGTCTCGGCATAAAATTGCCGAAGGCCGTTGACATGAAAAATGCCATGTGCTATTATTCGTAAGTCAGTTAATGATTAGCCTGTTAATTACTTTGAGAGGAGGTTCCTTCCGTTGACAGAAAATCAGGACAGGCGCGACGAAGCGCGTGAAGCCATCGACATGCTCCACCGCATGAACCGCGCCCACCGTCGGCTTGTGGAACGACGCTTCCAGCAGAGCGGGATCGGCATTCATGGCGGACAGCACCGCCTGCTCATGACGCTGGACATACTCGGCCCCGCGCCGGCGCAGACCGAACTGGCCCGGCACATGGACATCTCTCCCGCGTCGGTCGCCTGCATGCTGAAAAAGCTCGAGAGCGACGGTTACATCGAACGGCGCATCTGCACCGGCGACGAACGCCGCAACGAGGTGAGCATCACGCCCAAGGGACTTGCCGAGGTCGAAGCCTCGAAGCAAATCTTTTCCGCGGTGGACGACACCATGCTCCGCGGTTTCTCGGAGGACGAGCTCCAGGCTCTGAGCGGGTATTTCGAACGCATCACGGAAAACATCCGCCTGGCCGAGGAAGAGAGCTGAACCCTCGTCACGAACTCGTCCCCGTCGCACCCCTACACAGAAAGGACTGAACACGCCATTGGAAAAGAAGAAAAAAGGTTTATCTTACTGGGGTAAGTATATCAAACCTTACTGGCCTTATTTCGTCGCCGCGCCGCTGTGCATGATCGTTGAGGTGGCCGGCGAGGTCCTCCTCCCCAAATTCTACGCCAATATCGTCAACTTAGGCGTCAAGGATGGCCGCGGCCCCGGATACATCGTCGTGGCGGCGCTATTGATGATCCTGACGGCCTTCCTCATGATGGGCGGCGGCGTCGGCGGCGCGTACTTCGGCGCGAAGGCGTCCGTGAACTTCTCCGGCGACCTGCGCCGCGACATCTTCGCCCGGGTTCAGGAATTCTCCTTCGCGAATATCGACCACTTCGCCACAGGGTCGCTCATCACCCGTATGACCAACGACATCACGCAAATGCAGAACTTCGTCAACATGATGCTGCGCATGACGCTCAGGGCGCCGGGCATGCTGGCCTTCGCGCTGGCGAGCGCCATCATGATGAACGGGGAACTGGCGAAGGTGCTGCTGGTCACCATCCCCCTCATGCTCTGCGTAATCGCCTTCTTCATCGTCAAGGCGTTCCCCCGGTTCCAGACCATGCAGGGAAAGATCGACACCCTGAACTCCACCATCGACGAAAACCTCACCAACGTCCGCGTGGTCAAATCCTTCGTCCGCGAGGATTTTGAAAAACAGAAATTCGCCACGGCCAACGGCAACCTGAAGCAGGCCGGTCTCAACGCCATCAAGCTCATGATCTTCATCTCGCCCTTGATGATGCTGTTCATGAACTTCACGGTGCTGGCGGTGCTGCATTTCGGCGGGCAGCAGGTCATCGGCGAAATCATGCCGATCGGCAATCTGACGGCCTTTATCACGTATATCGTGCAGATCCTCATGTCCCTGATGATGACCACCATGCTGTTCATGAACTCCTCCCGCGCCCTGGCCTCCGCCAAGCGCATCCGCGAAGTCCTCGACGAGGAGCTCGACCTGACCGACGCCAACGCGAAGCATCCGGACAAGCTGGTCTCAAAGGGCGACATCGAGTTTAAAGACGTCACCTTCCGCTACTATAAGAACAGCGAGGGCAAGGTGCTCGACGGGCTGAACTTCCACATCAAGGCCGGTCAGACGGTGGGCATCATCGGCTCCACCGGATGCGGCAAGACCACGATGGTCTCCATGATCCCACGCCTTTACGACGTGGACGAGGGAGCCGTCCTGGTCGATGGCGTGGACGTTCGGGACTACAGCCTGAAAAACCTGCGCGAGGGCGTGGGCATGGTGCTCCAGAAGAACGTCCTCTTCTCCGGCACGATCGAGGAAAACCTCCGCTGGGGCGACGAGAACGCCACGATGGACGAGATCCGCGCGCAGGCTGAGCACGCTCAGGCCGATCAGTTCATCACGTCCTTCACCAACGGATACGACACCGAGCTTGGCCAGGGCGGCGTAAACGTCTCCGGCGGTCAGAAGCAGCGCCTGTGCATCGCCCGCGCCTTGCTTAAAAAGCCAAAGATCCTCATTCTGGACGACTCCACCAGCGCCGTGGACACGGCGACCGAAGCCAGGATCCGCCAGACCTTCAAGGGCGAGCTGATGGACTCCACCAAGCTCATCATCGCCCAGAGAATCACCTCCGTCATGGATGCGGATCAGATCATCGTCATGGACGACGGCAAAATCACCGGCATCGGCACGCACGACCAGCTCATGGCTTCCAACAAGGAGTATCAGGAGATCTACGAATCCCAGATGGGCGGCAAGCAGGAGGTGAGCGCGTAATGGCCCGGAGAACGCTCGAAGAGCTGCAGAAGCGCTACAACTCCACCGTCAAAATCGGCCGCGGGATGGGCGGCCCCGGCGGTCCCGGCCGTGGGCCGAGGCGCGGCCCCGGCCTGAAGGGCATCAAAAAGCCTCAGAACAGCGGCGCCATCATCAAGCGCCTGTTTGGCTACATCATGGCGTACCGCTGGCGGATCGCGCTGGCCGTAGTGTGCCTGCTGATCAGCACGGGGGCCAACATGGCGGGCACGTACCTCATGCGGCCCATCGTCAACAACATCGCCAACGCCGAGCTGGACGCCGCTGTGAGGCTGACCAATCTCGGACAGGGGCTCGTGCTGATGGCCGCCGTCTACCTTTGCGCCATCGTGAGCACGTATATCCAGAGCCGGCTGATGATCGGCGTGTCTCAAAACGCCATCGAAAAGATCCGCAACGACCTGTTCACCAAGCTGCAGGCCCTGCCCGTGCGCTTTTACGACACGGAGAACAACGGCGAGGTCATGAGCCGCTTCACCAACGACGTGGACAACATCGGCATGATGATGGACAACAGCTTCATGAGCCTCATCTCGGGATCGTTCACGCTCGTCGGCAATCTCGTCATGATGATCTATACCAACATCTGGCTGACGCTGATCACCCTGGCGTTTACGCCCCTGTTCATGAAGCTCGGCAGCTGGATCGGCACGTCGAGCCACAAGTACTACTCGGCGCAGCAGGCGGCGCTCGGCGCGGTGAACGGTTATATCGAAGAAACCGTCAACGGCCAGAAGGTCGTGAAGGTCTTCAACCACGAGGACACCTGCAACGAGGAATTCGGCATGCTCAACGACGACCTGCGCGACAAGCAGATGAACGCCTCGTTCTACGGCGGCATCATGGGGCCCGTCATGGGCAACACCAGCCAGATCAGCTACTCCGTCACCGCCGGCGTGGGCGGCATACTGTGCGCGCTGGGCATGTTCGACCTGGGCGGCCTGACCATCTTCGTCCGTTTCGCCAGGGAATTCTCCCAGCCCATCAACACGCTGTCTCAGCAGGTGACCACCATCTTCTCGGCGCTGGCCGGCGCTGAGCGCGTATTCAACATCATGGATCGCGAGCCCGAAGCTGAGGACGCGCCGGACGCCATCGACAACGTGAAGATTCACGGCGACGTCGTCCTGGATCACGTGACCTTCGGCTACAACCCGGATAAGGTCGTCCTCAAGGACATTTCCCTCTACGCCAGGCCGGGTCAGAAGATTGCCTTCGTCGGCTCCACCGGCGCGGGCAAGACGACCGTCACAAACCTGCTCAACCGCTTCTACGACATCAGCGAGGGCACGATCACCATCGACGGCGTGGACATCAAAAAATACAAGCGCAGCTTCCTTAGGCAGAACATCGCCATGGTTCTGCAGGACACGCACCTGTTCACCGGCACCATCCGCGAGAACATCCGCTACGGCCGCCTCGACGCCACGGACGAAGAAGTCGAGCAGGCGGCCAAGGTGGCCAGCGCGCACAGCTTCATCATGCGGCTGAGCGACGGCTACGACACGATCATCGAGGGCGACGGGCAGAACCTGAGCCAGGGACAGAGGCAGCTTTTAAACCTCGCCAGAGCCTCGCTCTCAAAGGCGACCATCCTCGTCCTGGACGAGGCGACGAGCTCCGTCGACACGCGCACGGAGCGCCTGATCGAAAAGGGCATGGACCGGCTCATGCAGGACCGGACGACGCTGGTCATCGCGCACCGGCTCTCCACGGTCAGAAACGCCAACGCCATCATGGTGCTGGAGCACGGCGTGATCATCGAGCGCGGCGACCACGATCAGCTCCTCGACATGAAGGGACGGTACTACGAGCTCTACACCGGCAAGACGGAACTCGACTGACATCGATGACATTCAACGAGAAACGGGACGGGAGACACACGCAATCTCCCGTCCCGTTTTCATATGACGTCAATATGTCGCTATCCCCATGAGCTAAGGGCGCCAACTCGTCACGGTCTGTTATAGTAATCAAACAGCTCCAGTCTCTCCCCGTCCGGGCCGAGGAAGAATATGTTCTTCACGCCGTCCAGCAGATTGGGCACCGTGCTGATTTCCTCGTCCAGGAAGGTCACGCCCGCGGCGCGCAGTCTCTCCACCAGCGGTTCGATGCCCCGGACTTCCACCGCGATGTGATCGACTTGGCCAGGCGTGCGCTCCTCATACGTCGCGCCGCGGATCAGCTCTATCTCACACGTCCCACACGTCAGGAAGGCCAGTTCCGACGCGCCCAGCTTCTGCCGGGCGGCGAGCTTAAAGCCCAGCAGTTCCGTGTAAAAGCGAATGGACGCGTCCATATCCTTTACGCGCACGCCGATGTGCGCCAATCCCGTAACCGCTCCGTTTTCGTATGCCATGTCGATGCCTCCTTTAAAAGCTGCCGTTTACTGAAGGTTGAGCACCGTGACGTAGTTGCCAAAGGTGCGCACGTGCAGGTTCTGACCGGGCCTGATCTCGGGGACAGGCTTGTCCGCATCCCACAAAAGCAGTCTCTGGTTGTTGAGTCGCTCTTCCTCGTCCTCGGAATCCTCCGCCTCGAGCGAGACGACGAAATCCCTGAACTCCACGCCGTCCGACATGCGGGTAGAGTCAGACACCGACACAAAGCGGCAGTCCATCTCGTGATAACGGCCGCGCTGAATGTCGCGCTGAAACAGCGCATAGCGGATCCAAGGCAGAACCTTTACGACGAAAACATAATAAAACACCGCGCCTCCGACGACCAGCACCGCCATGAGAGCCGTCTGATTGCGCACAGGCCCCAGAAAAACGTATGCCAGCACGATGATCGCCGCCAGCATCACGCCCGCCATCACGCTCAGAGCGCGAACCTTGGACTGCGTCCGCGACCGATCCTGTTCACTGTATAATTCCATGTGGATACCTCCTCAAAGCCCGGCTGATCCGCGAAGCTTTACGCTATTAATATATCTCAGAACTGTGGACGTTGTAAAGTACAAATGTTCAAAACGCGTAAAAAAAAGGCCGTTTCCTCAATGGAAATGATGGGCTCTTGCTTCCTCCCCCATAAAACGCTATAATGGGGACAGGCCATTTATCAATCATCTGTTTCTTTGGGGAGGTCCATGCGATGGATAAGAAAACAGCATTCAGAGGCGGGCGAAAGCCGCTTGCCGTATATATTCCCTGCGTCCTCGGCGCGGTGGCCGCCTTCGGCATTTCGCTTCTAGGCCTTGTAGTGTCAGCCCGGCTGCCTCGTGAAACGATCACAGCCTGGTGGCCGTATATGGAGGCGCTGGAAATTGGCGTCTTTCTGGCCTTCATGATAAACGGCGTCCTCCGCGCATGGGACGCGCCTAGTTTCGGCAAGTTTCACGCATCTCCTGCCTTGAACGGCGTCCTCCGCGCATGGGACGCGCAGCGCGCCAGAAAACGGCACGTGACAGCTGATCGCCTCGAAGATGAGGTAAAAGCCATGCAGGCTCGACAGACTGGCGCCGACACCACCGCGCTGAACGCGATGCGCGCGCGGCTTCGGCGCCTATTCGTGGGCATACGCGTCTATGCCGGCGCGCTGTGCCTGATCGCATGCGCCGCGTGCTTCCTCATCGGTCCGCTCTACACCCCCTCCGCCGAAGGCCAGGCCGCGTTTATAAACAGTACGCTTTATATGTTCCTGCTGCTCTTCAACATCTTCGTCGCCTCCTGCGCGGCCGGGCGGCTGTGGCCGATCTACGCCTCGCAGAACCTGAAGGTTGACCCGAACTTCATTTCTGAATCAGACGCGCCGCGGTTGTATGCCTGCGCCCGCCGCGCAGCGGAAGATATAGGCGTTCACGGACGTGTCCACATTCTGTCAGCCAGCGAGGGAACGGTCGGCATCGGGCGGTACGGCCGCGACATTGTCATTCAGGTCAACGCGTCGCTGCTGGGCGTCCTCAACGAGGACGAGCTGCGGGCGGTCATGCTGCACGAGTTCAGCCACTTGCTCGACGACGCCCATCTGACAGACGAGCTGACCTGGCTGAGCGGGGACAAGCCCGCCCTCGTCAACATAGGGTGTACGCTCTTCTTCAGTAGGCCGGATTTACGGCTGCAGCGCCTTTATGACGAGTACAGATTAGCCTTCAGTCTTTTCCAGGAGTCGGAAGCTGACCGCGCCATGCTGGAACACGGCGACCGGAACGCCGCGGCTTCGCTGCTGACAAAGCTCAGCTATATAGATCTGTTCGACTGGGAACGACATAATGAGAACATTACGGGCTCTGTCTCGCCCGATCGCCTGCCCGAGGTGCTGTTCACGGGTCGTGTACAGGCAATCCGCGAGGCCTTTGACCGGCGCGGCGAGTTCTATGCCTCGATGGTCATGCGCGAGCTGCCCCGGCGCGTGGACACGCATCCTGTCATCAGCGAACGTCTAAAACGGCTCGGGTTCAACGGTCCGCATCTGATTCCGGATCAGGCGGACACTGCCTGGCGCACAGAGACCGAACGCCTGCTCCGAGCAGAGGAGAAGAAGCTTGCGAAATTCTTGAAGGAAAGCGACTTTGAGGAAAGCCTCCGCCATGATGAGGAAACGCTTTCCGCCTGGAAATCTGCGGGCGAGCCAATCGACGATAGCTATCCGGACATTTTGACGTCGCTGGAGCACCTGGACCGGCACGATGAGGTCGAAGCGCTGTGTCGGCGCGTGATTGCCGAAAAGGGCGATGACGACGCGGCGGCCTACGCGCTGTTTACGCTGGGCACGATACTCGTGCACCGCTGGGATGCGTCCGGCGTCGACCTGATCTTCGAAGCCTGCGAGCGCAACTCGAACGCGCTGGACGAGGGGCTGGACACGCTGGGCGAATTCTTCTTCCTGACCGGCGACGAGGCCGGCCTTGAACGCTATCGCGCATACGTTCATGAAAAGACCCAGTGGTCTATCGACATAGGCAGCGAACAGGGCCGGCTCAAAAAGGGCGACGCCCTGACGGCCGAGCGCCTGCCCGCGGCGATGGCGGCTGGACTCATGAATAAGATCAAATCGCTGGACGCGGCGCATGAGATTGACAAGGTGTATGTCGTGCACAAGCAGATCGATCCTGAACATGCGGTGACTCCGGTTGTCATGCGCTTCAAGCTGGAGACGACCCGCGACCGCGAGGATGAACTGATACATCAGATGTTCCTGTACCTGGACAGCGTCGATTCGTGGCATTTTTCCCTTTTCAACGCCGATGACGTCCTCGACGTTCCGTTGGAGAAGATCCCCGGCTCGCGTTTCTATCCGGCGCAGAGCGATTGAACAGGCCGTACCGCGCCGACCTTTCTCAAAACTCATTGACAAACATAACGCAACTGATATAATGAAGTCGGTAAACAGCCCAATCGACGGCGAATACGAGAAAGGTGGTCATAGAATGGAATACGGCATTCAACTGTTCTCCGTACGGGATATGACGGAAAAAGATCTGGATGGCGCGCTGCGGCAGATCAGCGAGCTCGGTTACAGTTCTGTGGAATTTGCCGGGTTCTTCGGTCACAGCGCCAAGGACGTCAAGGCCATGCTGGACAGGTATAACCTGAAGGTCAGCGGCACGCACACCGGCTGGCAGGAAGTCGCCGAGCACTTTGACGAGACCGTTGAATACCACAAGATCATCGGCAACAAAAACATCATCGTCCCGGGGGCCGATCTGAGAGATCAGAAAAAGCTCGACGCGTTTGTCGAAATGGCGAACGAGTTCCAGCCGAAGCTCGCCAAGGAGGGCATCTCCTTTGGCTATCACAATCACGCGCACGAATTCCGCCCCAACGAGGACGGCTCCATGATCCACGACCAGATCGTATACCGTACCAACCTTGATATTGAAATCGACACGTACTGGGCCTATGTCGGCATGAAAAACCCCCTGGCCCTGATGGAACGGCTGAAGGACCGGCTCAAGGTCATTCACATCAAGGACGGCGACGCCGAGGGCAACGGCAAGCCCCTTGGCATGGGTACGGCGCCGGTGGCGCAGGTCTATAAAAAAGCCGTGGAAATGGGGATCCCCATGGTCGTCGAGAGCGAGACGCTCACGCCCGACGGCATGACCGAAGCCCGGATCTGCATCGAATACCTGCGCTCGCAGGAATAAACCCCGTGCGCAAACCGTTTGGTCAAACGGTTCAGCGCAAACGGTCATCTGGTCATGCGCCGCCAGGCGCATGACCTTCTCTTAAACGTCCCGTCCCCGATCAATCCGTGTGAGGATCGCCATGATAGAGCACATCGTCTCCATGTCGGAGAGCGACATGCCCCTGAAAAAGTACCTTCGCCTGGCCTACCCGACCCTGCCGGACTGGGCGCTGCGCGACTGTCTGAAAAAGAAAGACGTACGCGTGAACGGACAGCGCGCCGGCGCTGATGAAACGGTTCGGCGCGGCGACAGGCTGCAGATCTACCTGCCGGAGAAGTTCTTTATCGGCGATCTGCGCGTCCTGTACGAAGACGACGGCTTTGCCGCGGTGGAAAAGCCAGCCGGCCTGCCCGTCGACTCAGACGGACGGGGCGTCGGGGCGGACACCATGCTTCAGCGGGCGCGCCGTCTCTGGCCGCAGGCGCGGCTTGCGCATCGGCTCGACGTGGGAACGGGCGGCGTACTTCTCGTCGCCAAGAACGATGACGCCGAAGCCGCGCTCCGCGAAGCGTTTGAACGTCATGAGATCGAAAAGCACTACCGCTGCGCCGTCGTCGGCACGATGGAACACGACGGCGGCGTCATGCGCGCTTACCTCACCAAGGACGCCGGCGCTGCCAAAGTCCGCGTCACGGCGCGCGAGCAGGCGGGATCTCTGCCCATCGAAACGCGCTACGCCGTTCTCAGACGCCTTGACGAAGTCACCTATCTCGACGTGCAGCTGATCACGGGCCGGACGCATCAGATCCGCGCGCACCTGGCATATGTCGGACATCCGATCCTTGGCGACGACAAATACGGCGACCGGGCGTTCAACAAGCGACATCACGCATCCCAGCCGATGCTCTGGTGCCGGAGCATGGCGCTCGGAGGACGAACGTTTATCAGCGAACCGCCGTTTGAAGAGCTCTTTTTAGGCGCAGAAAAAGAGCAGCCGTCAAAATAACAGCTGCTCTCGGTGGGGTGAGTAGTGGGACTCGAACCCACGGTCTCCAGGGCCACAACCTAGCGCTCTAACCAACTGAGCCATACCCACCAGACACGGATGATATATTACCACACGGGCCAAGTCCTGTCAAGAACAGAGCGGGGATTTACACATTTTTTTCGTTTCGTCTTTCGTTTTCATTCCGCATTCAACCCATGACCAATCCCTTCCGTCGGAGGAAATCACATTTTCCACGGGCGGCGTCAGCGGCGCAGCGCCGCGTCGATCAACTCACGCAGGAGAAAGGATGATCTCATGCTGACAGAAAAGAGTATGCAGCAGACGCTCGGAAAGCTGCAGCGCTTTACCCGGACACTCAGGAACCGCCTCTTCATTCCCGTCGCGTCCATCGAGGCGAAGGGCCTCTATGAAACCAGAACGCCCCTTCACCAGATTCCGGACAGGTCTCTCTTTGGCCCCGTGTCGAAGACCTGGGGCGGCGAGGGCGTGTACGGATGGTTTGTGATGGAATACACCGTCCCCGTCGAACTGGACGGGAAGCCGCTCTTTCTATACCCTCATACGGGCTTTTACGAGGCCACGCTCTGGGTCAACGGCTGCATACATTCCAATTACGCGGCCAAGTACATCGAGGGCTCCCACGGCAACCACTGGTGCAACCGCTTTACGCCGGCCGCGCAAGCCGGCGAGAGCTATCAATTCGCCCTCGAGTGCTACGCCTTCCATGACATGCCCGGCACCCAGCCGCTGACTTGCGAACGGCAGGAGAGCTACGTCTATCCCTGCGCGCCCGCCGACATCTGTCTGCGCGACGACGAGGTCATGGACGTATTGTTTGATCTGGAAACGCTCTTATCCCTTTGCAAATCTCTGCCGGAAGGCTCGTTCCGCCGGGCTGAGATCGAAAACGCCCTTTACGAGGCGCATAAAGTCCTCATGTACGACCCCGACCATTGCACGAACGACGAGTTTTACACGGGACTCAGAGCCGCCTCTCCCCTCTTCAAGGCGCAGCTGGCCAAAAAGAACGGCGAAACAGCGCCGTATGTCGGCCTCATCGGCCACAGCCATATGGATACGGCCTGGCTCTGGCCGCTGACGGAGACGGAGAAAAAATGCGCCCGCACCTACGCCAACGTCATGAATCTGATGGACGAATACCCGGAATTCAAATTCGTCCAGTCCTCGGCCTTTCACTCGAACTGGATACGCGAGGACTATCCCGAGCTTTTCGAGCGCATCCGCGCGGCTGTCGCCGAGGGTCGTTACGAGCCCAACGGCGGCGTATGGGTTGAATGTGACTGCAACCTCACCGGCGGAGAATACATGATCCGCCAGTTCCTCTGGGGGCAGCGCTTTACGCGCAAATACTTCGGCTACACCTCCGACGCGTTCTGGCTGCCAGACACCTTCGGCTACAGCTACGCCATCCCTCAGATCATGAAAGGATGCGGCGTCAACTATTTCCTGACCACGAAGATGACCTGGAACGACACGAACACCTTCCCCCTGACCACGTTCAACTGGCAGGGCATCGACGGCACGAAGGTACTCACGCACCTGAACCGCATGCATACAGGCCCCAGTCCCGAGAATTACGCCGACATCACGACCGGCTCCGACATGAAGGAAAAGCGGGTGTCGAACATGCGTCTGTTCTCGTTCGGGAAGGGCGACGGCGGCGGCGGACCCGAGTTTGAAATGCTGGAAAGCGCAAGGCGCCTTGCTGACCTCGAAGGCACGGCGCGCAGCTCGTATACTACCGTTTCGGACTTCATGAAAACCCTTGAAAAGACCAGCGTCGGTCTTAGTACCTACGCGGGCGAGCTTTACCTCGAGCTGCACCGCGGAACGCTGACCAATCAGCACACCATCAAGCATAACAACCGCTTCTGTGAAATCGCGCTGCACAATCTGGAGCTGAGCATCGTACAAAAGGCCGTGAAGGAGGGACAGCCTGCCGACGAGACGCCTGTCGCGCCACTGATGAACACGCTTCTGGTTCACCAGTTCCACGACATCCTGCCGGGCACGTGCATCCACGCCGCCCACGAAGAGACTTACAAGGCAGTGGGCGACGCCATCACGCTGGCCGACGCCCTGACTTCTGAGGTGAGAAGAGGCGATGCCGACACCCTGACCGTCTACAACTCGACGTCGTTCGACAGCCAGGGGACGATCTACCTGAACGGCGCGTACGAGGGCGTCGAAGGCGCAAAGACCCAGGCGTTTACCGACCGCGACGGCCGCCTGGTCACCGCCGTGAGCGGACTGACCGTGCCCGCGCTGGGCAGTCTGACTCTCAAAACGAATTCGAGCGTCGCCGAGCCCTCCCCCTTCACCGTGGACGGAAGGCACATCGTCACGCCGTTTGCCGATATCACGCTGGATGAAAACGGGTTTATGGCCTCATTCATCGACCGGCGCACCGGACGCGAACTCGTGGGCGGTTTGCCGTTTAACACCCTGTTGATGGCCGAGGACGTCTCCTCCGCCTGGGACAACTGGGATATCGACGCCGATATCGAGGAAAAGCTCAGGCCCGCCGGAAAGCTCACCGCCTGCAGGGTGGTCTCGGACGGACCCGTGGAGCTCAGGCTCAGCCTGTGCTGGCAGCTGACCGAGAAAAGCAGCGTCCAGCAGGATATCATCTTCGACGCCCATAGCCCGCTCGTCACATTCGATACGGTCATGAACTGGCAGGAGGCGCACCGCCTCATGAAAGTCGCCTTCGACACCTCCCTCGTCTGCGACGGCGTGCGCAACGAGATCCAGTTTGGCCACATCCGCCGCAGCAACCACCGTTCGACATCCGTCGAGAAGGCCCGCTTTGAGATCTGCAATCACAAGTTCTCGGACCTGTCCGAAACCAATTACGGCGTGACTCTCCTGAATGACAGCAAGTACGGCCTCTCCGTGAACGAGGGGAGCATGCGCCTCAGCCTGCATAAGGGCGGCATCCTGCCGGACGATCAGGGCGACATGGGCGTTCATCGCTGCCGGTACGCCATTCTGCCCCACGTGGGCGGATTCAGCGAGGAAAACGTCATCCGGCCGGCATATGCCTTCAACTATCCGCCCGTCGTACAGGAGGGCGGACGGCCGTTCGAAAGCCTCTGCCGTCTGGACGGCGAAGGCGTGATCGTCGAAACCGTCAAGCCCTGCGAGGACGCGCAGAGAGCCTACATCCTGCGCCTGTACGAGGCGACGGGCGGATACAGCAAGGTCAGGATTCGCTTCAGCCATCCGGTCAAGGCGCTGTACGACTGCAACATGCTCGAAGAAGAGCTTGAACGCCTGGATCCCAGTGGGGAAATTGTCTTCACGCCGTTCAAAATCCGCACGCTGAAGGTCGAATACTGACCGCCGCGCGCCATGATTTGAGGTGTATCATGATCAAAAAAGTCCTTAAAACAGTGTGCATACTGCTTGCCGCCGTCATCATCATCGCGGCGGGCTATGTGGCATATGTCTTTATCAGCTATCACCGTCTGCCGAATACCGACGCCGCCCTCACGCCTGAGGGCGGCGCGGCCGCGGCGGGGCGGGAACTGACCGCCGTCACTTGGAACGTCGGATTCGGAGCGTACAGCGCGGATTACTCCTTTTTCATGGACGGCGGAACCGAGTCGCGCGCCTATTCCCGCGAAGCGGCCGTCCAGAATATCGCCCATGCGGGCGACGTTCTGAGCGCCCAGGATGCCGACTTTATCCTCCTGCAGGAGGTAGATTTCGATTCCACACGCACGTACCACCTCGACGAGCGCAAGCTCCTTCAGGACACGCTCTCCGGTTATCAGACGGCTTTCGCGCAGAATTACGACTCGCCTTACCTGTTTTACCCGTTTCTCAAGCCGCACGGCGCGTCGAAATCGGGCATCATGACGCTCTCCCTCTATGGCATGGACCGCTTTTCCCGCGTAAGCCTGCCGGTTGAAACCGGCGTCATGAAAATCGTCGACCTGGACAGGTGCTATTCGAAAGCCTATGTCGAAGTCGAAGGCGGGAAAACGCTCTGCCTGTTCAACGCGCATCTGTCCGCCTATACGTCGGACGGAAACGTCGCCACGGAGCAGCTCGCGCCCTGGCTCAGGACATGCTCGAGGAGTATGAAGCCGGAAACTACGTGATCGCGGGCGGCGACTTCAACAAGGATCTCCTGGGCGATTCGTCCGCCATATTCGACGTCTCAAATGAAGGTTATACATGGGCTCAGCCCCTGCCCGAGGGCATCATACCCGAGGGATTGACGCTCGTCTCATCGCTCGATCCCGAAGCCCCCGTACCAAGCTGCCGCAACGCGGACATGCCCTACACGCCCGGTGAAACTTTCGTGCTGACGACGGACGGGTTCATCGTGTCGGACAACGTCACGGTAACCGCATGCAGCGTCATCGACGAAGCCTTTGCGTGCTCCGACCACAACCCCGTCCGCATGAGCTTCATCCTCAACTGAAGGTTCGTCCCCGCATGGAGATCGCGCGGCGACCGGAGTCTTGCCGATAACCCAACTTGTTCTCTGGAACTTGTCTCACAAACGCAGTTCGCTTTCAGAAAGGGCGCTGAGCATGGAGTTTTACGTCGACATAGCCGACATTGAAAAGATCAAAGCCGTCAACGAGCGCTACCCCATCGACGGCTTTACCACGAATCCTGTCATCCTGACGCGCAGCGCCCGCGATCCAAAGGCGCTGTTCCGGGATTACAAGGCCTACATCGCCGAAACGAACCAGATCCTGTTTACCCAGGTCACAGCCCATACGGCTGAAGGCATGGTCTCTCAGGCGCTGAAACTGTCCGCATTCTTCGGCGACAACCTCGTGATAAAGCTGCCCGCCGTCCGGGAGGGATACAAGGCCATAAAATTATGCAAATCCCATGGCCTGAAGGTATGCGTGACGATGGTTCATTCCGTGATGCAGGCGGTCATGGCCGCCCAGGCCGGCGCGGACTACGCCGCGCCCTACGTCACCCATATCGACAACATCGGCGCGGATGGCGTGCGCTGCGTCGAGCAGATGCTCAGATGCCTCGAGTTCGCCCACTCCCCCTGTAAAATCCTCGGAGCAAGCTTCCGCACGGTCGATCAGATCGAGAAGCTCGCCGTCGCCGGCTGTCACGCCGTGACGCTCACGCCGGAGATGTTCGACATGCTCATCGCGCACCCTTCCACAGACATGTCCGTTGAGAGCTTCGACCGGACCTGGAACGGAAAGTTCCCCGGACGGGAGGTCACGGACTTCCTGCCGGAGTGATTCTCCCAAAACATCACGGAGCCATGCGCCGTATCCGCATGGCTCCGTTTTTTCTGTTTTTTTGCGACGGTCCACTCAGAACCGCGTTTCTCGTCCGCTGATCCAGTCTTCAAGCGCTTCGTCGTCGTATTCCACGCGATCAGAGAAGACGCGCGCCCGCTCCGCGAGAGATTCCACATCATTTACCGGACATCCGTCCGTGATGGCCGCATAGGCGCGCTCTATGAAGGATACGCGCTCCTCGAAGCGGCCGTCGTACAGCGCGTCGGAAAGGTGCCGATAGATCAGGTTCTCCTTGAGGCGGGCGCGCGGCCCGATCTCGGAAATTGAGGCAAGCCACTCGCTCCGATATGAGAACAGGAATTGCTCGTCCTCGGTCGCTGTTTCCGGTTCTCCGCCTTCGAGAGAAACGAGGCGGAGAGGCCGCGGCCAGGAGAGTATGAGGCGCGTCGCCTCCTCGCAGACGAGGCCAAGGCCGATCTCCACCCGCCCCGAGAAGTAATTGCGGAACCGCGGATGATCCCGGCAGATCTGGCAGAGGGCGCCTTCGCCTTCATGCAATATCAGGTCGCAGAGGTTTTCGCCGTTCAGAAGCGGACATCGCTCGTCCTCCGTCAGGATAAAATGCGGCGTGCCCTCCGTGCTGACGCTCTGCCTGACGCGATCGCCGAACGCGCCGGGCAGGCGTTCGTACCTGGACAGTGCTTCCGGGTCGATATCGATTTCCCAACCTGCGCAGCACGTATGCCGGCACGCGGAGGCGGTACACCGAAAGGACGCGAAGTATTCGGGCGCGTAAACGTTCATAGATGTCCTCCGGCTCAGGCGCGGTTACTTTTCGCCTTCGCCCCGGGCTTCAAGCTGGCGGCAGATATCCTCGTAGGTCCGCTCGTCCAGTTTGTAGTTCTTCTGATACAGAAGATACGAGGCGAACCCGAACACCAGCGGGATAATGACCATCGTCAGCAGCAGGCCGTTCGTCTGACCGCTCTGCACGCTCGCGATGACGCCGTTTATGCCCTCCATGCGGGCCGCGTCGGTAATCTGTCCCAGTTCGGCCTGCTGTTCAAACGAGGAGATCTGATTCGTCTTCTCCGTCACGCTGAACAAAAGATACGACGCGGAGGTCAGCGCCACGACGATCGCGCTGCCCATTTTCGTCAGAAGGGGCCTCATCGAAGTGATGATCGCCTCGTTCCGATGGGTGGTCTTCAGCTGATTGTATTCCACCGTGTTCATGATCGAAATCATCATGATCAGGTAGAATCCATACAGGCCGAGATTGACGATCATGTATCCGATGGTGACGCAGATAAAGCTTGCCGAGCCCACCGGCATAGCCAATCCCGCGATCAGCTCCAATACGCTGCCGCAGGCCACCATGATCATGCCGAAGCTCATCAGCTGCTTCCTGACAAAGCGCCGGGACAGCGCGGGGTAAACCAGCATCAGCACGGCCGTCGCCGCCACGCCGACCATGGAGAAGATCGAATACAGGCCGCCCGTGTAGCCGTAGCGGAAGTAGATAAAGCTCGATCCGATGCCGCCCAGGACGAGAGAATTCGCGATCTGCTGAAGGAGGAAGATGAGGATCATCCAGCGCAGCTGATCGTTCTGCGTCAGCGTGCGCAGTATCCTGCGGAAGTTCAGCTTTGTCTTCGGCTCCATGTCATCGCCGCGGTGTTCCTTGACGCCGAAGAGCGTAAACAGCATAAACAGCGGCCCCAGGATGGCGATAATGAGGGCGATCCTCCCATACGCCACGCCCGCGCTGCCGCCCAGGGCCTGATCGCCCGTCGTGAAAATCGGAATCAGCACGGAAGCCAACGTCGAACCGATGCCCGCGCAGAACGTCGCGCGGGATGTGTACTGATTGCGCAGGTCCGCGTCACGCGACAGGGCGGGAATCATCCCCCAGAAGGATATGTCGTGCATGGTGTACGTAATGCTGTAAGCGAAATAGATAATGCCGAAGAATATGATAAACGGCCAGCCCTGCAGCTTGGAATTGAACGCCAGATAGATGACGATTGACGTCGAAGCGACGCCGATCAGCAGCCACGGCTTGAATTTCCCCCACTTCGTATGCGTGCGTTCAATGATATTGCCCATGATCGGGTCATTCAGCGCGTCAAAGACGCGGGCGGCGACCATGATGCCCGTAATCGCCAGGAGCTGCTGACCGGTCAGCTGTTTCGTAAACAGGATGTATGTCAGTATGCAGTTGTTGAACAGGAAATACATCATATCCCGTCCGATGGTGCCCAACGGATAGAAAATCAGGTTCTTCGACCTCTTCCTGCGCTTTTTGTCCGTTATCGGCTGCCCGGGATTGTCAACGTTGTGTTCTCTCGGTTTCTGATGTGTTTGCTCCATTTGAGCCCCCATGCCGTCGCGGTACCGGAGTATGTGTTTTGTGAAATACACCGCAGTATTGTATTCACACAAAAAACAAAATTCGACATAGGGCGTGATAATCCTGCCGAAGACTATGTAATTGTTTCAGCGTTTCAAAGTCTTGTCTCACTTTGACCATTGAATAAAGGCACGAGGCGTCCCGCACTAAAACGGGCGCGCTCGTGCCTTTTCATTGAAAATCAGTCGGCGAGAAAGAGGTCTTTCACGTCATAGGGCTGTTCGATCATGCCGGACTCGTACATGAAATCCGCGGTCTTCTGGAATCCCTCGATGTCGGCGTCCGTTACGTCGAGAGAAAAGTCATACCAGGCGTACATCTCCTTCACGGCGTCAACGTCGAGGTCAAGGTAACGGGCCGCAACGGCGTATGCAGCCTCGGGATCGTCTTCGATCCGGGCCATGACGGCCTGCTGAGCTTCTGTGAACCTGTCGATGACGTCGGGATGCGCCTCGCAGTAAGAGCCCGTCACCGCCACGGCGATGATCGCCTGAATGAGGCCTTCGCCGTCCGTGACGAGGTGATAGCCCTGCTTGCCGGCGTTATACGCCGCGGCGCCGCCCAGCATGGCGACATCCACGCTGCCGCCGTCCAGTCCGGCCTTGGCCTCCGGTATCCCCATCGAGACGTAATTGACGTCCCCTATGGTCATGCCGACGGTATTCAGATAGGCCACAAGCAGCTCGTGCAGGTTCGTGCCCGCCGGGCCGGCGATGGTCTTGCCGCGCAGAGATTCAGGGGTGGTCAGCGCGTCGTCCCTGCTGTACAGGCAAAAGGCCTTCGGCGCGCGGCTGTACATGTTCAGCACTTTGATGTCCGCGCCGTTGGCGGCGGACAGGATGATGCTGGTGCCGCCGACGGCGTACAGAAGCTGCACATCCCCTGAAGCCAGAGCCTGCGTCTGATCCGCGCCCGACGTGATTTCGGCGTATTCGACGGGCACACCCAGGGTATCGGCAAAGACGCCGTATTCCCTTTCAACGATACTCGGCACGTTCAGCGGCGCGGTGACATAAGTCGTCGTGACGCTCTCAACGCTGAGGCCCTCGGCCACAGCTGCGCCGGCGAGCGCGACAGCCAGCGCGACGATAAGGGAAAATACTCTTTTCATAGTGAAACCTCCTCCGTTCGTTCACAGACCGCGTTCGCGGCCTTGTTATATTCCAAACCGCCCTTCGGCGATGTGAAATCAGTTTGGCGCGCTCAGCGCGGCCATGATATCCCGGCGTGTCCGGATGAGTTCGTCGCACGTGAGATCTCTGGGATGCGGCATATCGATCTCAAACGACGCGGCGCACGCGCCTCCCGCCAGCAAGACGATCCTGTCGGCCAGCGTCAGCGCCTCGTCGATAGAATGCGTCACAAACAGTATGCTGGCGTCCGTAGCCTCTCTGACGCGCAGGAGCTCGTTTTGCATGCTCTCCCGCGTAAAGTGATCCAGCGCGGCGAAAGGCTCGTCCATCATGATGAACGACGGCCGACAGACCAGCGCCCTGGCCAGGGCCACGCGCTGTCTCATCCCTCCGGAAAGCTGACTCGGAAGGGCCGTCTCAAAGCCCGTCAGCCCCACGGTGGCGATGATGCGCCGCGTCATATCCGGGTCGATTTCCCCGCGTCGGAGGCCGAACTGGATATTGTCCCGCACATTGAGCCACGGCATCAGGCGGGGCTCCTGAAACACAAAGGCCGTCTTTCGGGCGTCGTGAAAGCGGATCTCTCCCGCGTCTGGCACTTCCAGACCGCCCACCAGGCGCAAAAGCGTCGTCTTGCCGCATCCGCTCTTGCCAAGCACCACCGTGATAGCGCCGGACCTTAACGACAGGTTCAGGCCGGAGAACACGGTCAGCACGCCGTTTTCCAGCGGGTAGCTCTTTTTCAGGTCGACGATCTCAATTCCATCCATTCTGCGCCGTACCTCCCGCAAATCGCCTGATCACGATGCCAAGTGCCCAGTCCGTCGTGCGGCCCACAACGCCGATGGCCAGTATGCCCACGATCACCTTATCGGTCCTTGACATCTGCTGCGCGAAGAGGATCATGTGCCCGAGTCCCGTGGAAGCCGCGACCATTTCCGCGCCGATGATCGCCCGCCATGAATACCCCAGACTCGTGCGCATCCCGACGAGGATGTCCGCCACCGCCGACGGCAGGACGACCTTCAGAAAGGCGCGGCCCCGGCTGTAGTCGAACGAGCGCGCGACCTCGAGAAGCCTCGGATCACATCCGGTGAAGCCCTTCACGATGCTCAGGTACATGGGGAAAAAGGATGCCAGCACGATGATGACCGTCTTTGTGGTCTCTCCGATGCCGCACCACAGGATCAGCAGGGGAATCATCGCGATGGGCGGCACGTTTCTGAAGAACTGCACGATGTATTCATAATAGGGCTCGCTCCCCGGAACGAGGATCCGCAGCGATGCCAGCGCAAACGCCAGCGCGAAGGCAATGAAAAAGCCCTTGAGCACACGGCAGAAGCTGACGAATATGCCTGTAAACAGTTCTCCTGAAGCTGTCATCTTCAAAAAAGTCTGCCATACCCTGCCCGGCGAAGGCAGCACGTAGGCGTTGACAACGCCTGTGGAGCAGACCAGCTGCCATGCCAGCAGCACGGCGCCGACGCCCGCCAGCGCCGGAAGGATTCTTTTGCGCAGTTTCATTTCACCCTCCGCGTGAGCCGCACGCCGTCGGCCCGAGATCAGTATGTCCGCACGTCGCCCCGGTCTACCGCCAGGTAGCAGCCAATGGACCGCATTCTGGCGTCAAGGCATCCGCGGCATTGAGCGGATTCCTCGCCCGTGCAGAGCTTGGTGTCATACAGCATGTATTTCTTTCTCACGGCGACGGGCGAGAGGTTCGGCATGACCACATTGGCTCCGGCCTGGATGCCCAGTTCGCGGCCTCTCGGATGAATGGTTCCCAGCGCCGTGGTGGCGGGCAGCAGCACCGGCGGGTGTATGAGCCGGATGATCGACAGCAAAAACAGCGTCAGTTCCAGCGTACCGGCCGGTTTGTCCCGAAAAGGCGTGTCATGATGCGGGACAAACGGGCCGATGCCGCACATGTCAGGCTTAAAGGTCTCGATGAATTTGAGATCCTTCGCGAGCGCCGTCTCGGTCTGATAGGGCGAGCCGACCATGAACCCGCAGCCCACCTGATACCCGATATCCCTGAGGTCCTTAAGGCAGCGCATGCGATTGTCAAACGACATCTCCGGCGGATGCAGTCGGGCGTAGTGCCTGGGATCCGCGGTTTCATGCCGCAGCAGGTACCTGTCCGCTCCCGCGTCACGCAGGGTCTGATAGCTCTCACGGCTTCGCTCTCCCATGGACAGCGTCACAGCGCAGTCCGGGAACCGGCCTTTGATCGCGGAAACGATGCCGCCCAACACCTCGTCCGTAAAGAACGGATCCTCTCCCCCCTGCAGGACAAAGGTCTTAAAGCCCAGAGCGTATCCTTCCTCCGCGCAGGACATGATTTCATCCTGCCGCAGCCGATACCGCTCCGCGTGGACGTTGCTCCTTCGGATGCCGCAGTAAAGGCAGTCGTTTTTACAGATACTGCTGATCTCAATGAGCCCGCGGGTGAATACCGCGTCTCCGTAAACTTCGCGGCGAAGGGCTGCCGCGGCTGCCGACAGACGCTCCGCGACTTCAGGCGTGCGCCCGGCGATCAGTTCAGCGTATTCTCCCTCTGTCAGACGCCGCTCCCGGATCAGTTGCTCCGCCAGTTTCATTTCCCGCTCCATCACCTTGCGTCCCCCGCAATCATTTCGTGCAGGTCGGGGAAAAGCCGCAGGCTGCGCTCCAGCGCGCCGGTCATGCGCGCGATGACGATGCCGTAATTTGTAAAGGGCACGCCCTGCTTGACGGCCAGATTCATTCTGTAAGTCACCACAGTTTCGGTAAGCATGCACCCACCGCAATGGATCACCAGGGCATAGGGCGTCAGATCATCGGGAAAAGCCTGTCCGCTGCACGTCTCTATGACAATATCCTTTTTGGTGTAGTCGCGCAGCCATCGGGGAATTTTCACCGTGCCGATGTCGTTGCACTGTCGGTGATGCGTACACCCTTCCGCCATCAGGACTCTGTCGCCGTCCTTCAGGCGATCCACCGCGCTGACGCCCTCCACAGCCGTGCGAAGAAATCCTTTATAGCGGGCCATCAGGATCGAAAAGGACGTAAGAGGTATCTCATCCGGAACGGTGGCGCTCACAATGCGGAAGGCCTGACTGTCCGTGACGACAAGCGCCGGCGGAGCGGAAAGCCGGTCGAGCGCCGCACGCAGCTCTGTTTCCTTTGTCACCAGCGCCAGCGCTCCGGCGTCCAGCAGATCCCTTATGGCCTGCTGCTGCGGCAGTATGATGCGGCCTTTGGGGGCGGATTCGTCTACCGGGCAGACGAGGACCACCGCGTCCCCCGTGTTGACCAGATCCCCCACAAGCCTGCGCTCCGTTCGTCTTGGCGCGACGCCGGCCAGAGTCTCCTTGAAAGCGCGGACATTCAGTCCTGTCAGCGCGCTGACGGCCATAGCGCCCTGAATTGGCGGCAGAGCGCCGGGCAGGTCGGCCTTGTTCCAGGCGATCACGCAGGGCAGATTCTTTTCCTCTGTGAGGGCAAGAAGGCGCTCGTCCTCCGTCTGTATGCCGCGCGTCGCGTCCACGACCAGGACGGCAATATCCGTACGGTTCAGCATATCCTGCGCCCGCTTCACGCGCAGGGCTCCCAATTCGCCCTCGTCGTCCAGGCCGGGCGTGTCGATGACGACCACCGGTCCCAGAGGCAGTAGCTCCATCGCCTTTGATACGGGATCGGTCGTGGTCCCTTTGACATCCGAGACGATAGACATTGCCTGTCCGGTCACAGCGTTGACCAGGCTCGATTTTCCGGCGTTTCGGCATCCGAAGAAGCCAATGTGCGTCCGCTGAGCGGACGGCATTTCGTTTAAGCTCATGATATACCTCCGTCGTGCAGGTAAGCTCGTTCGTGACAAAAAGCAGCCGCCGTATCCCATACAAGATACGGCGGCTGCGCAAAAAAAAAACCGCTACATAATCATATCTTTCGCCTCAAGGTTGGTTTCGGCGTCAGGGATGAAGGCAAGTATGCAATTTAATTAATTGGACGTTCGCGTTCAGACGCTTGCGTACGTGGCCTTTGCGGTCAGCCCGCTGACGCGTCCAAGCGCCCCGGTCAGGGCATTGATGCGGTCGTTCGGCGCGTCGATAGCCACGCAGATGATGTTGATCTCCTTTTCACGGTACGGCAGACCCATCCGCCCGATGATGTACTGGGCATATTCGTGCAATAGCGCGTTCAGCTGATTCACCGCATCCTCACTCTGAACAATAACGCTGATGACAGCCACCCGGTTTTCCATACGATCACCTCATAAAACCGCTTGAACTACTGAGGACATTTTACCACTTGCATACTCCACTGTCAAGGCCGAGCGTTCCTCAGTTTTCAGATGAGCGTATGACTTTGAATGTTCTTCAGCGCCTTCATCACGTTGCTGCCGCCTCGCCCGAAAAAGTCATGAAGGCGCCGGTATTCCGCATATAGCTTGTCATAAACCGCGCCTGCCACTGGATTTGGCACGTATATTTCGCTTTGTACGCCGCCCATATGGGAAGCGGCCTCCCTGTAATCGTCGTATCCTCCATTGTTTGATCCCGCCGCCAGCGCTCCCATAATGGCGCTGCCCAGCGCGGAGCTCTGAGGATTCCGAGCCAGCCGGATCGGCCGTTGCAGCGCATCGGCGTACAGCTGCATCATAAACCGATTCTTTCCCGAGATACCGCCGCAGGCGCACAGTTCGCACACCGGCACGCCGTGAGACTCGAAGTTCTCGATGATCATTCTGGTGCCGAAGGCCGTCGCCTCGATCAGGGCGCGGTATATCTCCTCTGGGCGCGTGGTCAACGACATGCCCAGAATGAGGCCTGAAAGGCCGCTGTCATTCAAGATCGACCTGTTGCCGTTCCACCAGTCCAGCGCGAGCAGTCCGCTCTGGCCGGGTTTGAGCGCCGCAGCCTTTTCCGTCAAAAGCTGATGCGCGTCCATGCCCCGCGCTTCGGCTTCCCGGCTATAATCGCCGGGCATGAGCGTCCGGACAAACCAGTTGAAATGATCCCCGACACAGCATTGACCTGCCTCGTAGACCGGAACGCCCGGATATACACCCGCGCTGTGAACGCCGCATATGCCCGGCACGGCATGTCCGTCCCCGCCGATGGCCAGATGAACGGTAGAAGTGCCCATGATCATCAGCATCCTGCCGGGCTGCGTCACGTTTGCCGCCGACAGAGCCGCGTGGGCGTCGGCTGTGGCGACAGCCACCGGCGTTCCCGGCGCAAGGCCCGTCAGACGCGCCGCGCCTTCGGTCACGAATCCGGCGCGACCGCAGACGGGCAGCACGTTCCCCCGCAGCTTATCGCGCACGACATGTCTGAGTTTCGGATCCAGGGAGCCGAAGAAATCCTCCGACGGGTAGCCGTCATGGCTGTTCCAGAACGCCTTATAGCCCATCAGACAGGCGGAGTACACCCTTTCGCCCGTCAGCAGAGAGACGACCCAATCCGCCAGATCCACGAACCGATCCGCGGCGTCATAGACGTCCGGCGCCTCCTCGAGCGTCTGCCAGATCTTCGGAAAAAGCCACTCCGAGGAAATCTTCCCGCCATAAGGCGCGATAAAGGATTCTCCACGCGAGACGGCGCGTTCGGTCATCCGATCCGCCTGACTCTGAGCGGCGTGATGCTTCCACAGCTTTGGCCAGGCGTGCTTCTCTCCGGCAAAACCCGGCAAAAGGCACAGAGGCGTGCCGTCCCCGTCAGTGGCGATCATCGTACACGACGTGCCGTCCACCCCGACGCCGACGATGTCTTCTGCATGGACGCCCGTCTGCCGAATGGCCTGGGGAATCACGCTTCGAAGACAAAGCAGATAGTCCTCCGGATGCTGGAGCGCCCATTCGGGCGGAAGATTCGTTCCGTCAGGGAGCGCGACGTCCATGACCCCGTGGGGATAATCCATGGAAACGGAAGCCGCCTCCTGCCCCGTTTCGATATCCGCGATCAAGGCCCGCACCGACAGCGTGCCAAAATCCAGGCCGAGAGCATATTTGCGCATGATACTCACTTTCCTGTCATGTAATATTCACGCTTCGCTGCGCTATTCCAGATTGGCGTGACGCTGCCGCATGCGTTCCGGATCTAATGGCAGGCACTGCACCACGGCGTCACAGAAAACCAAAAGCGCCTGCTCAAACAAGCTCCCCATGATCTGCCGGGATCGTCCCGCAGCGTCCTTGCCGCCTGCCGGCAAAACGACGTCCGCTTTGTGCAGAGCGGTTATAGCCGAATCCGCCTCGGCCGTCACGACGAAGAGATCGGCCCCGGCATTCAGGGCAACCTCGGCGCTGTGTACAATCGTGTGCGTCGAACCTGAAGCCGTCGCGAGAAACAGAAGATCGCGCGCCCCGACAGCGGGGGTGACCGTTTCACCCGCCACATACGCCGTCAGGCCGCTCTGCATGAGGCGCATGGCAAACGCCTTCAGCATCAGGCCGGTGCGTCCCGCGCCGCAGACGAAAACGCGCTTGTGGGACAGGATACAGTTCGCCGTTCTGCGAACATCCTCCGGCGTGACGCCCGCCAAAACATCCTTAAGCTCGTTCAGGATATCATCTGTCGAAACATTGGACATGCGATCAGTTCCTTTCCCCCGCTTCTACATCCTTGAGGCCGGAAAACAGATCGTAATACAGCCAGAGTACGGAATAACGGTCTTTCAGGTCCTTGCCGTAATACACGGCGTCCTGAAGCTTGCCCTTCGGATACATCTGACTAAAGAGTTCGGGCCGATAGCCGGCCTGAGCGAGCATCTCTCCGATCTCGGCGGCTGTTGGGCATTCCGAAAGGATAGCCCTGATCTCGGGCCACTTCTCCTCATAAAGGCGCGTGTCATCCCGCTCATAGGAACAGGCGGAGGACTGAAGCGCTTCCACTTCGTCCGCGAGGCGGCCGTATACTCTGCGCCATTCGGTCCGGCGCTCTTCCGCTCCTTCCCGGTGAAAGACGGGTTTATCAAGCGACATGATCCTCTCCCGCATGGCAGCCGTCACCTGCGTGGCGTAACCCACGTCGATGCCGTGGCAGAAATGCGGCTCGCCACGGATCAGTCCGACGATTTCAAAGAAGTGGGACAAGTGATGCTCGCTTCCGGATCCGGGCCTCGTGGAACCCACAAGGCTCAGCGTGATCCCGATCAGGATGAGCGCCTTCGTCAGGTATTCGATAGCGCCCGCATCGCGGCTCATGATGCGCCCGGCCAGACCGCGGATGTTGTCCGTGACCTCCTGAACCAGGCCGCAGATTTCCCCGCAGAAGTATTCGCCGCGGATCAGGCGGCTGAGCTTCCAGTCGTTGAGGGAGCTGTACTTGCCGATGATATCGCCGTATCCGGCGCGGATCATCTCCAGCGGCGCGTCCTTCACGACGTCGACGTCGGCCAGGATGAAGCGCGGCGGACGGACCGTGTACGTCACCTTCATGCCCTCGACGATCATCGCGGCCCCGGACGAAGCGTACCCATCCATAGAAGGCGCCGTCGCCACGATGGCCGATCCCACGCCGCGACGCCACGCGACGTATTTGCAAAGGTCGTTTATCACCCCCGAGCCGACGCCGAGAACCAGGTCCGCATCCCGTGGAAGAACTTCCTCCAATTCGCGCACGGCCCTTTCTTCCGGGACAAGGGCGTGCTCTCGTTCGTAGACGTGCACGCCGCATACCCTCTCGCGAATCAGCGAGAGGACGCTCTCTCCGCAGACGGCCCAAGTATTCCGATCCGCCACGAGGAAAACATGACTGTACCGCCGCGCCATAGCCGGCAATTGAGACAGCGCGCCGGGAAAGACGGCGACCTGTTCAATCGGGCAAAAGTGAATCCTCCCGCAGGAGCAGGCGATTTCCCGATTGCAGTAAGTCGATATATCCAGGCGCATTTTTCGATCGACCTGAGTCATGAGACGTTCCTCTCTCCCCTCCGTCGGTTGACAATGCCCGTCGGCCATTCTGCCGCGCGCTCATCTGTAGACGCCGTACCGCTCCACCAGCTCGCCCACGCGCAGGATCCGGTCGACGCGGCCATAGGGCGGCACCTGATCGCCCACTCCCAGCACATAGCGCGGCGCGCTGACCCATTCGTCGATCACGCGCCGGACATAAGTTTCAAAATCCCGATTCGTCACGAGGTCCGTAAAGTACGCGCCCGGAATGCCGCCCCACAGCACGGTCGTCGGCGCGGCGATGTCCTTCAGCTTCTCAACCTCCACATCTCCGGTCGGCGCGGGGGTCATGGCCTCCATGATGCGACAGCCGGCGCGCGAGACCTCGCCCAGCAATCCCTGTACCGTGCCGTCCATATGCACCAGTGACACCTTGCCCGCGGCCCTGATCCGTTCAAACCACTTGCGGTGATAGCGCTCCATGTAGGTATGATAATATGTTTTGCCGACGACCTCCGAACTGATGTTCTCGGGGATCATCAAAAACTCCGCAGGACTGTCCAGCGCGACCTGGGCCTGTCTGTCCGTCGCGGCTTCAAGGCGCTCTAGGCACGCGTCAAAGCGCTCCTCGTCGTCGGAGATCATGTCCACAACGGTCATGATCCCACATTTCAACGCGACCAGCTCCATAAAAGAGCTCTTTGGCAGATAGCACAGAACGACGCCGTTGTCGCCCGCCAGCTGATAGCGGCGCTGAGCCTCGCCGTAGTCCGGTTCAGTGACCGAGCGCTCCATCATCGCCACATAGGCTTCAAGGTCGTCTATATCCTTGATCAGATGCTCCTTAATGGCGCTGGTGTATTTCCCCGTCAGTTCGACGTCGACCTGTCGTAAATCGCGCGTCGGCGTGTGGACGAGCGTCGTCGTGACAGGCCCTTCACGCCGCATTTCGACCGTCGAGGCCGGATCATGCGACCTGAACGGATGATACCCCTGCAGGTAAAACCCCACGCCCAGATCCCTGTGCAGCTGAAACAGACCGTCTCCCCTGTATTCCGGTCCGATCACGCCCTGGTCAAGCGCGTAGGGATACCAGTACGCCAGATCGGCAAACCAAGGCAGTCTGTCGGGCTTTTCTCCCTTCAAAAGGGTCAGCACGCGTTCACGTTTGGTCATCAAATGCGTCCCCCCAATCATCCGATATCTGACAGAGTAGCTTCGGCCGCCGCCATGATCGCGTTGACGTCGGCTCCGTCGATGTCGAGGCCGACGGCTTTGATCTG
>JAFRLF010000033.1 GCA_017431365.1 Clostridia bacterium | reverse complement strand
GACAAAGAGGCTGAAGCCAAATTCAAGGAAGTCAACGAAGCCTACGAGGTCCTCTCCGACGATCAGAAGCGAGCGCGCTACGACCAGTTCGGGCACGAGGATCCCATGTCAGGGGCCAGCGGATACGGTTCCGGATTCAACGCCTCCGGCTTCGGCGGGTTTGGCGGATTCGAGGACATCATCAGCGACCTGTTCGGCGGAGCCGGCGGCAGCGCCCGCAGGACCGGCCCCATGCAGGGCGACGACCTGCGCTACGATCTGACGCTGACGTTCGAAGAGGCGGCGAAGGGCTGCTCGAAGGATCTCAATGTCACGCGGGACGACCCCTGCCCCACCTGCCACGGCACGGGCGCAAAGCCCGGCACGACCCCTGAGACCTGTTCCAACTGTCACGGACGCGGGCAGGTCGTGGTCACGCAACAGACCATGCTGGGCGCAATGCGCGTCTCACGCGTCTGTCCGACATGCCACGGCGAGGGCAAGATCATCAAGGAGTTCTGCCCCAAGTGCAACGGCCGCAAGAAGATCCGCACATCGAAGCGCATCACGCTGAAGGTGCCCGCGGGCATCGACAACGGTCAGATCATCACGATGCGCGGCCAGGGCGAAGCCGGGGAACACGGCGGGCCCAACGGAGATTTGCAGGTCTTCATCACCGTCAGGCCGCATAAGTACTTCAAGCGGCGCGACTTTGACCTGTACTGCGACGAGCCGATCAGCTTCACGCAGGCCGCGCTGGGCTGCGAGATCGACGTGCCGACACTGGACGGATCCGTCAAGTACCAGGTTCCCGAAGGGACGCAGCCGGGTACCGTCTTCCGCATCAAGGGCAGCGGCATCCAGCGGCTCAACAGCGTGGGCAAGGGCGATCTGTACGTCACCATGGAAGTTGAAGTCCCCCGCAAGCTGACCGAAAAGCAAAAGGACCTGCTGCGTCAGTTTGACGACAGCACAACGGGCAAGCAATACGAGAAGAAGAAATCCTTCTTTGACCGAATGAAGGACGCCTTCAATTCATAAAAGCGAACAGGGATGGCCGTCATGAGGCCAGCCCTGTTATCACTCATTCATCAACGTGAACTACGGAGGTATACCGCATGCGGAAAGACCAATGGATCTGGCTGCCGGCGTCGCGCTACCCTGACAGCCAGCGTACAGTCTACAGCGCCTTGACCGATACATCTCAGGGCAATTACACGGTCGCCGAATTCCAGAAAAGCTACGCCTTTGACAGGATCGTGACGGGAGCTCATATTCGATTCAGCGGCGACACGGCCTGTCAGCTGTACGTCAACGGGAGCGCCGCCGGCACGGGGCCGGCCAGCGTCGGCGGAGATTTTATCGGTAACGAGACGGTCCGAGGCCCGTTCTACGCTTATGAGACAGACCTCGAACCCCAGAGCAAGACGCTGCTCTTCTTCGCCCGCGTGCGGATGATGCCGGTACAGATCTGCGAGTATTCCAAGGGACGCGGCGGCTTCATGTTGAGCGCCCTTTTGACATTTGACGACGGCACACAGGTGGAAATCGGCACGGACGAGACGTGGCAGTGCCGCAAAAACGCGGCCTATTGCGCGCCGGACCGCTATGACGGCCGCCTTTCGCCGGACGAGTACGCCCCAGCGCAAGCCGTTTTGGACGTCTGGAACGCGGAAACAGCGCCCATCCCCGTGCGCGCGGAGATGACCATCCAGCCGGGCAACGGAAGGGTGTATCTCCGTCCGCACGAGTCAAAGACGGTTTTCATGCCCTTCGACATGATATACGCCGGCTTTATCGCGCTCCGCGCCGACGCGCAGGGCGAAGTGCGGGTGCGCGTCACGGCCCAAGAAACCGATGAGGCGGGATCCGTCACCGAGATCGTTCTCAACCACGACGACACGTACCGCGGCTTTACGCTGATCAGCGCCGGGAACCTGTCCGCGACGTGTGAAAACCTCTCGGATCACAATGCGCTGTTGCGCTTTGAACTGATCGAGACGCACTATCCCACGCCTGAGGAGGCGCGCATCTTCACCAGCGACGCGGCGCTGAACCAGGTCCTTCAGACGTGTAAGCACACGCTTCAGATCTGCCGTCAGACCCATCACCTGGACAGTCCCCGCCACTGTGAGCCGTTGGCCTGCACGGGCGATTACTACATCGAAAGCCTGATGACGCCGTTCGCCTTCGGCGATAAGCGGCTGAGTGAGTTCGACGTCATCAGAACGGCGCATCTGCTGGAGCGCGAGGACGGGCGCATGTTCCACACGACGTACAGTCTGATCTGGGTGGCAATGCTGTGGGACGTATACATGCTGACGGGCGACGATTCGCTTCTGTCCCGTTGCAAAACGGCGCTCGATCTGCTGCTGAAGCGCTTTGATTCCTACGTCGGAGAAAACGGCCTCATTGAAACGCCGCCGGATTACATGTTCGTCGACTGGATATATGTGGACGGGCTGTCGCTGCACCATCCGCCGAAGGCCCTCGGGCAGACCTGCCTCAACATGTTCTACGACATGGCGCTGCGCCACGCCGCGAAGGTGTACACCCAGCTGCACTGCGCCAGTCTGTCTCAGGACTGCGTTGAGCGGAGCGAGGCTCTGCGATGCGCCATCAACGAACGCCTCTACGACTGCGAAAAGGGCATGTATATGATGGGTCTCAACACACCCACGCCAAAGCGTCTCACCGGTCCATGGATGCCCGAGAACACGGAAAAGGCCTACTATCTCAAGCACGCGAACATACTGGCCGCATATACGGGCGTCTGCGACGACAAAACGGCCGTGTCCCTGATCGAAAGGATCATGTCCGACGAAATCGAAGGCGATGTTCAACCTTACTTCCTGCACTATCTGCTGCAGGCGGTCAACCGGCTCGGTCTTCGGGATCGCTATACTCTGGACATCCTACAGGCCTGGAAGGCGCCCGTCGCGGCCTGCCCGGCGGGCCTCGTCGAGGGCTTTGTCAAGCCCGAGCCCGGATACCGCTTCGATCACAGCCATGCCTGGGGCGGCACGCCGCTGTATTCGCTGCCAACAGCCCTTCTGGGGCTCGAAATCGTCGAACCGGGGATGCGGGAACTCAGACTGAAACCGAGCCTTCTCGGCCTTTCAGAGGCGCATGTCGAGCTCCTGACGCCCTATGGACGACTGACGTGCGATATGAAACAAGGCGAACCCCCGCGCATAACAGCGCCTGAGGCCATTCGCGTGAGAATAGACGAGACGGCTTAAATGCGTGATCCATACAAGTAAAGAGAGGCGGAGGCCCGTCATGATCGGGCTTCCGCCTCTCTTGCTTCGATTCAGTTCGTCGCCCCAACGGCCCACATCGCGCCTTTGCGGATCATCTCCTGATAAGCGCTCAAGAGAAACGTCTGTACGCTGTGTCCCGGCGCGAGGTAGACGACGCGGCCTTTCCCCTGCGTCCGCAGCCATCCGCCGATATAGCGCTCGCCCCTGTATTCGTACTCGAGCACCGTTTCGAGGTCGTCCGCGCACAGTCGGAACTGATACGGTTCCTCGGATATCGTAAATGCTTCCGTCCCCGCAAGGAATCCGTCGCTCGTCGGCGTGAACGTGATCGGCTCCTGGGGCGGATGATGATCGAAACGTCCGCCGATCAGCGCTTCAAGCGGCTCCAGCGTCGACAGACATATCCCGTAGTGCAAAAGCAGCAGCCCGCCGCCCTCCCCGACAAACCGAAGGACCGACTCGGCGACGCCCTCGGGCCACTGAGCCGGCAGGTTGTCAATGTATGAAACGAGCAGATCATACCCGCTCAGATCCGTCAGGTGATTAAGATCGTCCGTCAACGTCGCTTCGAAAGCACCCTCCAGCGCTTTGACCAACTGATCGTCCACACCCCTGAACGGGTGGTACGCCGCGTTTTCATAAGTTCCGATGATCAGCGCTCTCTTCATCACCAGCGCATCTCCCTTCCCTGATAGTCGAGATAGTACGGCCGCAGTGCCCGCCGGATAATCGCCGTCGAGAACCGTGCGCAAAACGCCCTCCGCCGCCTCGTCCGGCCCGATCGACGCCGTCGTGTCCAGATGTCCCCGCATATACGTCGCCACGTGGCCTGGATGGATCTGGAAGACGCGCCCGCCCTCCAGGCGCAGCGTGTTGTGAATCAGAGCCCCCTGCATGTTGTTCGCGGCCTTAGACATGCAGTATCCGAACCACCCCACGCGCTCGCAGTCGGCTATGCTGCCGGCTTCCGACGAGATGTTCACGACCGTCCTGCCCTCGCCCCGACGCAGCCAGGGCAGCATGGCTATGGTCATTCTGAGCGTGCCAACCGCGTTGACGTTGATGACTCTTTGAATGAGGTCGAAGTCGATCGGCGCGTCCGGCCCTTTGTCCATGCAGCCGAGGATCCCGGCGCTGTTGATCAACAGGTCAAGCGACGAAAAGGGAAAATCCCCGGCAAGAGCTTTGACGGATTCATCGCTCGATATGTCCAGATCGCAAACGATCAGACGCCCGTCGTGACGGGCGGCCAGGCTGTCGATCTGTTTTTCATCTGAATCATATCGACCGGCGAGCACAGTATAGCCCCGATCCAGGAGCCCTCCGCACAGTGAAAGGCCAAGCCCGTGATCGCATCCCGTGACAAGCGCGTATTTCATCGTATGCCTCACTTTTTGTAGCTCTCCAGCAGTTCCACGCGGCACTTGAGCGTCTTGTGCAGGGACAGATAGATGTACTGGCCGCTCCCGTCGCCGTAATTGCCCTGCTGTTCGATCTCGCCGTCGAACGCCTCGCAGAGCCTGCGCGCCATCTCGTCCGCGTCATCCGTATTAAAGGCGATGTGGTGAATCCCCTCGCCGTATTTTTCCAGGTGATCGCGCCAAACAGAGGGCGCTTCGTTGGGCTGAATGAGTTCGAGCTGCACGCCGGGACGCAGGTCGAAAAAGGCCATCAGGCAATTGGCGTCCGGCGCGGGCTGACCGTATATGCGGGTCTGCGCGACTTCATACGTGCCGCCGTCACAGGTATTCGGCACATCACAGCCAAACAAAAGCGCAAACTTGTTTTTCGCCTCCTCCAGATCGTTCACGACAAAACCGACCTGAGAAAACTTCGCCTGGTCAAGAAATCGTTCAAGCACGTTCACTCACTCCTTTAATTGGCTTTATATTGATTATATCAGCATTCATGTCCGGATACAAGAGCCAGGATGCCGGAATGCACTATGTTAATCGTTGTCCGCCGAATATTACGAAAAATCAAATTGACAGTCCCATAGAACGGGATTACAATATAGTTGTCCGCTGGGGGCGCCTTATTGGCTGAGATGGACGATATGTCCTGTCCCTTGGAACCTGATGTGGATCATCCCACCGGAGGGAAGCGGAGCGCAGACACAATCGTCCTGCGCTGCATCTTCCCGCCTGTGTCGATCAGACACAAGCGGTTTTTTTGCGGCAAAATACAGGAAAGGCAGGATCTTACCATGAAAAAACGCTTTATCTGCTGGCTGCTGATCGCGTGCGCGATCTGCTTCTCATGCTGCTCCGCGCTTGCGGAAACAGAGACTCAACCCGAACAGACGGAGGCCGAAGCCTCTGCTCAGGTCACCGAGGCCGAAGCCGGCGAACCCGCCGACGAGTCGGCGTCCTCCGACGAAGCCGCCCAAGAAGTCTCCGAAGAAGCCGCCGCTGAAGAAGCCACCGCTGAAGAAGTGAAAGAAGAAGCGCCGCAGAGCTGGCTGTCTCAGGCCTTCGGCGAGTTCAGCGAGCAGCGCTGGTACACGCTGGCCATCGTGGCGCTGCTGTTCGCAGCGGGCCTGTTCGTCTACATGCAGAAGAGTGCCAAATGGACGAAGGCGCGCGGCGTCGTTCTGATCGGGAGTATCGCCGTGCTGCTCGTCGTTTCCGTCATCTGCGCCATACAGTATATCCTGAAGCGGATCGCGGCAGGCAAAATTGAGGGCATGGGCGTCAGCGTGTTCGCTCTGGCCATCGCGGTCATGTTCGTCGTCATGCTTGTGATCGTCCTTCTTCAGGACAAGAAGAGCTGGAACGCCCGCAGCATCGCCTTTGCGGCGATGTGCATCGCCGTTTCGTACATTCTCTCGCTGATCAGCTTCATCCGGATGCCGCAGGGCGGTTCGGTCAAGCTGGCGGCGTTGATTCCTCTGGTGCTTTACGCGCTCGCGTTCGGCCCGTCCAAGGGCCTGCTGGTCGGCGCCGCTTACGGACTGCTGAAGCTCATCAATGACCCGTACATCGTACACCCTGTACAGATGCTGGTGGACTATCCGATGGCATACGCCGCGGCGGCGCTCTGCTGTCTTGCGAACAGGATAAAGAACGACCGCGTCAAACTGCCCGTAGCCATGGTATTGGGCTACTTCGGCAAATACATCATGGCCGTGCTGTCCGGCGTGATTTTCTTCGCCGAATACGCCGGTGAACAGAACGCCATCATCTACTCTCTGGGCTACAACATCACGTACATTTGGCCGGAAGCGCTCGCCGCCGTGCTGATTTCGCTGATACCCGGATTCAATCGCATCCTGAAGGCCATGCGCGCCAGCGCCAGGGCATAACGCAACGGGGGGCGGATCACTTTGATCCGTCCCCCGATTTTATCTGCCTTGTCCCTTCTGTTTCAATGTAATTGATTTAAGGCCCAGGCCTATGAGAAACAGCATCGTCCCCCACCGGATCAGGAACGCCCCGAACGCGACGGCGGCGTACTCTCCCGTCGTATATCGGACGGGCTGCGCCTGCGCCCGCACAAGCTCCCAGAACCGCGCGCTGATGGATTGCCAGGAGACGAGGACTTCGGGGACCCATTCCACAAAGACGGACACGGGCCGCAGAAATACGCTCATCGCCAGATAAAACGCGCCGACCAGCACGCCGACGGCCAGCGTGCACAGGAGTATGTGCCCCACGATATAGAAAAAAGCCTGACGGGGATAGACGTATCTGAGTTTCTCACCGATCCGCCCGACCAGATAGACGATCTGCCCCTTCACAAAGCCGTACAATTTCATGAGCGCGTAGACCGCCGCCACGAGCCCGATCAGATAGATCGGCATGTAGGCGCGCATCTTCTCCTTCTGTGCGCTGACGAGCGTACCCGGGCCAAAGGTCTGCGAGGCGCTGGTCTCAAGAAGCGTCATGAGGCCGTTGTCAGCGCCCCCATAGACGGACAATACCATCATCATATCCGGCAAAAGCGCTTCGTCCGCGCCCAGGGGCAGCCAGACCGCGTGCTCCGAAAGGGTTCCATATCCCGCGCTGTACCTGACCGTGCCGACCACCGTGTACCGCTTGCCGCCCAGCATAACCTCCTGCCCCAGGGCGCCGCGTTCCCCAAAGAGCTGAAAACTCATATCATCGTCCAACATGATCACGGATGCGTGTCTTTGCAGATCCATGGGACTGATGATCTCTCCAGTCGCGACAGGCTGAGGATACAGGCTGAAATATCCCGGTCCCGCCATGAAGACCTGAGCGTCGACGCCGGCCTGCCCCTCGGGAACAGAGACCGTCTGCGGGCCGAGCACGCCGTGCAGCGTTATGAGGTCCGTCGTGTCAGACAGGGCTTCCCTGATCTCGCCGAGCTGATCCATCATGGCTTCAGGCTCTCCGTAGCCCGCGAAGGCGTACTGCACCACGTTCGGTGTCCGCGTTTCCAGGACAAACGCGCCAAAGAGCACGAGCCCGATACCCAGCAGCGCGATAAGGCTCAGCTTATGATACCATTTGACGGAAACGGCCTCACCCTTCATAAGGCATCACCGCGTCCCCTTCACTGAGCGCCCGGTCCTCCATGTAGATGATCTGAAGGCGGGTCAGATCTTCCGCCACCGAGATCACGGTCGGGGACTCGTTGAGCACGGTAATCCCCATCTTCCGGACTCTGAGCTGCGTCCCGCCGAATGTCGAGCTCTCCTGCTCGGCGCAGTAGACATACCGGTCGTCTCCAGAGCCGCGCACGGCCGAAGCGGAGACGAGGCAGGTAGCCTCTTTGGCCTTGGTGACGAGCTGAACGGTGACGTCGTTCTGCATCATATTGTTGACGCTGCCAAAGGCGTCGACGATGTCGTTCGTGAGCTTCGCGTCGGCGTATTTGCCGGCGGACGAGGTCGTGCCCACGCTCTGAACTGTGGTCTCAAGTTTGCCCCAGTAGTTGGAAGGCACTTTCACCACAGTGCCTTTGGAGACGGATTCCCTGACATCCGTCACGTCGATGCGCAGGACAGGCTTTATGTCCTCCGGGGTCATCTTTAAAAGGACCGCGCCGCCGGAAGCCGTCTGCCCCTTTTCGACGGTCACTTCAGCGATGTACCCGGTGTGCGGCGCGTTGATGGACGCGGCATAGCGCGACATCGTGTTCAGAGCCGTCATCTCATTCTCGCACTTGGCCATCTTTTGCTCGTATTCCCTGACCTGCTGTAAATAGGTCCAGGTGTTCTCCTCTATCGCGTAGCGGGCCAGCGCGTTAAACGCCTTCTCCCGCTCGGCGTAGACGGATTCCGCCTCTTCGAGCGCGTCATACGCCTCTTTGAGCTGCTTGCTCGCGCCTTTGGGAGCCTTTTCAGGCAGCTCTTCCGCGGCGGCGTCAAAACCCTCGAGCGCCAGCAGCGTCAGGACGTCGATGCGGCAGTCGCGCCGGACTTGCGAGGCCTCGTCCAGGGCGTAATAGGCGTCCGCCCAGGCCTGCTCGTTGCGGTTGAGATGGACGCTGCCGTTCTTTCTGTTCAGGGTTCGCAGCGCGGTCTCCGCCGCGGCGTAATCGCTCTGGAGCGAAGCCCTCGTCTTTTCATAGTCGACGACGGTCGCGGAAAACAGCTTCTCCCCCGCCTTGACCTTTTGACCGGGTTTGACGAATATGCCCTTAATGCTGATGGTCACATCTTCGGGGGTATCTGATTTGATCTCTTCAGTCTCCGGAAAGGTGACCTTTGCGGTCATATCTGTGGTTGACTCAAATTTACCCTGCTTCGCGCTGATGAATTTGACCTTCGGCGTCGTGATCGTACGGATCGTGCCCGAGAAGAACATGCACAGCGCGACCACGATCGCCAGGATCAGCAGGCCTTTCGCGGCTCTCTTTTTCATGGGAATCACCTACTTCAGCTCAGATAATTGCAGACCGGACAGGATGTCCGACTGGAAGAACATGTATACAAACAACGCGGGCAGGATGTAAAGCGCCGCGCCGGCAAACTCAAAACCCGTGTTTTCGGCGGCGATCTGGTTAAACATCGTAGACAGGGGCTGTAAATCCTGCCGCTGAGTCAAATACGCCAGAGGTTGTTCCACGAGGTTCCAGCAATCGGCGAAGGAAAGCGCCACGGCCGCGCCGAGTATGGGCCTGCACACGGGCAGGATGATCATGACGTACGTCTTGATGACACCAGCGCCGTCGATGGAAGACGCCTCGATGAGCTCGCCGGGCAGTCCGACCATGAACTGCCGTATCAGGAAGATGTAAAACGGCGTAAACCACATCGGCAGCACGATCGACCACAGCGTGTCCGTCAGCCCGAGGCCGCGAAGGGTCAGCACGTTCGGCACCATGGTCACCTGGAAGGGTAAAAGCATCAGCATGATGACCATGAAAAAAAGCAGGTTCTTCCCCGGATAGCGGAACTTACACAGCGCGAAGGCGAAGGCGGGAATGATCACCGCCTGCCCCAGCAGGATCAGCACGGCGTACATCACGGAATTGCAGAACAGGCGCAGCACCGTGTTGTCCGTAATGAGGATCTGGTAGTACTGGCTCAGGGAGAACATCCTTGGCGACAGGCGCGAATCGATCCAGACGCTTTCGTCGAAGTTGTTGCGCGTCTTCATGTACGCCTTCATGTCGGCGATCGAGGAGAAGGAGTACAGAAACGTTTGAATCATAGGCCAGAGGATCAGCACCGCCATGACGCCCAGTATGCCGCATGTCAGCGCAAAGCCAAGGCCGCGTTTTCTCATCATCGTCCGTCACCCCCCGTCAGTTCAGGCCGCGCTGAGCGCGATTCTGAATAAAGAACAGGAGCCCAAAGATCGCGAAGACGATGACCGCGAAGCTATACGCCGCCGTCGTGACGTTCTGGTAATTGAGCTTGTTGTACATATTGTTCATATAGTGCTGCAGGGTGTAAACGCTCTCCGCCGGATAAGCCCCGCCGATGAAGTAGACCTCCTTGAATATTTTGAAGGCGTTGATCCAGGCGAGGATGAAAACGAGAAAGGCCGACGGGATGATGAGCGGCAGGGTGATGTGAACGGCCTGCTGGCGAAAGCTCGCGCCCTCCAGCGAGGCGTACTCATACAGCGGCTCCGGCACAGCCTGCAGTGCGGCCATGAAGATAATCACACAGAAGCCGAGGTTTTTCCAAAGGAACATGAGGATGATGGGCACGCGAAGGGGCGCCCCGTCCAGCCAGTTGACGCGGCCAAGTCCAAGAGCCACGCACAGCCGGTTGACGATCCCGCCGTAATCGAACCACAAAAGCCATATGATCAGCACGGCCGAGGACGGCATCAGATATGGCAAAAGCACGCTGCTGCGAAAAAAGGACCCGGCGGGCCGAATGCGGTTCAGCAGCAGGCTCACAAAAAAAGAGCTTATCCACAAAAGAGGCGCACAGATCAGCGAGAGCAAAAGCGTGTTCGTCAGGCCGAGCCTGAACATGGAGTTGTTCCAGACGTTGACATAGTTCTGCAGGCCCACGAACGCGTTTTTATAACTGCCGTCGGTGACGCTGTACCACACGCCGCTGAAGAACGGCAGCACGTAAAACAACACGATGCCCAGAAGCCCGGGCAGCAAAAAAGGGAGAACCAATCTCTTGCGCGTATACAATCTTTAAACCTCCAAACCCGTCCGCCCGGCTCGCCGGGCGAACGGGTCCAAACGAATCAATAGCCCTCTTCCCTCATCATCCTGACTTTTCTGTCAATGGCCTGAAGGAAGGTCTGCGTGTCCGACTGCCCGGAAATAAACTCCGTCCAAATGGTCTCGAATTCCGGGTCCTGACTGACATCGTTGGTGAAATCGTATGTGACGACCGTAAAACGTTCCACGTCTCTGCGGTAGCTTTCGATCATCTGTGGGCTGAAGCGCCAGAAGCTGTCGTCGACGTTCTCGAGCTCATGCTGATAGAACTCGATCGTCTCGTCCCATTCGGCTTTCTCGTCCTCGTCGGCCTCGTCGCGGGACTTAACGGCGTCGTCATACCACTGCTTAAGATTCTCGGCGTACTCTTCAAAGCCGGGATATTTCATCGGCTCATCGTACTCCGGGAAGAAATTGTACTTGGACTCGATCGTCATGCTGTCGAGCAGCGACTCGAGGAACAGCATCGCCTCTTCCTTGTGTTCGGAATACGGATTGACGATGACCACGGTCACGAACACGCCCGCCTTCGGCTCTTCGCCGTCGATGGACAGGATCAGCGATCTGGGCTGATCGTCCGCGTTATAATACATGTCAGTCAGCCCATAGCCGATGCTGAACAGGGTATACTTCTGTCCGTCTTCGCTCCACCAGCCGCCCTCGTCGTCGTCCGATTCAGGCACGCCGAGGGCCTCGAGATCGATCTGCTCAACCTTGTTCAAAAGGTTCTGAAGCACCGGCGTGTTAAACTGGAACGACTCGTCCTCCAGACCGCCGAGATAGTTCTGATAATCCCTGAGGATCAAAAACTGCAGCTGCGTTCTGATGCTCGTCTGATCGTACCACGGTTCAAACGCCCTGAGTGAATCGTTATCCTCCAGGAGCTCCGGCAGGCCGATCATGAAATCCAGGATTCCGTCCCAGGAGGTCGGCAGATCCTCAAACGTCAGCCCAAGCTGTTCCAGATGCGCGGTGTTCACGGCCAGGGCGTTTCCGTAAACGCTCGTGGGCACGGCGATGATGGATCCGTTTTCGTCCTTCATCGCCTCAGAAAAGGCGGGCCACATGGCGTCGACGCGCTCGGCGATGTATGCGTCCGCGTCCAGTTCCGTCAGGAAGCCGCGGCGCTTCAGCGTGTCAAACTCGTTGGACGAAGCCGACAGGCTGTAAATGTCGTAGGTCGAATCGCGGTTCATCATCGCCTGCAGGATGTCCGACGCGTTCTCGCCCCGGGAGATGACGACGGACATGTCGCCATGATTCTCGGTAAAGGCGAAATACGCGTTGTTGAACACGTTTGTGTCGCCGTAATAGAGCATGGCTTTCAGGTTGACCTTCGAGCGCTTTTCCGGATCGACGCTCCGGAGCACCACCGACTGCCAGTTATAGAGGAGCATATACCCGTCGTCCGTCAGCGCGCCTGCGGCGCCCGTATTGGTCGACGGCGCCTCGTTGACGCTGATCAGCGTCTCGGGATCCATGTTCTCGCAGCGCCAGATCTCGCCGTTCTGAACGAAGTAGAGCATACCGCGCTCGGCGTCGTAACAGAGGTTGGAGGGCAGCGCGTAATTCACGACCTCGACCGTCATCTCGCTGACGACGCTGTCGCTCTCCAGGTCGTAGAGCGACAGCGTGGCGGTGTCCGCCTCGGCCCAGTCGAACTGCTGGATGATGACCATGCCCTCGCCTGCGGGGGCAAAGGAGTTGATATGATCGATGTAATACGTATCGTGCCGCCCAGTCTGCAGGTCGAAGGCGTGCAGGACCGTCATGTCCGTCTCATAGGACTGAGACAGAAGATAGAGCGTATCCCCGACCGTCTCCACTCTTTCGATGTAATCCATATCGACGTACTCGCCTTCGCTGACCAGATCCGAAAAATCGAGGTCGTCGATATCCGAGGGGACGAAGTAGGCCGTATCGTCGACGATGTCCAGTTTGCGGACGTACTCGCCTTCGAATTCCGAGCCGTCTTCGTCGCTGATCGTGTCGTGCGCAAGGGCGTATATGGTCCCGTCGTAGGCAAACAGCCTGTCGATCTGCGTCCAGCGGCTCGTGCCGGAGAAATCACCGTCGTACTCCTCGTCGAATTCTTCGTCGTCGAAATCCTCTTCGTCGGAATCGTCCGCGTCAGAGTCCTCGTCGGGCTGATCATGCGAGACGGTCAACTGCCTCGTCTCCTGGGTGTCGAGATTGTAAATGCACAGCGTAGAGCCGCTGTCTCCGTAATATATGTCGCGTCCGATGACAAACGCGCTCTCGACGTAGATTTCCGAACCGAACGACGGATCGGACGACGGGCGCAGGATCGTGCGGTCGCCCGCCGAGGCCAGAGCGCCGGCCGCGCAACAGAAAACCAGCAAGAGCGCGAGAGCGGCGGAAAGCCATGTTTTCATGTGATTATTCCTCCAAAGAAATCAGTTTTCGTCATCGTCTTCCATGTCTTCCGACGGCTCTGCGTCGTCGGGCGCGTCCGCTGACGGATGGCCCTGGTCAGCCGTGTAGATGAACACGCTCATGCCGAGGCGGACGTTTTCCTCCGGCTCAAACGAGACGTAAGCCTTGTAGCTGCGGCGTCCCGCGCCGGGATCGGTCTCCGCCGACTCGCTGAGGTGGGATATGCTGGAGATCGTGCCCGTGGTGGTCATGTTCTCGTCGTCGTCCCAGTAGAATTCGATGGAGACCTTCTGTCCCTCGACGATGTCGAACAGATTCTCCTCCGGGACGATGAACTCGATCTGCATCGAATCCGAGGGGTAGATCGTGGCGATGACGTCGCCCTTGTTGACGGAAGCACCGGGATTGACGTCCACCGAGGCGACGACGCCGTTCACGGGCGCCAGGACGGCGCAGTCCGGCGCGTACATACCGTCCAGGGTTCCGTCGACCGTTTCAAAGAGGAGTTCGCCGCGCTCAACGAAATCGCCGTTTTCCACGTGGATCCGGAGAACGCTTCCCGTCCCCTTGACGGCGACCGGCGCCGTACGGTCGATGGTCCCTCGCCCGATGCGCGACTGCGCCTTATACTCGCTGTCGCGGTAAATCCCGACGGTCTCGCCCATGTAAAACTCTCCGCCGGTCACCTCGACCTTGTAGCCCTTCTCCGTCAGCGCGGCGATGACGCCCACACCCTGGTGGGTGCCGTCGGCCGTGCAGGAGAGATAGACCTTCTCGCCCAGGTGGACGAACTTGTTCTCGCTCTTGTTGTACGCGTTCTCAGTCGTCGCGGTGATGGTGTACTTGTTCGTCGGTTCGATGAACATGATCGCCGTATAGCGGTCGACGATCGACGCGGCGTCGTCGCCCTCATTGGCGAAGATGCCCGAAACCGTGCCCTCCAGCGGCGCGTAGTTCAGCGTCGTGGCGATCTCGGCGATTTTGTCGTTGTGGGCGACGTAATCGCCCTTGCGCAGCTTCAACCCGGTCACGCGGCCGCCATACGCCGCCGTGACAGGCCGCACTTCGCCGGCCACGACCACGCCCGTAAACGACAGCAAAGTCTCCGCTGCGGCGGGGAAACACATGAGCAAGAGGGCAAATGTCAACATTCCAACCAAAGCCTTGCGCAGCATTGTCCGTATCCTCCTCAAATGAATTCTTTAAGACTTCTGCGCGGCGCCATAGACAGAGTCAAAGACGCTGTCGAGTCCCGCGCATATGCCGACCATGTACATGGGCTGCTCATCGTCGTCCGTCAACTGAACGGACACATCCTCGTGCGTGACGGTGATTTCGTACAGCCAGCGCGCGAGAATGTCCGCCGGTTCGTACTTGCCGGCGGATGCTTCGCCGTCCGTATCCTCGTAAGCCATTACGACCTCGTAGTCGAAGCCCCTCGTCGGAACGCCCTGCATCTTCAGCGCCACGTAATCCTCGCCGGCCAGAAAGCCCTCCGTCGGCATGGCGACGACGTAATCGTCGATCACCAGGGCGAGATAGGATATGCCGCTCTTGCCGAGCTGACGCAGAATCGAGCCGTTGAAGGACCACCTGTACGCGTAATTGTCGCTGGCTTTGTTCACGTCTTCGTTGGCGGCGATCAGGACGAGCGTGTTCGGGTCCGGCGTCTTTGCGTCGGCCGGCTCATCTTCGCCGTCATCCTCCGAGACTGGTTCGTCCGCCCAGTAAAGAAGGCTCATCGCGAACACAGGCTCGTAAGTCTCGTCGTACGCAAAGCCCAAGGCCCGGTCCAGATCGAGCGTCAGGTCCATCGGCTGCCCATCCAGCGTCAGGGTGTGCATGTAGGTCACGGCGTCGCCGCCTTCCGAGCTGACGTTGACCGTATCATACTCGCGCTTGGAGAACCCGCTCGACTTGGTATGGACGATGCCGCGGCTCCCGCCGCCTCCGCCACCGCCGCCGCCATAGTAGCCGCCGCTCGAAGCTCTCTTCAGCTCCACCTCGTCCGGCCAGACCGCCGTATTGCCGGCCACGTCCCTGACCATGATCTGCCCGCCTTCGATCGTCGTCTTGGAAAGGGCGGTATAGACCATGGATCCCTCTTCGGGATCGAGCCAGGTCTCTCCCCCGTCTATGGAGAACTGCGCCGCGCCGCTCAGCTCGTCCCAGGCGTTGATCACCATCTGGTAGCTGACGCCTGTATCCGTGTTGACGGCGACGATCTCCGGCTCCGTGTAGTCGAGCTTCACCGTATACAGGTCGGAAGCGGAGACCACATTTCCAAGCTCGTCCAGCATGACGAAGCGCAGCGTGTACTCCCCTTCTTCGAGCGCGGAAAAGGCCCCGTCCTCGATGATATCCACATGCGTGCTGCCGTAGCGCACGACGCCATACTCCCAATAAGCCTTATCCTCAGGAATGCCGCTGAGCGCAAAGACCGGCACGGTATTCGACCACGCGTCAGCCACATAGTCCGACGCGATCACTGAGAGGACGGGCTCCTCCGGTTCCGGATCGTCTGGCTGCGGATCCTGCTCCTGTTCAAGATAGACGTACAGGGAGATGATCTGTTCCGGATCGGGTTCGGTCTGGTCGTCGTCCGCCCCGGAATCGGGAGCCGGAGCGTCAGGATCCGTTTCAGAAATGACGATCTGCCTGTCCTTTGCCTCGGGGAGAGCCACTTCGTCGATGGCAAAGGCGAAGTAATACACGTCGCCACGGCGGATCTCGCGGACGCGAAGGACCTCGTCCCGGCATATGTATATAAGGAGCGGGTTTTCCTCGTCCAGAGGTTCGCCGCCCGTGAGCAGCGCGGTGAGCACGTCCTCCAGCTTGCCAAAGATGATTTCTCCGTCACTGGTCTCGTGCCAGACTTCACCGGAGCGGACCTCGTCCCAGTCGATTTCGCCGTCTACGGGCTGATCCGGCTGCACAGGGTTTTCGGGATCCTCAGGTTCATCGGGGTTTTCAGGATCCGCGGGATCTTCGGGGGTCTCAGGGCCCTCGGGCGTCGCGGGAGCGTCAGGATCCGCAGGATCCACGGGAGCGTCCGGATCCGCGGGTTCAACGGGAACGGCCGGATCCGACGGATCGGTCGGCTCCCCGGACCCGCCGGGCTCATCCGTCTGACCGGAATCCGAACTGCCTTCCGGCGTCTCCCCGCTGTCCGCGCCTTCACCGGAACCGGCCTGGGACTCACCTTCCTGCGGATCAGCACCCGAAGCGCTGCCGTCGATCTGCGTATCCGCGCCGGTCGGCTGATCCTCGTCCGCGCTGTCGGGTACCGTGACCGGCGTCGTTTCTTCGGTTATAATATCTCCTTCGCTCAGGCCCGCGCATGTCAGCAGCATGCACAGCGCCAGGAGCAGGCAAAGCCACTTTTTCACGTAAAATCCTCCTGTTGATGCCATTAAAAATCCATTTGATGTTTAGACTATTATACATGAGAACGGGTTGCACAAAAAGGTCATGATTAAGTTGATTTTCTGCAAACTCGAATCGTTATATATTCTTTCAGATGAGATTGTGGTATAATTTGTTCAGAATAATCAAGTCAGATATGCTCTTCACGTCCCTTAAACGGGCGTATCCGCATCGGGAGGCATGGGACATGAGCAGGTTGGGCGAAACCATCAGGGCCGCGCGGGTGAAATCCGGCATGACGCCGAAGGCGCTTGCCAAAAAGTGCGGCGTCGCCGAATCCTTTATTAACGATGTCGAGCGCGGGTCGCGCATCGTCTCCGACGATCAGGCGCAGCGCATACTCAAGGTTCTCGGCGTGAAAAACCCTGTCTCCACCGAATTGGAAGTTGCCGCCGAACCCGATGTCCCGCTCCGCCCGAGGCCCCGGCCGTACGTCATCCCGGCGAAGCCGCCGGAAACGGTGACGCCTCAGGAGCAGGAACAGACGCAGGCCTCCGCCGACGCGTGGCTCGACGCGCTGGGCGGCGTGGTCAAGCGCGTGCCCATCATCGACGAAAACGGCCTTGTCATCGACCACCGGCTGATGCCAGTCATCGGCGGGCGCATCGAGGGCGGGCATCCCGACAAGGTGATGTTCTTCCGCGTGCCGGACAACAAACTGCGGGGCTTCCGCGTCTTTGCGGGGGATTTGCTGCTCGTCGTCCCCGCCGCCACGCCGGTGGATGACAGCTTTATGATCATTCAGATGGATGGACGCCGGGTCGCCCGGAAGGTCAAAAAGCAGGACGGCGGGCGCGTCCTTTTGCAATCCTATGAAATGGAATTCGACGGCGAGGTGCTGCCCCTGAGAGAAGTGCTGTTCCTCGGCCGCTGCGTCCGCCTCGAACGGGCTCTATAACGCATTCAGACAGGAGTTTAAGATATGGAAGGTATCTCTTTCGCCTACAATTGGGAAGTCAGCCTCATCGAATGGCTTCAGTCTCACATGCCTGAAGGCTTCATCTCCTTCGTATCGCGTCTGTCCATCTTCGGCGAAGAGCTCGTCGCCATTCTCGTACTGGGATTTCTCTATTGGTGTCTGAACAAGCAGGCGGGCAAATACGTCGGCCTCAACCTGCTCGCCGCCAGCGTCTACAACCCGATGGTCAAAAACTGCGTTCTGAGAAGACGGCCTTATTTTGATCACGAGACCATCAACATCCTGCGCCCCGTCGATAAAAACGCGGATGTTTACGATATCGTCGCCCAGGGGTATTCCTTCCCCAGCGGACACTCGACGACAGCTTCGTCATTGTTCGGCTCCATCGCCCTGTACTTTAAGAAGAGAGCGCTGACCGTCGTCGCATGCGTTCTCTGTCTGCTCGTCGGTTTTTCCCGAGTCGTCGTGGGAGCGCACTTCCCCACCGACATCATCTGCGGCTGGCTGGTCAGCGCGTTTGCCATTGGCCTGATCAGCGGATTGCGGCGCGTCATCAAAAACGAAAACGCGCTGCGCCTGGTCCTCCTGCTGACCGCGCTGCCGGGGCTGTTTTTCTGCAAGAGCGCGGACTACTTTACCTGTTTTGGTCTGCTCCTCGGGTTTATCGCCTCTATTCCGGTCGAAGAACGATTCGTCCAGTTCGAGAATACCCGTTCGCCCATCCGCATCGCGCTCCGGCTCGTCGGAGGACTGGTCATATTCTTCGCGGCGGACAAACTGCTCAAGCTCCCCTTTGACAAAGAATTCCTGGCTTCGGGACAGTACGCCGCTCTGCTCGTGAGGGCCATCCGGTATACCGTCATTTCGTTCCTCGAGTTTGGCGTCTACCCGATGATCTTCAAATATACAAAGAACATCGGCTCGAAAAGGGACAAGTGAATGCGCCTGTTTGTCGCCGTGCAGCTCAGTCCGGATGTTAAAAGAGCCCTGACTCAACTGCAAAACCGCCTTCGCGAAGCCGGCGTCAGTGCCAGGTACGTCGATCCGGATAATCTCCACCTGACGTTGGCGTTCATCGGAGAATGGCCGGACGACATAACGCCTCTGCTTCCCCGGCCGGAGGCGCCCTTTTCCATCACGCTGACGCATATCGGCGTGTTCAAACGGGCGAACGTGCTGTGGGCGGGCATCGCGCCCTCGCGGGAGCTTTTTGATCTGGCGGCGCGCGTGCGAACCCGCCTCACAGCCGCCGGCATCCCCTTCGACGCCGGAGCGTTCACGCCGCACATCACGCTGGCACGTAAGCCGATACTCCCCGGCGGCGCGCTCCCGCAAATCGAAATCCCTCCCGTCGGCATGACGGTGGACAGCGTATGCCTTTACTGGTCGCATCGCATCAAGGACAAACTCGTCTACACGGTGATCGGCCGCAGCGGGATCTGTCAGGAGGATGATACATGAACATCGTCGTCATCGACGGCCAGGGCGGACGCCTCGGCCGTAAGCTCGTCGAAAGCATAAGAAAAGTTTGCCCCGGCGAGTCCATCCTCGCCATCGGCACCAATTCCATCGCCACAGAAAACATGATGCGCAGCGGCTGCGCCACACACCTCGCCACCGGAGAGAACGCCGTCGTCGTCGCTTGCAGGACGGCGGACGTCATCGTCGGGCCGTTTGGCATCGCCATGGCCGACGCGATGCTGGGCGAAATATCGCCCGCCATGGCCAACGCGGTCGCCTCCAGCCGGGCCCAGCGCGTCCTGATCCCCATGAACCTGTGCGATACCTATGTCGCGGGTCTCGTGAAAGGATCCTCCGCCATTCTGGAGGACGCCGTCGAATACATAAAAAAACTCGTAAACGGAGAATCTGTCAGTCATGTCGACGAATAAACTCAAAAAAACGGATCTTCAGATCCGCAGAATGACCTATTCCGCCCTCTTCCTGGCCATCGCGATGGTCCTGCCCTTCATAACGGGGCAGATACCGCAGATAGGCGCGATGCTTTCACCCATGCACATCCCGGTACTGCTGTGCGGTTTTCTGTGCGGATGGCCCTGGGGCATCGCGGTGGGCTTTATCGCGCCGCTGCTGCGCGGGGCGCTTTTCGGCATGCCCGCCCTCTTCCCCACCGGCGTCGCCATGGCGTTTGAACTCGCCGTATACGGCGGCCTGACCGGCTTTCTCTATCGCGTATTCCCCCGGCGCATATGGCGGGTCGTACCCGTACTGATCATCTCCATGATCGCGGGGCGCGTCGTCTGGGGCATCGTTCGTCTGGCGCTGGCGGGACTCACGGGCAACAGCTTTACCTGGGCGCTTTTCCTAGCCGGCGCGGTCACGAACGCGATACCGGGCATCATTCTGCACATCATACTGATACCCATTCTGGTCACGGCCATGGAGCGGGCCGGCCTTTCGCTCAACGACTGATGACGTCACGCCACGAACGGAGGTCTGACAGCCATGGATCAGTTTGCCGGCCGCATGCTCGAGCTTTTAAACGCGCATATCGAGCGGCATCCTCAGGCGCAGGCGCAGGACGCGCTGAAATTCGTCTTTCAGGGGATGCTCGGCGTTGGGCATCTGCTCGGGCAGCCTGAAGCCGTTGAAAAGTACGTCTGTGAGGAAATGCACGCTCAGCAATCAAACGGCGATGAGGCGCTCATCGAAAGCCTCAGTCCGGCCTGGTGCCGGCTGAATCTGCGGCCGGCTGCCAAAGCGGCGCTGACGCCGCGCCTGATCGCCAGGCTCATGCTCGGATCCGCGCCGAACACTTCTTTTGATCGGGCTGACGTCGCGAACGCCGTTCGCGCCCTCAGGCGGGACGGTTATGCGCCGCTGAACCGGCTCAATGACGACGACATCGACCGCGTTGAACGCGTCGACTGGCTTCCCTCTCACTCTGAGACCTACCGCGCCGCCTATCATCCGAGCTATCGGGTGATCGCGGCCGACTGGGAACCGCTCATGCCCGCGATATGCGCCGTCGCCGCGCGCATGAGCCAGCAGAGGCGCGTCCTGGTGACGCTCGACGGCCCCTGTGCCTCCGGTAAGACCACGCTCGCCGCGCGTCTGGCGGACGTGTTCGAAGCCGAGGTCCTGCACACGGACGACTTTGTCGTGCCCCATCCGCAGAAGACGCCCGAGCGCCTGTCGATCCCCGGCGGCAACTGCGACTGGGAGCGCCTGACGGCCGAAGCCCTCGCGCCGTGGAAGGACGGACAGAATCCGCCGTACCGCGAGTACGATTTCCGCCATGACGAAATGCGCCCGCCTCAGATCCTCGACGCGGAACGGATCGTCATTCTCGAGGGCAGTTACTGCAATCTGCCCGCCATCCGAGCCCTCGCCGACGTCCGCCTCTATATGGACACGCCAGATGAGACGCGAATGGCACGACTGAAGGAACGGGAATCCCCCGAATCGCTCCGGGGCTTTTTCGAGAGATGGAGTCCCCTTGAAAACGCGTATTACACCGCGTATAACCTGCCGGACGACGGCTGTATCCGCGTTCGCGCTCGTGAGGCGGATTCCTGAAACATTATATCCCCATATACGCATGGAGCCGCGAACCGTCCGAGACGGATCGCGGCTCCTTCTTCTTATGTAATCAGTTCCTGACGGCGAAGGTCAGCTCAATCGTGTTGAACATGACCGTCTTCAGAGTATCGCCCTCAAGGACGAAGCGGATCGGGTCGCCCTTCGGATACTCGACGACGATGTCGTCGCCATCGTAGCTCCAGTTCAGCTTTTTCATGGAGACGCCGGAGAACGTCATGTCCGCCGTGCCGTCTTCACGGAAGAGGGCGTCGTACGTGCCGCCCAGGCTCTTCAGGCTGGTCGCGTGTCCGCCGATCGCCGCTTCGACACAGACGTAGCGCTGGCCGAGCACGAGCTGCGGCTTTGGCGTGGGTGTCGGTTCAGGCGTCGGTTCAGGCGTCGGCACAGGCGTCGGCTCGGGCGTCGGCTCGGGCGTCGGTTCCGGTGTCGGCTCGGGCGTCGGCTCGGGCGTCGGTTCCGGTGTCGGCGTCGCCGCCGGCAGGACGCTCTCCGTCTTTTCGCAGTAGATAATCATGCCAAACCAGCTGTATGACAGCATATCGCCTTCGCACAAATCGATATACGTGTCGAAAGCGCCAGGCTGCGTCCCCTCGACGACGGGGCCAAGCTGCTGGAGCCGCCCGTCGGCGAACTCGAAGGCCTCCCCCTCCACGCCAAAGCCGGTCACCTGCCCGTCGCTGATGGAGAGCGTCGTGTCCCGCGTGCCGAAGAGCATCTCAAAGCTGTCGAGCGACTCTTCGCCGACCGGCATGGTCATGCCTGAGGCGGCGATGTATGAGGCGTTCCAGACGCCGTTGAATTCTGAAATGTCCTGCGCCGCGACGGGAGCCGGCAATTGCGTCGTCTCCGCCCCGCTGCGGCTGAAGCGCATCATCTGACCCTCCTGATCGATCACCAGATCGCCGTCCGTCGGCGTCATGGCCATCTCACCCGAGGAGGCCTCGTTGAGATATACGATCCCGTCCTCGACGCGCCAGACGGCGGACAGTTCTTCGCTGTTGTTATTGAGAACCGCCGTGCCGTCCCGGTTCAGCGTCATGGTGATGTTGATGCCCATATCCGCGGGATTATAGACGGATGTGCCCATGCTCAAAGCCGCGAGATACCAGTCGCCGCCGTAGAGCGCGTAATCCTCTTCGCTGACGGGCTCAGCCACGAGCTTCACGGCCGGCTCCTCGGTCGGCTCCGCCGTGGGCTCAGGCGTGGGCTCCAGCGTGGGTTCGGGCGTCGGTTCGGGCGTCGGCACGGGCAGCGTCGAGTCGTCGCTCTTCTTTTCGAAGTACAGCGTCCCGTCGTCCAGATCACAGGCCAGCAGGCCGTCGTCAAGGAGCGTCAGCGTGCGGGCCGGATAGACGTCGGTCGAAAGGACGCCGTTTTCGAAGGTCAGGTAATCCGTCGTTCCGGAGCCAAAGTAACGCGCGGCGCCGTCGCGTATCTCCAGATCAAGCGATTCCACGCCCAGCATGGAGAACATGATCTCCTGATCATCCCCCAGGGCGCTGACGGGCAGGCTCATGCCGTACACGCTCAGATGCGTCATGGTCCAGGTACCGTTGAACTCGCTGACGTCGTCCGCCTGCCGGGGCGCTCCGGGCGTAAAGCCGGGCTGCGCGGGTTCGCGTCCGAAGACGACGCTCATGCTCTCGTCACCCATGACGAGGCCGCCGTCTACCTCCGTGAGAACAATGTCGTCAACCCCCTCCTGAGAAAGGATAACCCCGTCCTCTCCAACAGTCCAGGATGCCGGCTCGACTTCACCTTCGCTGACGAGCTCCGCCATTCCGTCATCGAAGAACTCGATGGTTATATCCATGCCGAGATCAGCCGCGCTGTATGTCGTACCACTCTCCACGATCGTCTGCGCGTACCACAGACCGCCGTAGCGGGCGATATCCTCGTCCGTCAGGACGGGCGCGGGCTTTTCGGCCAGTTCGACGACGCAGTCCGCGTTGATGGCGGTAAACATGTCGGTGAACCGGGTCACGGTCTCCTCGTCCGCGTCCCAGGGCAGGACGACCTTTTCAATGCGCATGCCGCTGAAGGCGTCCTCGCCGATCTCCGCGGGAATCGAATTGAACACGACCGTTTTGAGGAACCCTTTCTCGAAGGCCTTCTTGCCGATCGTCTCCAGGCTCGCCGGAAGCGTCAGATTGCTAAAGTGCGCGTAGCTGAAGGCGTCGTCTCCGATGGACTTGAGCCCTTCGGGCAGAACCACGTCGGCGCGCAGCTTTGTCGAGACGAAGGCCCTTTCGCCGATACTCTCCAAAGAGGCCGGCCAGTCAAACGCCTCGCCCTGGTAGTTATACCCAAAGGCGGCCGTGCCGATGACGCGCACGCTATCGGGCACATCAACGGACAGCAGGTAGTCACAGCTGCGGAAGGCTTCGTCGTCGATCAGCTCGAGCCCGTCGGGCAGGCCGACGCCGCACAGATAATCCTTGCCCTCAAAGGCGCGCTTTCCGATGGCTTTGACGGCCGTTCCGTCGATCTCGGCGGGGACGGCCACCCTCGTCGCGCTGCCGTGATACGCCGTTATGGTACCGGTGGCGGCGTCAAAGTCGAATTGCGCGGGATCGGATTCCGGTTCGACGATGACGGCGTTTTGGCCGCTGGGCTGAACGTCCAGTCCGGACGGTAAAACTTCCTTATACGCGTCGAGCAGGTCGTCCGGCACATAACAGACGAAATTATCCGCCAGCGATCTGAAGCATCCATTCAGGATGATCGGCACGCCGCCCGTAAAGGTCACGCTTTCGAGCGCGTCGCACCAGACGAAGCAGTCCCGCCCGATCATCATGACGCGCGGCGGGATCGTCACGGACGTCAGCGCGCTGGAATCGTAGAAGTTGGATCCGGCGATGTATTCGAGCGTGTCCGGCAGCGTCACGCTGGTCAGCGCCTCCATGCTGGAGACAGCGCTGCTGTCGAGTATGACGACCGGCTCCGATATCGTCAGGGAGGTAATGTCGTTATTGCGAATGAATGCCTGCAATCCGATGCCCATGACGGGCACGCCGTCGATCTCGGAAGGGACGATCACGTCTCCGCCGGCACCCTGATACTTGCTGAGCATGCCCGTATCAGGCTTGAACGTGAAGTCGGCAGCCTCCCCCAGCCCGGCCGCCGGCAGCAGCAGGGCGAGGATCAAAGCCAGAGCGCACAGTTTTTTCACGATGATTCACACTCCTTCTCTTTTTATCGTCAGTCATCCATAGAGGCGTTCAAAGGCCGCGGCGTCACCACTGCGAATCCGCGCACGCGCTGATCACGCGGGTGCGAACCGTCATCGCCATGACCTGAGCAATTGTTTCGGGCTGATCAGGATACAGCGCGTTGAGCAGCGCCTCCCGGGCTGCCATCCACTCGTCGAACGCCCTTCGCTCGGCCATGATGGCGGCGCGCTGTCCGTCGTCCGCGGCCCTGCGGTATCGGGCGTTGACCTGCCCGTCCAGAGCCGCGGTGTATATGCGCCTCACCTCGGCCCAGTCGATCTCCGCCGAATCACGGTCGAGAATCAGCGCCATCGCCGCCCGATCGCTTGCCGCGTGCGCCACGCACAGGCTTTCGAGAATCCGTACGCCAAAGCGCGTATCCTCTTCATACCGTTGGCAAATATAAGGCTGTTCGTCAAAAGCGTCCATTCCACGCTGCGCCCGGAGCACGCTGTCAGCCCGCTGGTCAGGCGCAGTATGCGTCTCATAGCATATATCGCTGACCTTGTTCATCAGCTCATTTGAGATGATCATTGACACGACGCCCGGTTCGCCGGCCAGTTCAAACTCGAGTACGGCGCGACGGCTCTCCGTCTGCGCCAGGAACAGCACCTTCTCTTTGAGGATGACGGCGGCAGTCTCCTCGTCGGCGGCCGCAAGAAGCGCGTCATATGCTCTGTCAAGCCCGTCCAGCCAGAGCTGTCCGGCCGTCTCCCATGCGGCGAGATACTCATCTTCCGTCGCGGCGGCTTCGAGCATCTGATTGACCCGGTCGGCGACTTCTCCATGCGCTTCGCAGTAATCCAGCGTGAACTCAGCCTGGCCCTGCCCGACTTTCGTCCACGTCCTGACACAGCAAGGGGGCGCCGTCGGCTGCGGCGCGGGCGTCACCGGCGGCGCGACGGGCGGTTCGATCTCGCCAAGCGGCGCATTGACCCATTCGCTGCTGGCGAACGTGGACTCGCCGGTCGCGTCGAGGTACAGCGCATAGGCGATGTTGTCAATGCCGCCCGGATACATGCTGACTTCCCAGTCCGTAATCTCATACAGCATATGGACAGTCTCGCTCTCACCCGCGGGGATGACGTCAAACTGGCCTACGACCTGTCCGGGCTCATCGGAAAGCGGATCCGTGAGGACGACTTCGGTGATATCCTGATCCGTGCCGTTCGTCACAGTGATGGCGAAGTCGACACTCTCTCCGCTCACAAAGAATCCGCGCTCCGGCAGGTTGTCGACCTGCTTGACGACAGAGACCGTTTTATCCGAGTCGTCGACCGTCGTGCCCCTGTCCGGCACGGTTACGGGTTCCGGTTCAGGCTCCGGCTCGAACTTGGGTTCGGGCTCTGGCTCGGGCTTGGTTTCAGGCTCAGGCTCGGGCTTCGTTTCGGGCTCCGGCTCGGGCTTTGTTTCGGGCTCCGGCTCGGGCTTCGTTTCGGGTTCCGGTTCTGGCTCGGGTTCGGACTCAGGTTCAGCTTCGGGTTCCGACTCCGGTTTTTCCGGATGATCGCCGCCGGTTTCAACAGTTTCATCGTCCGACAGGTAGACGCGCAGGCTGACCGCCGGCGTATGCGAAGGCGCCTTCAGCGCTTCCCTATAGAGCGTGCCGCGCAGCAGCATGTCAATGTATCCGTCGTCATACTGGCTCTGCGTCACTTTTGTCGACAGCTGAACCTTGCTCGTCGTGTTCGTCGTGCCGATAAAGCCGGTGAACCGACTGTCCTGCACAACGCCGTCCACGGTGAGCTCAATATTGCCGTTGAACCACTTGCCGAGTTCATAATCGCCGTTATCCTGCATAAAGGCGCTCACAGTCACGGTGTCGTTCACCTGATACGGCTTGTGAGACGCATCGTCTGCCAGCTCAGCGTTCAGGAGCAGATCGTCGTCCGCGTCGGGGTCGGACGCCGGCTCGGATGCTGGCTCGGACGCCGGCTCAGGCACAGTCTCGGGCGTGGGTATAAACTCCGGAGGCTCGTCCCCTTCGATCTGCGTCACCTCTTCGCCGCGCATAACGGTCGTTTCTCCGTTCAGCAGGTTCAAGCGCAGCATGGCGGGCGCCGCCTGCCGCGGATCCGTCATCGGCTCCCTGTAGACGCGGCCGTAGAAGACGATGTCCAGATATCCCCTGTCGATCTGGGGCTGCGTGAGCGCATGCCTGACATCCACGTAATCCGAATACCCGTAGGAATTATTAAAAGCCGTATAGCTGTCTTTCAGATCCTCCCCGTCGACGGCGATGCTGATCCGCGCGTTGAACCATTTCCCGAGATAGTGCTCTCCCGTGTCGACGATTCGGGCTGTCAGGGTCACCTCGTCACCCGCCTGGTACGGCACGGTTGTTGGAGCGTCCTTGACCGCGCCCTGGACGATCAGGCCCGTGTCCGGATCACCCGAGCGGACAAAGATGACGTCCGCCGGGTTTGAACCGATCATCATACCCGTGTGGGTTTCACCGAGACGCCCGTGGGCAAAGAGTCTAACATGCCATACGTACTCGTTTTCATCGACAATATCCCGGAGTTTGACGGTCGTCGTCCCGGCGTATTCGTTGCCTTCCAGCGGCTCAAGCCGGTGCCAGAAGCCGTCTTCGACCTTTTGGGGCGATTTGCCGCTCATGCCGCTCATGGTTAAATGCGACACCCACTTGACGGCGTCGCCCTCGTTTTTAGCCGACCATCCGATCGTCACTTCGTCATCGAGGTCATACGAATCCTTGACGGGCGACTCGATCCAGGCCGTCAGCGTAATCTGATTCGGATCGACAGGCGGCGTCAGATTCCTTAAATGAATCGACGGGCCGCCGCCCTCGGCGCCGAGCAGTTTCAGTACGCCGGGCCAGGCGACGCCGTCGGGATTGATGCCGTTATCTGCCTCGAACGCGGCGACGGCGCTTTCCGTCTTCGCGCCAAACTTGCCGTCCGGCGCGCCGCAGTCATAGCCGTGATCGTTGAGGGCGTTCTGCAGGGTCTGAACGCCTTCGCCCTCGTCGCCGCGGCGGTAGAGGGGCTCGGGAATGATATCCCCGTATTCCTCGAAGCCGCAGCGGTCGCAGGCATGCCACTTCACGCCGTAGGAAAAATCGGTGCTGGGTTCGAGGACGTTCCACACGCTGAAATCATGCTCGATATGCGCGAGGGTCTGCGGCCAGGCGACGCCGTCCTCCAAAAGGCCGTTGTCCGCCTGAACCTTTTTGACAGCCGCCTCGGTGCCCGGGCCGAACTTGCCGTCCACCCCCGACAGCTCCAGGTAGCCGTTGCAGTACAGGCGCATCTGCAGAGCTTCGACGTCGGATCCGCTGCCGCCCCGGCGAACGGTACCCTCAGGGTCAAAGTTTTCGTATTCGGCGGCGCCGCAGATCTGGCAGATATGCCGCCTCTGCCCCTGGGTATGATCCGTCGGTTCTGTGATGACCGTCCAGTCGCCCCAGGTGTGCGCAAGCTTATCGATTGAGTCTGTCTGCGTATAGCGACAGAGCGAACAGACGCGCTCTCGCTTCCCCTCGCGCGAGCACGTGGGCTGTTCGAGGATGTCCCAATCCCCCCATCTGTGCTGGTTGCCGTTTCTCGGACTTGGACAGTACGTATCCGATGGGATCAATGTCGCCGCCAGCGCCGCGGGCATCGCCGCGAGAAACAGAATGAGCGCCAGGCCAAGGGCTAAACAGCTTCTCCTCTTCATGAAGGCTACCTCCTCAAGTCGCGCGTTCGGAAAGGAACAAAACAGACCGGCGCATCTCACACATAAACCCCATACCGGTGCGCGGCCTGATACATCGCGATGACGTTTTCCGCCGGAGAGTTGTCCTGAATGGCGTGGGACGGCGCGAAATGGTATCCCCTGTGCGGCATGCAGATTTCAAGCACCTTGCGGCAGTCGTTTTCGACGTCCTCCGGCGTGCCGTAAGCCAGGGGCCCCGCCGTGGAGATCAGCCCTCTCAGCGTCAGCCGGCCGGAAAAATGCCGTTCAAGATACTCCGGCGACATGTCGACGGCTTCGGGTTGGAGTGAATCCACGCCGCGGACGCCCATTTCGATGAAATCCTCATACACCCACGAGGAGCACCCGCAGGTATGGATTATCACCGGCAGGCGGTACGCCTTCGCCAGATCGATAAACCGCCTGTGAATCGGTTTCAGGATCCTGCGGTAAAGGTCAAGGCTCACCATCGGCGTGCGCTGCGTGCCGAGATCCTCGCCCAACCAAACGAACGAGATGTACCCCCGGCACTTTTCGAGCGTCCGGCTCATGACCTCCCACTGCGATTCGGCGCGGCGGCGCATGAAATCGAGGGCGGCCTCGTTCTTCTCCATGAAGTGAACCAGCACGTCCTCCATCCCCATGATGCGGCCGTTGGAATTGATCACGTCGGGAACGCCGGGGTTCCCGACGTCAAGGGCATAGCGGCCGCTCAGCGCTTTGGCCTGCGCGAGGGCCTCGTCGTAGTCAAAGTCGTCGGGATGCGGTATAGGATAGGACTCGAACAATTCGTCGGGCGCGTCCTTCAGCGGGAAGTCGCAGAAATCCCAGTACCCGCCGCTGCGGTTGGGCACCCAGCGCATGTAACAGCCCTCGAGCACGTTGACGCGGCGGTCCGGTTTCTCCGGATAGGGATTGCCGCCCACATAGGGCGCGGAAACAGGCGCGTAATCCACGCCGAGGGCATCATCCAACGCCCTTTTATCCTCGGGCGAAACGCCCAGTGCCCTGCACAGCGCCGCGTGAACGGCCGGGTTCGCCTCATAGCCTATGGTGACGCGGTCGGTCTTCTCAAAGGCGAACGTGCGCTCGACCCTCTCGCGGGAGGTCATCGTCTCCCTGGCTTTGCGTATCACGGTCATCAACTCCATATGTAAGGGCGGAGCCCTTCCATCCACGCTTTCATTCGCACATTATATTATGATTAACGATTTTACATCATAATATCATACATCGGGCGTTTTGAAAAGCGTACAAACAGTTTTTTTGAGAGGAAAAAGCAGAGCGCGCATACCGTTTCCGCCGAAAACGCTCTCTGAAATGCAAGTCCGGTACTTGTCAGAATAATTCCTGTTGGATATAATCATATTGAATACAGAAACAAAAGCTGCCAACACGGATAAAGCGTATTTAAGGGGAGTCAGAACATGAAACGGATATGCGCAGCGGCCATCGTCACCCTGATGACATTCTTGGCATACGCCGGTCTTGCGGACGCATCCCAGCGCAAACTGACGATCCTCGTCTATATGTGCGGCAGCAATCTGGAGAGCGGTTACGGCTCCGCGACGGCCGACCTCGACGAAATGCTGGCCGCGGAGTACGACACGCGTCAGGTCACCGTCCTGGTGATGACGGGCGGAACATCCGCCTGGATGTCGGGCTATGACGCCACAAAAACACAGATCCTGGAGATGGGACACAATCGATCCCGCGCCGTCTGGAGCAGCGACGTCATGAACATGGGCCGTTCAGAGAGTCTTGTCGAACTGTTGAACTTCGGGCAGGAGGCGTATCCCGCGGAAAACTACGCGCTGATCCTGTGGAATCACGGCGGCGGTCCGCTCGAAGGCGTATGCTGGGACGAGCTGTTCTCCATGGACAGCCTTTCCCTGTCCGAACTCACGCAGGCCCTCGACACGGCTCACCTGCCGGGAAAGCTCAGTTGGATCGGGTTTGACGCCTGCCTCATGGGCAGCGTCGAGGTGGCGGCCGCCATGGCGCCCTATGCCGAGTACATGATCGCCAGTCAGGAGATGGAGCCTGCTCAGGGCTGGAACTACGCGTTCCTGAACGGCATCGAGTCCGATGAAAACGGCGCCATCACAGGGCGGCGCGTCGTCGACGCTTATTTCGCGAATGAGGACACAGCCGTCCGCACGCTGTCCTGCGTGAACCTGTCGGCAATCGAAGCCGTACAAACCGGTATGGACAGCTACTTTACGCCGATCGGAAATGGGCTCAGCCGGGATAGCTTCGCCCAGCTCTCTGACATACGGCTCTCGACGACGGGCTTCGGCAAAGCTGTCCGTGGCGCGGAAAGCCACGGTTACGATCTGGTGGATCTGCGGGATCTGGTCAGCCGATACAGCCGCAACACCAGCGGCGACCGGATGATCGCGGCGATAGACCGAGCTGTCGTCTACAGCCGATCAAGCGTTGAAGGCGCGTGCGGGCTCTCAGTCTATCACCCGTTTGAAAACAAGCAAAGGTATACCGAGCGCTGGAGAAAAGATTATCTGGCCCTGTCTTTCAGCGAGGGGTACACCGAATATGTGAATCGGTTTGGCGCGATCCTGACCGGCGAAACGCTGGCGGACTGGTCGGGCCTCGCCCTGAATGCCGAAGCCGCGGTTTCCGGCCAGGGAAGCGTGTATTCTCTGTCTCTGACGCCGGATCAGGCCGCAACCTTCTCAAGTGCGCAGCTCATCGTCCTCGCCGCGCAGGACCTCTCAAACGGGGTATACGGCACGCAGATTACAGCGCTCGAAGGCGCCGACAAGGGCGAGACGCTCTATTCACCCGTCTACGCCGCCGAAGCGCGCGTTGACGAAAACGGGCTGATCACCGCGACGTACGGCGGCCGCGCGCTTTACGCCGTGGACGAAGTCGGCCGCCCTGTCCTCGGCCCGCTGGCTTATCAGCTTTCAGAAGACGGCTCGACGTATTATGTTCACGGTCTGTATTCCGACGAGAGCGGGCGGGTTGACTCCGCCGCCAGTCTGGGCGTCATGTTCGGCATCGCGGAAGATAAAGACGGCCTGCGCGTCGTCAGCGTCCACGGTTATGACAGCGCCACCAAGACGTATTCAAGCCGCATCCCCGTCGCTGAGGCGTCCTATACAGATCTGGAATTCTATTTGGAAACGAGGGAAATGCCGGCTGACCTCGAACAGCTCCCCGGATTTGAGACGTGGGCCTCACACAACACGCTGAACACGGGCAGCAAAAGCATCCGCCTGCCCATGAAATGGCAATTCCGCTTCTTCGCCGATCAAATGTCGGCCAGTCAGCTCTACGCCGCCATTCAGGTCACCGACAGCCAGCATGAGACGCATATGACCAGGCCCGTCGCGATCGTCAATCCAAATCTTGAGAACATAGCCATCACGCCGCGCAGTATCGATTCAGACGAAGTCAGCGTCAAGGTCTACTTTCTTAAGGACACCTCGCCAATGGCCCCGGGGCTTAATCTGGCCGTCAAGGCGACAAACCTCTCCCAATGGACCGAAAACATCATCTTCCAGCACATCCTGCTGAATGACCGTCAGATCGCCTGTCCCAATAAAACGACCCCCATTTACATACAAAGACTCGCGCCGCATGAAACGAAGGTCGAGATCCTGCACATCGAGGATATTTCACTCATCGGCCTTGAAGCCATCACTTCAATGAGTGCGGACGTGTTCGTTCAATTGATGGATCGCAACTACACAGAACAGCCCGGCCATACGACAATGCGTTTTGAGATCGACAACTGTGATCTGAGCGGTATCGCCCCCGCATCGCGGCCGCCCATCGCCGAAACGAACGACGACGGACTCATCTGGTCCCTGATCTCCCTGGAGGAGGATCGTTACGGCGACATCCGCGGCCTGCTGCGCGTTCAGAACGATACGAATGATCTTCACGAAGGATTTCTCTCCTTCGCCGCCGACAGCCTGTTTATTGACGGCCCGGATTACATCATACTCGAAGCGCCGCCCCATTCCGAGGCCTACGTCCCCTTTATACTGGAAAACTCCGCTTTGCTGCACGCGCCTCTGACGCTTAATGGACGGCAGCGCTGGTACTGGATGGCCCAGGACGACGCCATGATCCACTATGGGCTGCGTGAGATACGCGACTTGCAGATTTTCTGGCTCTATGGGACGAGCCTTTACAGCACAGAGCTGCATCTGAACGAGCCGTGGCCGATCCCTAACGCAGGAGCGGAAACCGTAGCCGCTGAAGGGAAAGCTCTCATGAGCGGCGAAGTCGAAGCCTCTCTTGAACGCGTCATTCTCGCGGAAAACGGCATCGGTCTGAGGCTTGTATTCGTCAATCACAGAAATGCCCCCGTCGGCATCGCCTTTGGCCAACAGACGCTGAACGGTCAGAAACCGGAACGGGACGCCGCGCCTAACCTGCAGGTACCCGCCAACGGCAGAGCGATCTATGCGTTTTCAATCACAGACGACCGCTTCATGCAAAGAGAAGAACGCATCACGCGCGTCGGTTTTTCCTTCCAGATAAACGGTGAGTTTTCATCCGAGGCCGCGCATATCCTCATCGACCCGAACGCCGAAACGGGATATTTGAGTCCCGATGATTATGCAACCGAGCCGGTGACATTTTACCAGCCCGTCATCAGTTTCAAAAATCCGGAACAGTACACCGAAGGACAATATGCGCTCTCAGTCAAAGGACTTTTCCTCAACGGGAGCCAGGACGCCAACGTGGATACATGGTACGATACGGATCAGACGCATCTTGAACTGACGCTGAATCTGACGAACCTGACAGATACGTCACAGTATTACAAGTTCTCCAATTTCGTCGTCAACGGACAGGCGATGACCGACGTATTCTGGATGGTCGGCTCGGTCGAATCCGGCGGTTCGGCCGCATCGACGCGCAAGATCAATTTGGAACAGCTGCGCGGCGTCGATCATATTGCGGATATCAGCTGTGAAATGACGTACTATGAGCCGGATCATTACGAGGAGAAAACAACGGTTCCCCTGCGCTTCGAAGTAAAGGACTGCGACGTCACCGAGCTTACGCCGGAAGCGATCACGCCGCTGTGCTCAGGCTTCGACGGCGGTCTGAACTGGGAAATCCTGTCGTTGACTCCTGATCCGAACGGCGGATTTACGGCGCTTTTACGGGCGTCAAATCAGGGTCCTGAAGCCGTCAGCGGCGGGTACGTCTATATGGCCGTTGACGACGTCGTTACGGGGCATTTTCTGACCCAGGCGCTGCAGCCCGGAATGCATCAATACTTCACCGTCAGTTTTGACGATGAAATCAGGATCCCCAAGTATGAAATCGACGTGTTCCAGTCTCCCTACGCCGGGGAGGGGCGTTACTATCCGCTGGAACGGCACGTACTGGAGCACCGCGGCGTCAGCGCCATCACGCAGATACAGCTCTTTGGCGACCTGCGTTACAGCGGTCAGAACCCGCAGCCGGGCAGGACAGTCCGACTTGAGCTCCCGGCGGCTGTGCCGCTTCAATCTTCGGAAGGCGCTGACACGCATATGCACCCCATGCGGGAAGGCGAACTCAGCATCTGGCAGGGGGATATGCTCATCGGCGACAACGGCGTGGCTCTGGTGCTCAACGTCATCAACGGAACCGATCAAATCATCGAACTGAAACCGGCGCAGCTTCAGCTCAACGGGCTTGACTGTCCGAATTACGGCACGTATTACAGCATTGTGGCCATGCCGCACACCCAACGCGTCCAGCATATCAGCATTCTGACTGAGGGTCATGAAGACGAGTTTCAGAAGGGCCGCGTCATCCGCGAGGTGACGATCACGCTCGAAACGCAGTCAGGCTCCTCCTTTACCGGGAGAATCGCGCTGGATCAGGCGGCGCCGCTGGGCGCGGCGGGCGGCTTGATAATCAGCGGCTCCGACATGTATTCGGATACCGACACCGCTGAAAACATCCTCATGACGATGCCCGCTATGGACGCCGAATCGGTATATCCCGTCAGATTGGCTCCGGCCCTTGACGCAGAGCAGCTGGCTCGTTTTGAAAGCGGCACGGCGACGGTGATGATTGATTACGCCGAACCCTATCTCATCCGCGACAGGGACAATCCTGACGCCGATCCGGAATTCCTGCCGACGCGCCAACAGATCGCGATGGCAGAACTCGTCCGCAGCGAGGACGGCGTCGTCGCCGCGGCATTCAGCGGCCTTGCCTGGGTGGACGCGCAGGGACAGCCACTGGAATACTACGCCCTCGACTACGACGGCGAAGAGGGCGACTACCTTCTTGCGCTTGGCATGGGGCTATACGAAGATCCCGACGCCGCGCTCTCGCTCGACCCTGAAATTTCGCTGGACGATTCGTCTTACACATATGCCGTCACGGCAGCCTATCTCATACACGTGGCCGCCGCCCGACCTGAAATCACCGGCTACCTCACCGAGGCTTACTCGCCGTCCGGCGAAGAGATCACCGATCAGCTCCTGAACAGCGGCGGCATCACCCTGGCCATGGCGGAGACCCGGGTCAACTACTATAGAGACGGCGAGGAAGCGGGTTACTATTATGAGCGCATCCCCGTCATCGCCCAGAAAAACCTGCGCTTTATCGCGCTTGACGATATGCCCGGCAGGAAATACGTGCTGTATGACGTCAATTACACAGACGGATCCTCCGACCACTTTTACGCCGCGTATCCGGATTATATGCCGTAATACCGTAGGGCGTCGATATGGGGATATGCAAAGGCCTCCGGAAACCCGCTCTCAAGCGCGGCTTTCGGAGGCTTTCTCATCATTAATCAGTATACGGCCGACGGATCAGCGGCTGAGGAACGCCGCTTCCGCCTCGAGGGCCCGCCTCTTTGCCGGCGGCGCAAAGCCGTGCTCCTCCCCTGTTACTATATATTTGCCCCATGTTTGTGGCAGCCAGCCACAGGCGAGGGACATCTCATTGCCTAAGTTGTACAATGGAGAGGCAATGGCCTGACGGGTGCCTCCAAGAGCATCTCGCTCGTATGAAAGTCAGTCAGCCGGCCTTCCATTGTGCAACGTTCGATTTGTGCAGGTAGAGCGCCCGTCAGGGACACTCGGGTCAGCGAACAGATAGAATCGGCGATGGGTAAAGGCGGTAAGCCATTGTAGTAACACATCGGGAGGATTCAGCATGTTCGCAGTAGGGGTTGACGTTTCAAACGGCAGGAGCACAGTGGCTGTACTCGGAACCAGAAGAACCGTCGTTGTGAAACCGCACGAGGTTCCTCACACGGCGGATGGTTTTGCCGAACTGACGGCAAGGTTGCGGGGCTTGGATGGTGAGGTCAGGATCGTCATGGAGCACACCGGACGGTACTACGAATCCTTTGCCATGAGCATGTATCGGGCAGGTTTCTTCGTGTCCGCCGTGAACCCGCTGGCTATCAAGGACTACCAGGAGGGGATCAGCGTCCGGAAGGTAAAGACCGATAAGGCGGATGCTCTGAAGATCGCTCAGTTTGCCATTGACAAATGGGAGATCCTGCCGCACTATACTCCCATGGATACGATTCGCTATGATCTCAAGACCCTTCACCGGCAGTTCCAGCTGTCCTCCAAGACCAAGACCGCGCTGAACAACAATCTCATCGCTCTGTTGGAGCAGAGCTACCCTGGCGCGAACAGGTACTTCGACAGCCCGGTCCGGCCGGACGGCAGTCAGAAATGGGTGGACTTTGTGGACAACTTCTGGCATGTGGACTGCGTGGCTGTTGTCAGCCGGAACGCCTTTGTAGAGCGGTACCGGAAGTGGTGCAAGCGCCACGGCTACAACTTCTCCGAAGCAAAGGCCGTCGAGATTCACGTGGATGCCCGGCAGAAGTTCCCGCTGGTGCCCAAGTCGGACACCTGCAAGCTCCTGGTCAGGGAAGCGGTTGCTCAGCTCAACGCCGTTTCCCGCACGGTGGAAACTTACCGTGCCGAGATGGATCGCCTGGCTTCTCAGCTTCCGGAGTATCAGACCGTCATGGCCATGACCGGCGTAGGCAAGTCTATGGGGCCCCAGCTGATGGCCGAGATTGGTGACCTTCGCCGCTTTGCGCACCAGAAGTCGCTGGTGGGCTTTGCCGGCACCGATCCGATCAAGGATGACTCCGGCGACAAGGTTTCCGACAGCAAGCCCTCAAGCAAGCGTGGCTCTCCCTATCTACGCAAGACGCTCTTTGTCATTATGACGATTCTGCTGCAACTACAGCCCGCCGATGATCCGGTTTACCCAGTTCCTTGACAAGAAGCGCTCCGAGGGTAAGAAGTACTATGTCTACATGACTGCCGGGATGACCAAGTTCCTGCGCATCTACTATGGAAAGGTTCGTGATTGCCTGAAAGAGAAAGGTCTCTGGGAACAACCATTGTCCGAAGAGGTCAACCCTGGTTGACAGGGGTTGGGAACCAACCCCTTGATTGCCCGGGAGCACAGGCAGCATGGCGAGTCAAGGATGCCGCAGGCACGGCCGAAGGCCGCTTGTCCTTGACGCGACAGGATGACTGTGCTACCCCCTGCTCGTTG
>JAFRLF010000032.1 GCA_017431365.1 Clostridia bacterium | reverse complement strand
GGTGACGATATCAGCGCCCCATTTGAAGGGATGACAGTTGACGGGCGTGGCGAACGTGTTGTCCACAATCAACGGCACGCCATGACTGTGCGCCGCCCGCGCAAACTTTTCGATGTCGAGAACAGTCAACGCGGGATTCGCGATGGTTTCACCGAATACGGCCTTCGTATTGGGGCAGAAGGCGGCGTCCAGTTCTTCGGGCGTACAATCCGGATCAACGAAAGTGCAGCTGACGCCCATTCGCTTCATCGTGACGGACAGAAGGTTATATGTTCCGCCGTAGATCGAAGAACTGGAGACGACGTGATCGCCGCAGCCTACGATATTGAACAGCGCGAAGAAATTGGCGCTTTGCCCTGAGGACGTCAGCATGGCCGCGCTGCCGCCTTCCAAATCACAGATCTTAGCGGCGACCATGTCGCAGGTGGGGTTCTGCAGCCTGGAGTAAAAATATCCACTGCTCTCCAGGTCGAAGAGTTTGGCCATATCCTCGCCTGTGGCGTATTTAAAGGTCGTGCTCTGGATGATGGGAATCTGGCGCGGTTCACCGTTCCCCGGCGTATAGCCGCTCTGAACGCATTTTGTCCCTATAGAGTAATCATTCATGTCCAGTCACCTCTGAAACAATGTACGTATACAAAATTATCACTGCTCGACCGCTTTGTCAAGTTACGCCTTTCGCCTTTGGAAAAGTCACACACATTTCATGATAAAAGGATTGAAGCATCTGCGTTCCGACTATATAATTGGAAAGCACAAACGCGCATGGAGGGTCGGCAGTGTTCTACAGAGAGGCGCAGAAATACTGGATATGGCTCAGCAGCGTTCACGGCATCGGCCCGCAGAACTTCTTTAAGCTCCTGCATGAATATGGCGAGCCTGAAAACGTTTGGGGGCAGCTCGTCCTGGCGAAGGGCATTCTCACGCCAGCTGTCTATCAGAACCTTCAGGAAGCGAGAACTCAAGCCTATATCGACGATCTGTTCGAGTCCATGGAGCGAAGTGATATCGTCGCCGTGACACAGATGGATGACGCGTATCCCGATCGTCTTCGCAGCGTGACGGGTGCTCCGCCGACGCTCTATGTCCGGGGGGATCATACCGTTCTGAATCCTGATCGCGCCATAGGGATCGTCGGGTCAAGGCGCATTACGGCTGACGGCGTTCGATTTACGCGCAATGTCGCGCGGCAGCTCTCCTCGGACGGCGTTACGGTGATATCGGGCCTCGCCGCGGGCGCTGATCGCGAGGCTCACGAAGGATGCCTGGAAGGAGATATGCCCACGATCGCCGTATTAGGCAGCGCTGTTGACAGGCTGTATCCGGCTGAGAATGTGGATCTGGCGGAGCGGATCGCGGCTGAAGGTGGGGCGCTGGTCTCTGAGTACCGGCCCGGTACGCCGCCTGCGGCGCACCAGTTTCCCGCGCGCAACCGCCTGATCAGCGGAATGTCGGACGGCGTTCTGATGACTGAGGGAACGGCGAAATCCGGCGCGATGATCACGATGGCCTTTGCCAAAGAACAGCGCCGCGCTCTGTTTGCCGTGCCTGGATCAGTGTACTCGGTAGCTTACGAGGGCAACAATAAGCTACTTACAGAAGGCGCTCTCGCGTGTATCGGGCCTGAGCAGATCCTCAGTTACTTCGCATGGGAAGGCGCTCCGGAGGCTGAACAGCTTACGATGAACGCTCTTGCGGGCCTGGACGAGACATCCCAGATGATCGTCAATTTGCTGAAGTTCGAGGAAAAATCCTTCAGCGATCTCGTTTCTGAGACAAAAATGAACAGCTCGAGCCTGAATTCGCTCTTGACAATACTTGAAATGCAGGGAATAATAAGACAGTCGCCCGGCAGGATGTTCCGCGCGCTCGTATAAAAGAGGACCGGAGAAAGACGGAACCGGCGGTTTGCGGCGGCTGATGAAATTCCCGGGATATCAAAACCACGGAGGTATTATCCCCATGGCTTCAACGTATAAGCTTGTGATCGTGGAGTCGCCTGCTAAAGCGCACACGATCGGTAAATTCCTCGGCAGAACCTACAAAGTTGAACCCTCGCACGGGCATGTGCGCGATCTGCCGAAATCACAGATCGGCGTCGATATTGAAAACGGCTTTGAGCCAAAGTATATAACAATACGGGGACGCGGCGATATCCTTGACCGCATCCGCAAGGAAGCCAAGGGCGCTTCGAAAATATTCCTCGCGACAGACCCGGACCGCGAGGGCGAAGCTATATCCTGGCATCTGGCCAACGTGCTCGGCATCGATCCGTCTGAAGTCAACCGCGTGGAGTTTTTCGAAATTACCGACAAGGCCGTCAAGAGCGCGATAAAGTCGCCGAGACAGATCGACATGGATCTCGTCAACGCGCAGCAGGCGCGCCGCGTTTTGGACCGTCTTGTCGGATACAAGATCAGTCCTCTCCTTTGGGCAAAGGTCAGGAAGGGACTCAGCGCCGGCCGCGTTCAGTCCGTGGCGACGGCCATGATATGCGACAGGGAGCACGAGATAGACGCCTTTATTCCCGAGGAATACTGGACCGTTCAGGCTGATTTTAAGACCGAGACGGGCGAAAAGCTCAACACCCGCTTCGTCTCATTTGGTGAGCGCACTGAACTCAGAAGCCGTGACGACGCCGAAGCGGTGACCAATGCCATCCGCAGCACGTCTTTCTCGGTCAGCGACGTGCGCCTGGCCGAGCGGAGAAAGTATCCAGCGGCGCCGTTCACCACGTCCAACCTGCAGCAGGAAGCGTCCCGCAAACTCGGTTTCACGACAGCCAAGACTATGCAGATCGCTCAGCAGCTCTACGAAGGCGTTGAGCTGGCCGGCGAAGGGACGCAGGGTCTAGTGACCTATATTCGTACCGATTCGACCCGTGTTTCGGACGAAGCTGTTGCCGCTGTGCGGGAGATGATTCCGCGCGTTTACGGCGCGGAGTATCTTCCTGAGCAGCCGAACGTCTACAAAAGCCGCAAATCGGCCCAGGATGCGCACGAGGCGATCCGTCCCACGGACGTCAACCGTCACCCGGATGCCATCAAGGGTTCGCAGAGCAAGGATCAGTATAAGCTGTACAAGCTGGTGTGGGCGCGCTTTGTCTCCAGCCAGATGCAGCCCGCGGTCTTTGACACACTGTCCGCTGATATCACGGGCGGCGGCGTGCTGATGCGCGCGTCCGGTTCACGCGTGCAGTTTCCCGGATTTACGACGGTTTATGAGGAAGGTCAGGATGACGAGCAGGCTGAAGAATCCTTCGGCATGCCGAATCTCACGGCGGGCGGAACTCTGACGCTTATCGATACGAGCGGAGAACAGAAGTTTACGGCGCCGCCGCCGCGTTATACTGAGGCTTCGTTGGTGCGGGCGCTGGAGGAGAAGGGCATCGGCCGGCCATCCACATACGCCCCGACGATCACGACGATCATGGCCAGGGGATACATTTCAAGAGAGAGCAAGAGGCTCTTTCCCACAGAGCTCGGCATGGTCATCACGGATATGATGAAGGAGTATTTCCCCGACATTGTCGACATCCAGTTTACGGCTGATATGGAGCAGCAGCTCGATGAGGTCGAAGAAGGGGAGATCGACTGGCATAAGGTCGTCGCTGATTTCTACGAGCCCTTCAAACATACGCTGGAGAAGGCCGAGACAGAAATCGAGAAGGTCGAAGTCGAGGATGAGGTATCGGACGTTGCGTGCGACAAGTGCGGCGCCATGATGGTATACAAACAGGGGCGGTACGGGCGTTTTCTCGCCTGCCCGAATTTCCCCGCGTGCCGCAATACGAAGCCCCTTCTCAAATACATCGACACTCCCTGTCCGGACTGTGGCGCGAGGATCATTGAACGCGTCAGCCACAAGGGGCGCAAGTTCTTTGGCTGCGAGAGATACCCGGACTGCGCTTTTGTCAGCTGGGATCAGCCTGTCACCGAAAAATGCCCCCAGTGCGGCGGCCGCATGGTTTTAAAGCGCGGGCGCAAGGGCGAAGTCTGGCACGTATGTGTCGATGAAAAATGCCGGACGCGCGTCGAGGCAGACACGTCCGCCGGAGCTGAGAGCGATGAATAAAAGCGTTACCGTCGTAGGCGCCGGGCTCGCCGGATGCGAAGCGGCGTATCAACTGCTGCGCCGCGGTGTACCAGTCGACCTCATAGAAATGCGTCCCGTGAAGCAGACGCCTGCACATGTTACGGGAAGCTTCGCCGAACTGGTGTGCTCAAATTCGCTGAAGGCCGAGCACCTGACAAACGCCTCAGGCCTTTTGAAGGCTGAGATGAAGGCGATAGGCTCGCTCATCCTCGACGCGGCGGAGGGCGCTCGCGTTCCCGCGGGCGGCGCTCTCGCTGTGGACCGTCAGGCCTTTTCCGACTTTATCACGCGGACGCTCGAGCGCCATCCGCTCTGTCATGTCGAGCGAACGGTGTGTGAAGAATTGCCGTCGGAGCCCTGCATCATCGCGACGGGCCCGCTGACGGACGAGGCGCTCAGTCGGGCCATAACGCGCGATCTCGGCGTGTCAGGCCTGCATTTTTTCGACGCCGAAGCGCCCATTCTGATGGCGGATTCCATCAATATGGATCGCGCATTCCGCGCTTCACGGTACGGCCGTGGCGATGGCGACGACTATATCAATTGCCCCATGACGCGCGACGAGTACATGGCGTTTTATCAGGCCCTTGTGACGGCGGAACTGGCCGATGTGCATGATTTTGAGAAGAGTATGGTGTTCGAAGGCTGCCTGGCCGTCGAAATCCTTGCAAGCCGAGGGCCGATGACGCTGGCGTTCGGCCCGTTGAAGCCCGTTGGCCTCGTCGATCCGCACACGGGGAAGCAGCCCTTCGCGGTGGTACAGCTGAGGCAGGACAACGCAAGCGGGACGCTTTACAACATGGTGGGCTTTCAGACCCGGCTAAAGTGGAACGAGCAGAAGCGCGTCTTCGGCATGATCCCCGGGCTGGAGAAGGCTGAATTCGCCCGTTACGGCGTGATGCATCGGAATACATATCTGGACGGCCCGCGCCTTCTGCAGAGGAACTACGCCTTAAAGGACAGACCTCTCATCCGTTTTGCAGGTCAGATGACGGGCGTCGAGGGCTATGTCGAGTCCGCGGCCAGCGGCATGGTCGCGGCCATCGGCCTGTATCAGAGCCTGAATGGCGTGGAGGAAACGGATTTTCCGTCGACGACGATTCTCGGCGCGCTAATGCGTCATACGACGACCCCGACGGACGACTATCAGCCGATGAACTCGAACTTTGGCCTTTTGCAGCCGCTGCAGGACAGACCGAAGGGTGGAAAGCGCGTCCGGTATGAGAAAATGAGCGAGCGCTCACTCGAAGAGATAAACCGTTTGAAAGACGAAGTGAACAGGGATGTTATTATGGAGGCAGAGAAATGACTTTTAAGGGTACGACGATATGCGCCGTTCGCCGCAATGGGAAAACCGCCATCGCCGGCGACGGCCAGGTGACCATGGGTGAAAGCGTCGTCATGAAAAATACGGCCATCAAGGTCAGGAGGATCTTTAACGGAAGAGTGATCACCGGTTTTGCCGGAACGGTGGCAGACGCGTTTGCGCTCAGCGAACGGCTTGAGGGAAAGCTCACGCAGTACGCCGGGAACCTGCAGCGCGCCGCGGTCGAACTTGCCATGGAATGGCGGCAGGATAAAGCCATGCGCAAGCTCGAAGCTCTGCTCATCTGCGCCGATGCGGAAAACCTTCTGCTGCTGAGCGGAACGGGCGAGGTCATCGAGCCGGACGACGACGTCCTTGCAATCGGATCGGGCGGGAATTACGCCCTTGCCGCAGCCCGCGCTCTGATGCAGAATACGGATCTTCCGGCGGATGAAATTGCAAACCGCGCGCTGCATATTGCGGCCTCGATTTGCGTCTATACGAACGACAACATCCGCGTGGAGGTGATCGACTGTGAATAAACTGACACCTCGCGAGATCGTAGCGCAGCTGGACCGCTATATCATCGGTCAGGACAAAGCCAAGAGAGCGGTCGCCGTTGCGTTGAGGAATCGGTATCGCCGCGCGCAGCTGCCGCCTGAAATGCAGGAGGAAGTGACGCCCAAGAACATCCTGATGGTAGGACCGACCGGCGTGGGCAAGACGGAGATCGCCCGCAGGCTGGCCAAGCTCGTCGACGCGCCCTTTGTCAAGGTAGAAGCGACGAAATTCACCGAGGTCGGCTATGTCGGACGCGATGTCGAGACGATCATCCGGGATCTGATTGAGGCCTCTGTCCGCCTGACGAAGGAAGCGCATCAGGCCCGCGTACATGTCAAGGCCTGCCAGGCAGCTGAGGTGCGCCTTGCGGATCTCATCATTCGTCCGGGCGGGAGAAAGGCGACCAATCCGATCGACCTTCTCCTCGGCAACAAACCGCGCACACCCGAAATCTCACCCGATGAGAAAGAGAACCTCAGTCGAAAGCGCGGTGAAGTGATCGCGCGCTTGAGAGCCGGAGAGCTCGAACATGAGATCGTTGAGGTAGAGGTCGAGGAAGTAACTCCTCACAACGAGATACCAGGCACGGACGTCAACATGAACGATGTGCTCGGCGGCCTGATTCCGAAGAAGACAAAGCTGCGCAAGATGGAAGTGCGCGAAGCGCGGCGCATTCTCATCAACGAGGAGGAGCAGAACCTCATCGACATGGACGCCGTATACACCGAGGCGATCGACCGCGCCGAACAGGACGGCATCGTGTTCATCGACGAAATCGACAAGGTCGCCGGAAAGGCTTCGGGCCATGGACCCGACGTCTCGCGCGAAGGCGTTCAGCGCGACATTCTCCCCATCGTCGAGGGCTGCACCGTTCAAACGAAATACGGCCCCGTGAAGACGGATCACATCCTGTTTATCGCGGCCGGCGCATTTCATGTCAGCAAGGTCTCCGACCTGATCCCTGAACTGCAGGGCCGTTTCCCCGTCAGGGTTGAACTCCAGCCTCTGACCGTTGAGGATTACAAGCTCATCCTCACGCAGCCGGACAACGCCCTGATCAGCCAGTATCAGGCGCTGCTCGCGGTGGATAAGGTCGATCTGAAGTTTGACGATTCCGCCCTTCAGGTCATTGCTGAGGAAGCGTACGCCGCCAACGAAAAGATGGAAAACATCGGCGCGCGGCGTCTGCATACGGTGCTTGAGGAAATGTTGAGCGACATCGCCTACAACGCGGGCGGAGGCGACGCTCCGGAGGTTTCTGTCGTCGTCGACGCCGAATACGTCAAAAAGCAGATGGCCGTTGAAGATCGGCAGCAGAATCTGAAAAAATACATCCTCTGATATTTGTGTGACGGAGTGTCGTGTTACCGCGCTTCTAAGAAAAAAGATCAAGAGCGCAAGATGGTGAGGTTAGCGATAAACATCGCATTGCCGCCTGTCTTGCGCTCTTTTTTATGCGAAGGATGAAGATGAAGCGCTAACCGAGCCACGTGGATTAAGATACGATGGTATCAGTTTTTCTTGTCGAAATCGCACAGCAGCCAGACGAAATCGTGACTCGGCAGGGCCGCCGCGCTCTTCCCGACATAGACGCCCGATGTGAGGTTGGTGTAATCACCCAGCTCATCGACGGAGATATAGCGGTCGCTGTCACCGAAATTGAAAAGCGCGATCAGCTTCTCTCCTTCGTAGTATCGGCCTATGCCGAGAACGGCGTCATCTCCCGTATTCACGATCCAGGTGTCAGCCAGGCAATTGAACACGCGGTGTTCGGCTCTGAGCGCCTCAAGTTGTCTGAGCGATCGGAACATGACCGACTGAACGGTGTCCGGATCATCGATGAGAGGAACGTTTTCCCATGGAAAGCGTCCGCGGTGCAGATAGCGGCTGTCCGCCTGCTTCAGTGGATCATCATGGTAAGAATAATCGTTTTCCTGCGCGATTTCGTCGCCACTGTAAATGATGGGCAGACCGCTCATCGTCAGAACCAGCGCATGCAGGCTCACGTCCAGCCGCAGCGCCCATTTGAGACGGCCGTTATCCTGTTGCGTCCTGGCCGTCTCTATGCCGCAGAGTGAGGCCGTAGTGCCGCACAGGCGCGCGTCTCCCAGACGTGGATCGTCATTGTATAATTCGCCGCGCGCCGGACTGTCGGGCCATTTCCCGGTCAGGTAATCGTTGAGGTACTTCTTGTGCGGCACTTCTTTCATGCCGAACTGCGCGAGAAACTGGTAGTCCAGTCCCCAGCCGATGTCATCATGACAGCGCAGGTAATTGAGGAACCCGTATTCCTTCGGCAGGGCGAACACCTGGCCCAGCTGATGCCTGAGAAGGCGCGTGTCACGCGTCGCCACAGTGTGCCATATACTGGCCATCGTCGTCACGTTGTAGAGCAGGTGACATTCCGGCCTCGTTACCGAACCGAAATACGGGACGACTTTGGAGGGCTCCATGACCACTTCGCCCAACAGCAGCGTTCCGGGACAAACCGTCTCGCAGACGAGCCGCATCATCCGGACCAGCGTGTGCACCTGCGGGAGATTGCGGCAGTTCGTGCCCTGCTCTTTCCAGATATAGGGCGTCGCGTCCAGCCGGATGACGTCGATGCCCTGGTTGCAGAGGTAGAGCATATCGTCTGTCATCGCGTTGAATACGGCCGGATTGGCGTAATTAAGATCCCACTGGTAAGGGTAGAACGTCGTCATGACGACTTTGCCAGCTTCCTCACACCAGGTAAAGTTGCCCGGGGCTGTGGTGGGGAAGACCTGGGGAACCGTTTTTTCAAACTCCTTGGGGATTTCCCAGTCGTCGTAAAAGAAATATCTGTCCTGAAATGCCTTCTCTCCGGCGCGGGCGCGGCGCGCCCATTCGTGATCTTCGCTGGTATGGTTCATTACAAAATCCAGGCATATCGACATGCCTTTTTTGTGACAGTCGGCGGCCAGATCCTTCAGGTCCTCCATGGTTCCCAGCTCAGGCTGAACCTTCCTGAAATCCGATACGGCGTAACCGCCGTCGCTGCGGCCTTCGGGGCTTTCGAGCAGAGGCATCAGGTGAAGGTAATTGACGCCGCATGACTGAAGGTAATCGATTCTGTCGCGTACGCCTTTGAGATTGCCGCCGAAGGACTGAACGTAGAGCTGCATCCCGACGAGCGACTGGCTCTTGTACCAGTCAGGCTCCCCGACGCGCTTCTCATCCAGGCGCTTCATCGACGCCGGACGCTGTTTATATGCCGCTCGCATGAGGGCTATGAGCGCGTCGTAGCTCTCCCTGTCTCCTGAGTAAAGCTCGCTGTATAATTGACTCAGCTCCTGTTGGTGGGCTTTGAGACGTTCGTCGAATTTTGATCTAGGCATTAATACTGCTCCTTCCATTCATGATCAGAATACGCGCTAAATCAGCCGCACAAAGTGTTGCTATGCCTTTTCACCAGTTTTATCCCTGAGATAGGCCAAAGAGGAGGATATATCTTCCAGGAGATGGCTGGAATCGCAGCCATAGAGCTCGGCTATCACGTTTCCCGAATAGCCGCTTTCACGCAAAGACTGCAGGATTTCATCAATGCGGATGAAGCCTTTTCCAACAGGACAGGTGTGGACGGCTTCGCCGTTCGCGCAGATAAAGGCGTGCTCGCATGGCATAGACGTCACATGAACGCGGTCTTTCAGATGCACCGTCACTATTCTGGATCTGAAGCGTTCAAGAGCCTGCATTTCATCTTCATGGAAGGCGACAAAGTTTCCCGTATCAAAGGCGCATCCCAGCCCTTCGACTTGCGACAAAAACCAGTCGAGTCCGGCTATGCTGTTATAGGGGGAGATGAGGCTGTCATAGTCTTCCATAAGGATGGGCAACCCGCGCCTCTGACCGTATTCGGTGGTTCGTCTCATGCCGTCGAGCATGCGCTGTACGGCTTCGGCTGTGTTGCGGCCTGACAGCATGCCTGGGACGATCAGAAGGTTTCCCGCGCCGCAGCCCGAGGCGAGATCGACGATGTCCCGGTATTCGAGGGTGTCGGGCCGTGCCACGAAATCGAGATGGACGTGCATCCCCTCTATGGCGAGGCCAAGCCTTTCGAGTAGAGGAGCAAGCCATTTTTCATCTCGCCGCCAGGACGCGGGAGAAAGGTAAATCATTTTAAGGCCCTGCTGGGTCAAATCCTCCAGTACGGTTTCCGGTCGCTTGTTCGCCGCGATGGCGCCGTCGTATATGTTTTCATAGAAAACGGCGATTTTCATTTATTAGACCGCCTTTCGAGCCGGAGTTTCAGCTTTTGCCGGTTATTATAGGGATCCTATCACTCATCCAATTATGGACGGGTACGTTAACCGTGTCAAGCGCTTCACCGAAAAGAATCAGGCGCGTTCATCAGAGGGTGAAGAAGGAGATGGCGTTTGAGCGTGTTCTCTGTCAGAACGCAGCGCCGCATACCAGACTTCGTCGCAGATGCCCTGATTGTTCTTTCCGGCGCCGCGGAGTATCCCCTCAAACTTCATGCCGGCTTTTTGCATGACCCGTCCGGACTTGGGGTTATTCGCGTCATGACACGCGGCGATCCTGTTAACGCCCACAGTGTAAAAAAGATAATTCATAACGGCTGCCAGCGCTTCGGGCATAATGCCATGCCCCCAATACCTTCTGCCGAGGCAATAACCGATGTCCGTCGAGCACCGGTCTTCCTTGAAATCGACGACGGCTATACTGCCTATGACGCTCTCGCTTTCCTTCAACACGATAGCCCACTGGAAATAACTCTTATCCTCGTACCGGGTCGTCCAATCCTCGAGGAGCATGCGGGTGATATCGACGCTTTTATGCGCCGGCCAGGTCAAAAACCTTGTGACCTCCGGGTCGGATGCCCAGTTATTAAACATGTCTTCCGCATCCTCAACTCGAAAGGGGCGAAGCGTCAGTCTTGGCGTTTCGAGTATTTGAGTTCCGTTAAGATACATGAGTATATCCGCCTTTCTGTCATGAGCTCCTTGCTCGTCGCAGTTTGCTTACGTCACAGCATAGTGTTTTGTTTGAATTCAGGTTTATGAAGCATAACTGCTCGCATTATAGCACGAAAGATGCCCGGACGCCATAGTCGGGGAAAAGGTTATTTCGGAAAAAAGGAATAACGTGCTTTGGTTTTATAAAAAATATATGCAGACGAGAGGAAGGTATCTCATTGAAGGATATGAATCATCAATCAGTGAGTAAATCAATGTGAAGATTTGGTTAGAAGATATGGGCTCAGAGGGATTTTACATAACAATGCTTTCATATATGTGGGACAAAAATGTATGATTCATTGTGCCGGGAGAGTTTTTCCCGAGCCCAAATGGAGGGATCATTCATCATGAAGAAGCTGGTCAGCATCCTCGTCGCCATGACTTTGGTCATGAGCATGTTTGCCGTTTGCGCGTCCGCAGAAGGGGCCACGAACGTCAAGGTCGGTTTCATTTTCCTGCACAACGAGAACTCTACCTATGACCTGAACTTCATCAATGCTGCGAAGGAAGCCTGTGAAGAACTGGGCGTCGAATATGTTCTGAAGACCAATGTGCCCGAGGATCAGAGCTGCTACGAGGCGGCTTGCGATCTGGCCGATATGGGCTGCAACATCGTCTTCGCCGACAGCTTTGGCCACGAGGATTATCTGATCCAGGCTGCCAAGGAATATGCCAACGTTGAATTCTGCCACGCCACCGGCACTCAGGCTCATACCGCTGGCCTGCCCAATTTCCACAATGCTTTCGCTTCCATCTACGAAGGCCGTTATCTGGGAGGCGTCGCGGCTGGCATGAAGCTCAATGAGATGATCGCCAATGGCGAGATCACTGAGGATCAGGCCAAGGTCGGTTACATCGGCGCTTATACCTACGCCGAAGTTATCTCTGGCTACACCTCTTTCTTCTTGGGCGTTCGCTCCGTATGCCCCAGCGCTACGATGGACGTCACGTTCACCGGTTCCTGGTATGATGAATCCCTTGAAAAGGAAGGCGCTATTAAGCTGATTTCCAACGGCTGCGTCCTCATTTCCGAGCATGCCGACTCCATGGGCGCTCCCACAGCCTGCCAGGCCGAGGGTATCCCGTTCGTGTTCTACAACGGCTCCGCGGCTGACGCCTGCCCCGACACCTATATCGTGGCTTCCCGCATCAACTGGGCGCCCTATTTCCGCTACATGATCAACTGCGTCGCCAACGGCGAGGCGATCGATGTGGACTGGACCGGCGACATGTCTACCGGTTCTGTCGAACTGACTGAGATCAACGAGCAGGCCGCCGCGGCCGGCACGGCCGAGGCCATTGCTGAAGCCGAGGCCAAGATCATGAACGGCGAGATCAACGTGTTTGACACCGCCACCTTCACGGTTGAGGGCGCTGCCCTGACCTCTTTCATGGCCGACGTCGATACTGATGCCGAGTTCGCTCCCGACACCGAAGTTGTGGAGAACGGCATCTTCATGGAATCCAAGTTCCGTTCCGCGCCGTACTTCAACGTTCAGATCGACGGCATCAACCTGCTTGATACCGCGTTCTGATTATCAGTTGACGACCAGGAGACTCCGCTGTTCAGGCAGGGGAGTCTCCGCCTATTTTATTTCTATGATACTGTAAAGGAGAGCGCAGAAAAGCCTATTACCGCGCTGTCTTTTGCAGTATTATTTCGTGATTGATGGTTAAACTGTTCTGCGGTGGAAGAGAAGCAACTTATAAAAGGAGCTGAGGCGTTTGGAAGCGAATGTGACCCGCAATCTTGTTCCGGCGGTTGAGATGCGCAACATAACAAAGAGATTCGGTTCCGTTTTAGCCAACAACAGGGTAAACCTGACCATATACCGCGGTGAGATACTCGCCCTTTTGGGTGAAAACGGCTCGGGAAAGACAACTCTAATGAACATGCTGTCGGGAATCTATTATCCCGATGAAGGTGAAATCCTGATCAATGGAAAGCCAGCCGTCATCAGCGCCGCGAAGGACGCGTTTGACCTTGGCATTGGCATGATTCATCAGCATTTCAAGCTGGTTGACGTCCTGACAGCCGCTGAGAACATCGTCCTTGGCATGCCTGGGAAGCTCGACATGAAAGCTTCGATCAGCCGTATTGAGAAGATATGCAAAGACTACGGCTTTGAAGTAAACCCCATTCAGAAAATCTACGACATGTCCGTCAGTCAGAAGCAGACTGTTGAGATCATCAAGGTGCTATACCGCGGCGCGGACATTCTGATCCTGGATGAGCCCACTGCTGTGCTGACGCCGCAGGAGACGGACAAGCTCTTCGCTGTCTTGCGCAACATGCGAGACGACGGCAAGGCCATTGTCATCATTACGCACAAGATGAATGAAGTCGAGGCGCTTTCTGATCGCGTGGCGGTGCTGAGGCAGGGTCAGTATGCGGGGGATATGCCGACGAGTTCCACCAACGCGCAGGAAATGACCAACATGATGGTCGGACATAAGGTCAGCCTGAACATAGTCCGTCCCGATCCGATTAATCCCAAACCTCGTATCGAAGTCAATAACCTGACGGTCAGAAGCGAGGATGGGATCCTCAAACTCGATCACGTCACCTTTACGGCCAGGTCCGGGGAGATTCTGGGCATTGCCGGCATTTCGGGCAGCGGACAAAAGGAACTGCTTGAGTCGATCGCCGGCCTTCAGAAAACGGAAGGCGGCGCTATTGATTACATTGAAAACGATGGCCGCCACGTCAGTCTCATTGGACAGGACCCTGTCAAAATCGCAGACATGGGCGTTACGCTCTCGTTTGTGCCGGAGGATCGGCTCGGCATGGGCCTGGTGGGCAATATGGATCTGACGGACAACATGATGCTCCGGTCATTCCGCCGCGGGGCAGGCGTCTTCACAGACAGAAAAACGCCGAGGAAGGTCGCGCAGAACGTCGTCGCGGAGCTTGATGTCAAGACGCCTTCGCTCGCGACGCCCGTACGTCGGCTTTCAGGCGGCAACGTGCAAAAAGTGCTCGTCGGCCGTGAAATCACTTCGGCGCCAACTGTTCTCTTGACGGCGTACGCGGTTCGGGGACTGGATATAAATTCATCCTATACGATTTATGACCTGATCAACCACCAGAAAGAGCATGGCGTTGCCGTGATCTATGTGGGTGAAGATCTGGACGTTCTGATCGAACTGTGCGACAGGATTCTCGTGCTGTGCGGCGGACAGGTCAGCGGTTTGGTGGACGCGCGCCACACCGACAAGCGTGAGATCGGCATGATGATGACGCGCATTGGAGGGACAGATCATGAGTAAAGCAAAGGGCGAGCCCTTTATTCGCATATCCAGCCGCAGCGCGCTGCCTTGGTACATGGCCTGGCTGATCAGGGGCCTGTCCGTTCTGGCGGCGTTGATCGTCGGTTCGGTTGTCACGGTGCTCGTCACGGGAGAAAACCCTCTGAGTCTCTATGTGACGATGTTCGAGGGCTCTTTCAGCACGGCGCGGCGCACATGGCTTTTGGTGCAGAATATTGCGATACTGCTAGGCGTTTCGCTGGCAGTGACGCCGGCATTTAAGATGCGCTTCTGGAATGTCGGCGGTGAGGGGCAGATGCTGGCGGGATGCCTTGCGTCAGCGGCGTGCATGATCTGCCTGGCAGGCAGGCTGCCGAATTGGCTGATCATCGCGCTCATGTTCCTGACCAGCATGCTGGCCGGTGGAATCTGGGGCTTTGTCCCGGCTTACTTCAAGGCGAAGTGGGGGACGAACGAGACGCTTTTTACATTGATGATGAATTACATCGCCACACAGCTGGTCGCGTTTTTCATTATCATCTGGGAAGTGCCGAAGGGAGCTGGCCAGATCGGCATCATCAACGCGCAGACGGAGATCGGATGGCTGCCTGTGGTGGGGCCTTCGAAGTATTTCCTGAACATTCTCATCGTAGCCGTCATCTGCGTGTTCATGTACTTCTATCTGAATTATACAAAGCACGGCTATGAGATATCCGTCGTCGGCGAGAGCGAGAGGACGGCCAGATACGTCGGCATTAAGGTTGACCGCATCGTCATGCGGACGATGCTTTTGAGCGGCGCGCTCTGCGGACTGACCGGTATGCTGTTGGTCGGCGGCACAGATCATACCCTGACGACGTCCATCACCGCATCCCGCGGATTCACGGCTGTCATGGTTTCCTGGTTGGCGAAGTTCAATCCCGTATGGATGATACTGACGAGCTTTCTCATCGTCTTTTTGCAGAGAGGCGCGAACGAAGTCGCCACGACGTTCGGACTCAATCAGTCCTTCTCTGATATCCTGACAGGCATCATACTCTTCTTCATCATCGGGAGCGAATTCTTCATTCGCTATACGGTCAACGTGCATATCGGCAGATCAAGGAAGGAGGCCGCCGGACGTGTTTGATTTTGTATCCTTCATACCTCGCGCCGTTATGCAGGGCATGCCTCTGCTGTACGGATCCACAGGTGAGACGCTCACAGAAAAGAGCGGAAACTTGAATCTTGGCATACCCGGGACGATGTATGTCGGAGCGATCAGCGGCGTTATCGGCGCGTTTTTCTACGAGAACGCCGTCCCTGCGGACGTAGCGCTCAATCCCGCCATCGCCATCGCCGTGACTCTTTTATCCTCTTTGCTCGGATCGTTGCTGATGGGGCTGATATACAGCTTTCTTACGGTCAGCCTCAGAGCCAATCAGAACGTCACAGGCCTGGCGTTGACGACGTTTGGCGTCGGTCTGGGCGACTTCTTCGGCGGGTCACTCATAAAGCTCACTGGCAGCGATATGGCGTATATGTCATTGAACCGCACCAGCAACATTTTCAGGACCACGCTCCCTTTCGCGAGTTCGACGGGCTGGTTCGGCAAAATCTTCCTCTCCTATGGCTTTTTGGCTTACCTGGGGGTCGTCGTGGCGCTTGTAGCTGCGTATGTTCTCAGGCACACGCGGGTGGGCCTTCATCTTCGCGCGGTGGGTGAAAACCCCAATACGGCTGACGCCGCCGGTATCAACGTCAATCGCTACAAGTATGTCGCCACATGCGTAGGCAGCATGATCGCCGGGCTTGGCGGTCTGTACTACGTGATGGATTACGCCAATGGCATCTGGTCCAACGGCGCGTTTGGAGATCGCGGCTGGCTGTCGATCGCGTTGGTCATATTTACGATTTGGCGGCCGAACATCGGCGTCTTTGCGAGCATCCTGTTTGGCGGACTGTACATCCTCCACATGTATATTCCGACGGGCATGAATCTGGCTATCAAGGAGATCTACAAAATGGCGCCTTATGTGGTGACGATTATCGTCCTTGTTGTGACGAGCATGCGCTCCAAACGCGAAAACCAGCCTCCGGCTCATTTGGGCCTGTCATACTTCCGCGAGGAACGATAGAATCCTAAATTATAAAAAGACAGCGCGTTTCTATAAAAGAAGCGCGTTGTCTTTTTGCTGTAACGGGACTATGCTTTTATCCGTTTGCCGTGAGCGTCGAGTTGAGAATCTCGTCGACTTCGCTCTTGCGCGCGTCTATAAACTCGTCGCTGATACCCGAGCCCTGCAGCGCTTTAATCACTTTGTCGATGACCCCTGCCGTCGCCAGAAAACCATCGGAGCTCATACCGCGCGTCGTCATGGCGGCTGTTCCGATACGCGCGCCGCTCGTCACCTGTGGGGAACGCGTCTCGTGGGGCACGCAGTTTTTGTTGAGCGTGATGCGGCAAAGGTCCAGCGTCTCCTGAAGCACTTTGCCCGTCACGCCACTCTTCGTCAGATCGAGCAGGAAGAGGTGATTGTCCGTTCCGCCGGTGACGAGGTCATAGCCCATGTCCACAAAACGATTGGCCATCGTGTTGCAGTTGCTTATGACCCTGTCGATGTAGTCAGAATAGGCGGGATCCATCGCTTCATAGGCTGCGATAGCTTTAGCGGCTATGATGTGCTCAAGCGGCCCGCCCTGATTTCCGGGGAAGATGGCGCTGTCAATCTTCTTTTTGAGTTCAGGCTTGCAGAAAATGAGTCCGCCGCGCGGTCCGCGGAGCGTCTTATGCGTTGTCGTAGTGATGATGTCACATCCAGCCTCAAACGGTGAAGGATGACGGCCTGTCGCCACGAGACCGGCGATGTGCGCCATATCGGTCATCAACAGGGCGCCGACCTCATCGGCGATAGCGCGGAAGGCCTGGAAGTCGATGATCCTGGGATAAGCGCTCGCACCGGTGACGATGAGCGCTGGTTTGAATTCGAGGGCTTTGCGGCGCACGTCTTCCATGTCGATATAGCCGCGGCTGTCAATGCCGTAAAACACCATGTTGTACAGCTTCCCGGAGAAGTTGACGCTCGATCCGTGCGTCAGATGAGCGCCGTTATCCAGGCTCATGCTGAGCACGGTGTCACCTGGTTTAATGACGGCGGAATAGGCCGCGCAGTTCGCCTGCGAACCGCTGTGCGGTTGAACATTGACGTGATAATTCGTGTTGAAGACCTGCTTCCAGGCATCGATGCAGCGGCTTTCGATTTCATCGACGACATCGCATCCGCCGTAGTACCTCTTGCCCGGGTAACCTTCGGCGTATTTGTTGGTCAGGCACGATCCCGCGGCTTTCATGCAGTTCTCACTGACAAAGTTTTCAGACGCAATCAGTTCGATCGTTTGCGCCTGGCGCGCTTTTTCCCGGTCAATCAATTTGAAGATTTCATCGACTTGACTCATAAACACGCTCCTCGTAAACCTGTTTTGTCGATCACCACTTGTTCCCTGAATTGTGATAGAGTTCATCGCTGTCGGACATGTCTGATAACGTGGATTCTGCATCCATACTTTGCTGAGCGTTAAAATCGGGTTCGATCCATGAACCGGTTTTCAGCGTTTTGAGCGTGTCACGGCTGATGACAGTGTCTGTGCCAAGACAGGCATCGCAGCGCGCGCCGCACTGCGGACACACACATCCAAGGCGCAGGCTCTCTGAATGAACCATGTAAGTCCCGCATACCTGACAGCTGCATCGCATAATTGCCACATCCCGAAGCATGAACTTTGAATGTAATATATCATAAGGATGATGTGTTTTCCAGTCAAAATATAGCATTCACATGAAAATTACACATTCTCCATTCAAAACCGTCGACATTATCGGAAGCGGATGATAAAATATACTTACTTAATATGATCTATCTCTGGAGTGGAACGCATGGCTTCACAAGGTCGGTATTTCCGGTTTGTCCGGCACGCGTTAAGGCTCTGGTTCAGGCATTATCGCTGCTCATATCAGGAAGAGATCGTCCATCCTGTCATCTATATTTGCCGTCACCGCAATACAGTCGGCCCCATATCCACGCTTTGCTGTCTCCCTGCAGGGATCAGACCGTGGGTATTTTCTGTGTTCACTGAAATAGAAACATGTCATAAGCAGCTGTCTGAATACACCTTTCCCATCACATGGCATATAAAGCCGGCGCTCTCTGCCTTTCTTGCGAGAATAAGTTCGCGTCCTTTTGTTGGCCTGGTTAATTCTTCAGGCGCTATACCCGTGTACCGCAGTTCGCTTCAAATACGGCAAACATTTCAAAAATCCATCGAAGCGCTTTTGAACGGAGACAGCCTGATCATCTATCCCGACGTCAATTATGTTGAGGAAAACGCCGCCAACGGAACGCTTTATGACGGCTTTCTCATGCTTGAGATGATGTGGAACCGCAAAACAGGCGGACATGTGCGCTTTGTTCCTGTCAATATCAGTGTTACCCGGAGACGAATGGACGTCGGTAAAAGCATTTCCTTCCCGGGAGTCAGACCGTACAATGAAGAAAAAAAAGCAGTCGTGCACATGCTTGAGGCGTCCCTCGACGATCTGGCGTCGAAATACGGTCTGTGACAGATAGAGAGGTATTATATGTTCCTTTTCGATGAGAAAAAGAAGTTCTTCAAGGGGAATCTTCATACCCATACCACAAACTCAGACGGTCGGAGATCGCCCGAGGAGGTCTATGCCATTTACAAGGCGCAGGGATATGATTTCCTTGCGATTACTGATCATTGGAAGCGCACGGTAGATCGCGCCTCGTATTATGAGGGGATGCTGCTCCTGCCCGGTATAGAGCTGGATTACAATCTGTTGGGCCAGGTCGTGCACGTCGTGGGTATAGGTGTCAATGAGAGTATCCTCACAAGCGCCGTGCGCGGTCAGCCTCTCAGAAAGGGCCTGAATAGTATAGCCTTGAGCGGCGGCGTCGCCATTCTCGCTCATCCGGCCTGGTCTCTCAATACAGCCGATACGATAGCGCAGATCGCGCCGCAGGTCGTCGCGGCTGAAATCTATAACTCTGTCTCCTCCTATCCGTGGAACGGCGACCGGGCTGATTCGACTTGCGTGCTCGACGTTGCGGCCTCGCAGGGGACGATCATCAACACGGTGGCTTCGGACGACTCCCATTTTTATGAGGGAGAGCAGTGCCGGGCCTTCATCTGCCTCCAAGCTGACAGCCTCACTGAAAAAGATGTCATCCAAGCGCTGGCAAGCGGGGCGTTTTACGCGTCCCAGGGGCCGCGCGTTCATCAGGTTGAGATTACCCCGGACGGCGTTGAAATCGAGTGCGATCCGGTCAGCGCGATTCTGTTTCACTCAGATATGGTGTACGCTCATGGGCGCTGTGTTTCCGGAGACGGGCTGACGCACGCCAGTTATACCTTCCACCGGGATGCGCTGGAACGATTTGTACGCATTATTCTCATCGATGAAATGAACCGCCGGGCGTGGATCAACCCCATCGACCTGAGCAAGATTTGATAGCGCTGTCGCCGCATTCTTTCGCGCCGCTGTTTGAGAGATAAACGGCGGCGCTTATATTTTGTCGGCGATGCTTTCGGCGCTATGCCGGCTTTGCGAAATTTTCAAAATAGAGAGGCAGGAAAATCTCTCCTTATGGCGAAAATATAAGACTATCAGAAGCAAGTATATTGCGTTCAAAATGAGAAATGGTTTTCAGACGAGGTTTAGCCGGTTTTAAGCTGTTGCTCGATCGACTGGACCTTGCTTATTTTGTGGATGGAGGCGGTTTATGGCATCCAGATTGCCCAGCGCGTGGCTGGATGAGCTGCGCTCCCGTGCGGATATCGTGGATGTCGTATCCGATTACGTCGAGCTGAAGCAAAAAGGTGACCGCTTCTGGGGGCGCTGCCCGTTTCACAATGAAAAGACGCCCTCCTTCAGCGTCCGCGGAAGCGAACAGATGTACTATTGCTTCGGATGCCACAAGGGCGGCACGGTGATCACATTCGTGATGGAAATCGAGCGCATGGACTTTATGGACGCGGTGCGCCTGCTGGCTGATCGCGTTCATATGACTGTTCCGGCGTTGACCCGGTCGGACGTCGACGCTCAGTCGCAGACTGAACTCAAGGAGCGCATCTACAGCGCGAACGTCGCCGCGGCACGGTTCTATCACAGCGTTCTTTGGACAGAGGAAGGAGCGACTGCGCTCAAGTATTTCTATAAGCGCGGTCTGGACGACGCGACGATCCGAAGGTTTGGCCTGGGGTCTACGCCTCACACGGGCAATGGATTGACACAGTATCTGCTTAAGGAAGGCTTCGATGTAGAGACGCTGGTGCAGGCCTTTCTGACAAAACGCCAGACGGACGGAAATACATATGACACCTTCCGGGATAGGGCTATGTTTCCCATCATAAACGCGCAGGGTAAGGTCCTCGGGTTTGGCGGAAGGGTCATGGGCGACGGGAATCCAAAGTATCTCAATTCGTCGGATACGCCGGTATTCTTCAAAAAGAGCGGATTGTATGCGATGAATTTCGTCCGGAAAGAGCGCGGTCTCAAGCGTCTGATCCTCGTCGAAGGATATATGGACGTCGTCGCGTTGAGACAGGCCGGCATTGAAGGCGTCGTAGCGACATTGGGTACAGCTCTGACAGAAGAGCAGGCCCGTCTCATAAAGCGCAACGCGCCGCAGGTCTGGGTCTGTTACGACGGGGACAGCGCGGGTCAAAAGGCCATCCTGCGAGCTATCGACATTTTCGGAGCTGAGGACGTCGACTGTCGCGTGATCGACATACCGGGCGGACAGGATCCGGATGAGTATATCCGGGAGCATGGCAAAGAGGCTTTTGAGTCGCTGCCTCTGCTTACGCCGGTTAAATATCAGATGCTTCGGGCAGCGGAAAACTATGATCTGAGCACTGAGGACGGGCGCACGCAGTACGCCATAGCTGTCTGTGGATATCTAAAGCGCATCAAAAGCCCTGTGGAGCTCGACAGATATGTGAGAGAACTGTCCTTGCAAACGGGCTATGAGCCCGACGTGCTAATGCGGCAGATCGACAGGACGAACGCTCCGACAGTCTCAAGGGCTACGGTGCGTCGGGAGGGCGGCCTCTCCAGACGGAATCAGGATTCAACAGCCGACTATGTCAAGGCTGAACAGTTGCTCATCTGGCTGATTTACAAACAGAAGATCAACGCGGACCTCGTCGATCCTTCAATCTTTGTGACGCCCGTATATATAAAGATGGCCGAGCGCCTGCGCGGCGGCGAATCGCTCTCTGAGGCGCTCGAAACATTCGACGACGAAGACAGAGCGTCTGCCGCTCAGGCGATGATGATGGATTCTGACATCGAAGACGACAAAGCGGTGACGGCCGCGAGGGATTGCGTTTCAACGATCAGACGCCACAAGCGCCAATTGCGCATTGAACAAATCAGGACCGAAATCAAGGCGACGACCGACGATGGCGAGAAGGCGGAACTGATGCGGCAGCTGACCTTATTGATGAACGAACACACAGCTTGAGAACCGAACGCAGACGGAAGAGGTGAGCGGGCTTTGGAAAACAACAATCAAACAAAAAACGGCAATCAACAGGACAAATCCAACCGCGTGCAGGAACTGCTCGATATAGGCAAGAGCAAAGGATCGCTGACATTTAAAGAGATCACGGATCAGCTCGTCGACGTAGAGCTTGAACCGGATCAGTTTGACCACATCCTCGAAACCCTTGAGACGATGGGCGTCGATGTGGTGAACGAGATCCATCTTGTCGACGCGGAGCCAGCCTTGCCTGAAGGTGAAACGGAAGACGTCATCGACGTCAGCGTCCCGGAGGGCATAAACATCGAGGATCCCGTTCGCATGTATCTGAAGGACATCGGCAAGGTGCCCCTTCTGACGGCGGAAGAGGAAATAGAAATCGCTAAGCGCATGGAAGCCGGCGATCAGGAAGCCCGAAAGAAGCTCGTCGAAGCCAACCTGCGACTCGTCGTCTCCATAGCCAAGCGCTACGTGGGGCGCGGCATGCTTTTCCTTGACCTGATTCAGGAAGGCAATATGGGCCTCATCAAAGCTGTGGAGAAGTTCGACTACCGCAAGGGCTATAAATTCTCCACCTACGCCACCTGGTGGATCCGTCAGGCGATAACGCGCGCGATTGCCGATCAGGCGCGTACGATCCGCATTCCCGTTCATATGGTTGAGACGATCAATAAAATGATTCGCGTGTCGCGTCAGCT
>JAFRLF010000031.1 GCA_017431365.1 Clostridia bacterium | reverse complement strand
CTTCACATCAAGCTCGATGTTGTTCTTGAGCACCAACATCACCTCCAGTAAACAGGTTAAGGAATAGCTTAACTAATTGTAGCATGAAAACCTGCCAAAATCTACAACAAAATAAGCGCCCCACCCGAAGGTGAAGCGTCGTAATTCCTGTCTGCCTTATGCCTTGATCTCCATCCCGCTGGTAAGGGTGAAGACGATGTTGTCCTTGTTGTGCACCGTCACGTGATCCACCAGACTGCCCCAAAGCTCCTCGCTGAACTCCGTCACCATCTCTGGCAGGGCTTCTTTTCCTTGGACTTGGCGTTGCACTGCCAGATGACCCGGCAGTACTTGTCTGTGCTGTGCCAGACCTTGGAGCCGTACCAACCGCCACACTGGCCGCAGATTGCTTCCGACGCCGGGTTTTCCACCATCCGAAGCTTTAACATGGCCTTTCAAAAGAAGTCCAATATGACGCCGACGGAATATCAACATTCTCATGAATACATTCCGGAAGACGTCTGGCCGGACTTTGAGACAGCCGCTCGGTCTGACGAATAAGATACTTTGACGAGTCGTATATGATAAGAGCGCGTGACTCATTTAAGCCACGCGCCAATCAACCTTTATCTTTTACCACATCTCCCGTATCCATCCGCGCAAAAAATCCTTGATGGGCTCGGGATGCGTCTCCATGGCGCAGTGCCCCGCGTTGCCGATCAGATGATATTCCGCCGCGGGGAAGTCCTTCTCCCTGAAGGAGGCCGGTATGCCGCCCGCAAGCGCGTCCCGTCCGCCCCAGATGACCATCCCCGGCAGGAACAGGTCGTGAAGGCGCTCCATGTCGGCCGTGCAGCTCTCCAGCAGCAAACGGCGCGCCGTCTCCTCGTGCCCTAAAAGCTGCCCGTACTGCCGCTGCAGCCGATCGCGCTGCGTCCTGACCGGCGCGCAGCCGTAAATGCGCCGGACGATCCTGTCAAAGCCCTTGTCGTTCAGGATGTTGGCCTCGAGCCAGCGCCTGAGCGCCCAGCGCCCAGCGCCGGACCTGAGCAGCGGGCGCGGCATCAGCCCGGCCGGCATGCCGAACACCGGGCTCAACAGGAACAGAGACGCCGCGTAATCCGGCTGCTGCAGCGCCATCCGTATGACCGTGGCCGCCGCGGAGCCGTGCGCCATCAGGTGCCAGCCGTTGAGCCAGTTCGCCCGCTCGTTGAGGTCCACGTCGTCCAGAACGCCCCACACGTACCTGGCCCGCAGGTCGGGATCGATGGGAACGTCGTTCGGAAATTTGCTGTGGCCGAAGCCCGGCATCTCACATATGACGCACATGCAGTCCGCCCGCAGAAGCTCCGGCAGGATGAGCCGCCAGCAGGACGTGGGGAACCCGGGCGCGCACAAAAGCAGCACCCTGTGGCGCACAGGCCGCTCCGGCCTGACGACCCTGTAGTATATGGGCAGACCGCGTATGGATATCGTCCTCGTGACCGTGGCGTTCACTTCCTCCGGGTGGTCGTCGCCGCCGCTTCGGCGGACTGGTCATGATCTCGGGCTCAGTAACGGCGGATCTCGTCGACAGCCGCCTGATCGAGGCGCTTGACGACCTCCGTCATAAGCCTGACGGTGTTGACGTAATCGTCGTAGTGGATCATGCTGGTGGGCGTATGCGCGTACCGGCAGGGCACGTTGATCAGCATGGACGGCGCGCCCGCGAGGACGTTCTGAAACTCGCCGGCGTCGGTGCCGCCGTGCTTCATGATCGCTGTCTGGTAGGGGATACCGCATTCCTTCGCCACGCCGATGACGAATCTGACGAGCTTTCGCTGCGAAATCGTATGCGAATCCATGTAGCACAGCTCCGGTCCCTTGCCGAGCTTGCTGCCCTCGCCCCGGCCACCGGGCATGTCGTCCACCGTGGCGATGTCGATGGAAAAGGCGATGTCCGGCCGCGCCATGTACCCCAGCGTCCTGGCGCCGCGGGTGCCGACCTCCTCCTGCACCGACCCGCCGCCCAGGAAGATGTTCGGATGCCCGGACGCCTTGACGGCTTGCATAGTTTTCAGGGCGACGGCGCACCCGATCCGGTTGTCCCAGGCCTTGTTGACCAGGTGCTTCTTTTCGGGGCCGAACCTGGCAAAAATCGGTTTGGGCTCGATGAAATCGCCCACCTGAACGCCCAACGCCTCGGCCTCTTCCCGGCTGGAGCAGCCGATGTCCAGGCAGAGGTCGTCCATGTCGGGATACTTGTCAAAGGGCGTGCCCGGGCCGAGCGCGCACAGCGCGTCGACGGGGCCCTTCTCCGTCTTGATGGTAAAGTGCTGCGACAAAACGCCCGTGATGAAGAAGAATCCGCAGCGCGAGAACTTGACAAACCCATCGTCGGTGACGCGCCGGACCATGAAGCCCACTTCATCCATGTGTCCCACGGCCAGGATGCGCGGCCCCTCGCTGCCGTGACGGGCCATGAGCGATCCCATGCCATCCGTGACGATCTCGTCCGCCACGCCCTCGTACTGGGCGCGCAGGTAATCCCTGACGGCGTCCTCGTCGCCGCTGGTGCCCTGAATGGACGTGATTTCCTTTAAAAACTCGATATCTTTCATTTCTGTTCTTTCCCCACTGAAAAGCGCCGCCGATCTCCGGATCATTTTCGTTTCCCCGGCGCTTTGCGTGATTATACCACCGGTTCCGCGGGTTGTAAAGCGATGCCGTTGGCGCGGCAGAAGTCGGCCGCGTAGCTGTTCTCAGGCGCGACGACCGTCACGTTCGGGCTGGAGATAAAGGCCCAGCTGTCCGCGCGCTCCAGCGAAGCCGGCAGCGAAACCGCCTCAAGCGCCGCGCAGTACCCGAAGGCCTTGATACCGATGACGGCAACGCCCTCGCGGATGTCGGCGGTTTTGAGATTGACGCAGTCCAAAAAGGCGTATGAGCCGATGCGTTCCACACCGCCGTGAACCGCCAGGTCAGTGAGCCCGCGGCAGTTATAAAACGCGTACGCGCCGATCTCACGGATCTGCGCCGGCACCTCGTAATAGCCCTCCACAGCCGTATAGGGACAGCAGATGAGCGTTCCCGTCTCGCGGTCGCAAAGAGCCCCGTCCACCGTTTCCAGGACCGGGTTTTCCGGATCGACCGTAAACTCTCCGAGCCCCACGCAGGAGATGAACGGGTTGCGCCCCACGGCCGTCAGTGACGCGGGCAGGGACACGGTCTCAAGCTTACGGCAATTGTAGAAGGCAAAGTCTCCCAGGCTCCGGGTATGCGGAGGCAGCGACACGCTTTCAAGGCTCAGGCAGCCGTAAAAGGCGCGGCTGCCGATGTCCACCACGCTGTCCGGCAGAGTCACGCCGGTGAGCTGATCCATGCCCCGGAACAGATCCTCCTCGAGCGCCGTCACCCAGGTGTCGGCGACTTCCCCGGGGACGGTGACATTGTTGTCCGCGCCGTGATACACGGCCGCGCTGGCGGAACCGTCCGCCCGGATGACGAAGGTAAAATCTCCCTCGTCGAAGGTCTCGCCGGGCACATAGAGAGCGCTTGCCGGCGCGGTGGACGCTTCTTCGGCGGAAGAATCGACTTCGTGGGTATCCGTCCCGGCTTCAGACTCAGGCTCGCGGTCGCCGGGCTCAGGCGTTGCCGTCGGCGCTTCCGTCTCATCGGGAGCTGGGGTCTCGTCAGGCGTCTGCGTCTCGGCCGGGACTGAGGTCTCTGAGGGCGTTTCCGTCTCGGCCGGGGCTGAGGTCTCTGAGGGCGCTTCCGTCTCAGATGCGGTTTCAGGCTCGGATGTCGGCGCTTTCTTTACTGTCGCCATCCATGTGACCCCGTGATCCTGGCACCATGTCTGAGCGTAGCTGTCCGGCGCGACGATCAGCACGAGCTCGTCCAGGCCGTCGAACGCCGTATCGGCGATCTGCCCGACTCCTTCCGGAATCTCCATGCGCGACAGCCCGTAACAATAAGCGAAGGCGTCCTCCCCGATCGCCTCGAGCGTCGGCGGCAGAGTCACGCTCTTGACGGTGTTGATGTTGTAAAACGCGCCTCCGCCGATTTCCGTCACGCCGTCGGGTATGACGACGTCCTCGCCCGCGGTCAACGCGACGCAGGCGACGACCAGGCCCTCGTCCCGGTTCAGGAGCAGGCCGTCCTCGAAGGCAAAGGCCTCTCCCGCCGTCACGACATCCTGAATCACGTCGCAGCCGATGAGGGGGTTCTTCCCCACCTGGCGCAGGGACGACGGCAGGGTCACGCGCCTCAGCTGGCTGCACCATCCGAAGGCGCAGTCGCCAAGGACCGCGTACCCCTCGGGCACGACGGCGGTCTGCACGTCGTTCAGGCCATAAAAGGCGTATTCCTCCACGGCCGTGACGGCGACGCCGCCCAGCTCGGCGGGCAGCGCGAGATCGACGGCCGAACCGGCATACCCGCTGATACAGGCCGTCCCATCCTCACCGATGTAGTATTCAAATTCGCTCTCTGGCTCGCCCAGAGCCGCGCCCGCCATAAATGCGAATGCCAGAATGAGCGCCGCCACCCGTCTTTTCATCATGTCAGCCTCCGTCCGAAGTTTATGCAGCCATTGTGAGATAACGCAAACAGGACGTTTTCCCCTCTTTAGCGTCGGAAAGCGCCCGGACACCCATATTCCGAATACATTATAATACAAATCCCCTTCTGTGAAAAGAGGCACTCCGCCGCAAACCGCAGCCGCAGCGTTCAAATAGGTCGGAGGCTTCGGGCCAGGGCTGTCATGTCGTTCAGACACGCGTCCAAAAAGCGCTGATATCCGCACGCGCCGCCATCGGGCGAAGCGCAGACGTGCGCGCGCATGCGCGGACAGCCGCCGCCGCACAGGGCGCTATAACGGCAGCCGTCGCAGAGGGGCAGCTTCGTCACACGGCGCGTCAAAAACGCCATCACAGCCGGCGAGGCGAGTATGTCCTCGATCCTATCCGTCAGGATGTTTCCCGCCCGGTATTCGTCGAGGCAGTAAAAATCACAGGGATACACGCTCCCGTCCGCCTCGACGACGATCTGCGCGCTGCACCGCCCCGTCAGGCCGCAGGCGTTCACAGCGCCGGAGTGCAGGAGGTTGATGAGGTCGTCAAACAGCTTGACGGACACGTACCGCCCTCTTTTCAGATCGGCGAGCCACGCGCCAAACAACCCGGTATAAAACGAGGCGAAGTCCCCAGGCGTCAAGGCGCAAAAGTCCTCGGATCCGTCCAACGGTCCCAGACAGGGTATGAACTGCACGTACTGAAGGCCCTTCTCCCGAATAAACGCCCAGACCCGCTGCGGATGCCGGGCCATCTCCCGCGTGAGCACGCTCAGGACGTTGTAGGCGCAGCCGTGCTCATGAAGGCGTCGCCTGGCGACTTCCACGCGGGCGTAGGTACCCGCTCCGCCCCTGTCAAGGCGGTTTTTGTCGTGTACGGCAGCATCCATGTCCAGAGACAAGCCGACCAGCACGTCGCACCGCCTCAGAAAGTCGCAGAACGCGTCGTCCAGCAAAAGGCCGTTGGTCTGCAGGCTGAGATGTGTCTCAACCCTCTTCGACCGGCCCGGCGCCAGGGCGTATTCCGCAAACCCCTGAAAAAAGGGCAGGCCCGCCAGCGTCGGCTCTCCGCCCTGGAACATAAACGTCACCCTGTCCCCGCGCTTAAGGCCGCCATACACGTTGTCGATCAGAGAGAGCGCGTCGGCCAGGCTCATCATCCCGCGCAAAGGACTTACGCGGCGGCGGGAGACGTCCTCGTAAAAACAGTACCGGCAGGCCATGTTGCAGGCCGCTGAGGCCGGCTTGACACAGATGTTCAGATCCTTCAAGGCACGACCTCCTCCATCGTCACAAGGGGAAAGGGCATGTGCACGTCGTCCGTCTGATCCGTGAAAAAGAATTCAAAATACACCCACACGTCGCCCAGTTCTTCCGTGGCCTGAAAGCGCAGCGACATGGGCCCGTCGATATCGACGCGCCTTGCGCGGCTGCCGGTCTGGCGCAGCGTCGTCCTGCCGTCCTTCTCTTCAAAGGCATACAGGGGCTGCGTGATGAGCAGCGTGTCGAACAGGTCATAAGGCGCGAAATCACAGACGCCGCCCGTTTCCCACGCATCGAAGGACTGTCCGGTCACCCTGAATCCTTCCGGATCGCGGCACAGCGCCAGCGTCATCTCAGCGTATTCGATCGCTTCGCCCGTCAGGGTGTTGAGCGCGCTCTCCCAGACGACGCCGTCCGCCCCGAGCGACTCCTTCAGTGAAAAGAGGACGTCGCTGTCATCGTCCAGCGTCAGGACAAGCCCCGAGTATGACGCACTGACGGCGCCGTCGTCCGACACCTCCGCCGGCAGAACGCACACCGGCAGAAAGGATCCATCCTCCTGGCGCAGGCAGACGACGGCCTGCCCGTAATCCAGGAGCGCCGCGCGTTCCGCGGGCAGTGTATCCCCAAGCCTGAACGGCTCCGGATAAGCTTCAGGCCCGGCGGCTTCGGTAACGATCAGCGGGGACCGAGGCGATGATTCGGCGACCTGCCAGCCTTTGTCAGAACTCTGTATACAGACTGTGCCCAGAATGGCGCCCCCTCCGGCGACGCGGAACGAGATGGAATCGCAAGTCTCATCGTCGTCATACGAGCGTATGACGACGTCGGCGTCCAGGCCGCCGTCTTCCAGGACGTCCAGCTGGACGTCAGGATCCCCCCGGTCAAAACCGGCGGGCTCGCCGTTGAACCGCGGGTCGAGCAGCGAGATAGTTCCGCCCTCCACCGCGCCCACCGTCAGGGAAAGGATCGCCTCTCCCGGCTGCAACTGCGCGTCCGTCACAGTGACCGACGCGGCCGGAAGCGCGGCGTTGGCCATCCCCGGAGACACGTCGAGCGCCAGCGTCAGCGCGATCAGCAAAGAAACGATAAATGACTTTTTCATAGCGCACAGAGCGCGGGGCAGCCTGCGGCCGCCCCGCGCTTTTATCACCATATTACAGCTGCAGATTCGCCTGAACCTTAACGGGAACGGTACCGAAGGGCTCGTCCTCTTCGGTCGGCCTCAGGTTCAGGTCAAAGGTAATGTCCGTAATGGTTCCAATGGCCTCGAGCTCGCCGGCGGGGATCGTCAGCACGAGCTGCTGCAGTTCCTCGGGCAAAAGGCCCCAGTTCTCTCCGTTGCCATAGCACGTGGCCGTGAGGTCCAGTGCCTGGCCGTTCACCGTCAGGTTGTCGAGGGTGATGACGGCCTCGCTGTCGGAGATATTGGTCAGCGCCAGAGAGAGGATCGCGCCGCCGTTCATGGGCGCGAGGGTGGCCTTGTCGATCAGCGCCATACCCAGATCATCGTAGGTGACGAACACCTCGTCGATGATGACCTCAGGCTTGACGGCCTTGAGCTCGCTGGAATAGACGTAGTTCTGGCTGTCGGTCACCTGGAACGTGGCGTAGAGCTGATCCGTGGCGTAAACGTCGTTCACCAGGGCGAAGTTCCAGCTGTCGTCCGCGTCGGCCTGCCAGGTCTCGGAGGACGCCACATCCCAATCGGCGAAGGGCAGCAGGACGCCGTTTTCGTCCCTCTTCTCCGTGCGGGTGTCGACGGTCACGCTGAGGCTGTCCACGTCGTCAAAGGACAGGTTGTAGATCGTCGTGTAGCCGCCGCTCGGTTCGTCGTAGATCATGACACCGCCGGGCGTCAGAACCTTGGTCGTCGGATCAAGGGTCAGGTTGATGAGCGCGGGAGACTCGAAAGCCTCGGTGTCCTCGGTGGCTTCGTGCTTCACGACGGCGGGCAGGCGGTACTGGCCGGACGCCGTCAGCTCGTAGTATAGCGGCGGGGAAACCATGTCGCCCCCGGATACGGCGAACAGCGCCGTGCCGGCATACTCGCCGGTCAGCCGTCCTTCTTCGAACGAGGTCTTGTCGCTGCGGTAAGTAAAGGAATAGGAGCCGTCGTCGTTGACTCTGAGCACGTCGAGGGAGGAATCGCCGTAATGCGCGGCCTGCTCCTCGGTCAGGGCCAGGTTGAACAGCACGCGGTTGTCCTTATTGGCGTCGGGCACGTCCGTGTTGAGGCCCGTCCAGTCAGCCAGCGGCGTCCCCGTCAGGATGGAGGCAAACTGATGGAGATAATCAAGGTAGGCGTTCGGCCCGCCCAGCCCGTTGTACACCTGCATCCAGCTGCCGGCGCGCGCCTTGTTGTAGAAGGGGTGATACACCGTCATGCCGTAGCATGCGGCGTCGGAGGTCACCACATAGGGCGTGGCCTCGTCCAGCGCGGTCAGCAGGGCGTCCGCCTCGGCGGGCGCGTGGTCGCGAAGGTTGTTCACAAGGCTCCCCAGATCCACCAGGTCGTAGCAGCTGTTGCCGCCGCTCTCGCCCATGCCGAAGGCCGCGCTGTCTCGGCGCTGGCCTGACACGGCGGTAAAGCTGACCTCGTCCAGATCGGGCGTCACAGCGGTGAAGAAGTCGTTCATCGCAGTCTGGACGGCGCCGACCTTCTGAAGGTCGACGAGGGACACGGTGTTGATCACGTCGTCGCCCTGAGCGTCATAGGCCGTCTCGTTCAGCTTATAGGTGTCGTCGACCAGCTTGCACAGCGCGTCGTAGGGCGTCGCCGTGTCGAGCATGCCGAGCCACTCGTAGCCCATGCCGTACATGGACTCCTCCGTGGCGACCATGTAATCGGCGTAAGGCGCGATGACCGCCGCAACCTCGAACGAATCCATCAGGCAGGCGTTGAACAGGACGGCGGTCAGCTTCTCTCCGGAGGCCGCCAGCTTCGTCTGAGAGAGCGCCGTGCCGAGGCCGAGGGTGCTCAGCGTCTCGTCGGACCAGAAGTCATGGCACATGCCCAGGTTCGGGCCGCCGCCGTGATCCCAGATCACGAGATAGTACTCCTCGGCGGGATAGTTTTCAACCGTCGTATCGATGAAATCGGTCAGCGTCTGCGGCTCGGACATATAGGCCAGCGGGCCTTCGCCCGTCACGGTCGAGCGCCGTCCGCCCAGCTCGACGTAGGTCATCTTCTGCGCGTCGTAGCCCAATGCCCAGGACGCGGACCCGCCGAGCACGGCCACGGCGTTGACCGCGTCCCGGTTCATGCCGGAGCCGCGGTTGATATCGGTCAGGGTCGAGGTGCCCTGATGATGTTTGGCTTCCAGATCGGCGCCGCACATGTAGATCATGACGGTTGCCTTTTTCTGTCCCTCCGCGTGGGCAAAGGACAGCGTGGACAGCGCGAGAATCAGCGCCAGACAAACGCACAGACTGCGTCTGAATGTCATGAGGTGTCGCCTCCCGGTTTATAGATGTGGTAAAAGCCCCTCCCGTCGAGAGGGGCCATAAAAGTCTGCCGCTAAAATGATTATTCGATCGTCATCGTGGACAGGATGTCGATCACGTCGAGGAGGTCCTCCTCGGTAGCGCCGTCGCCCGTGCCGTATTCGATGCAAACGTACTGTCCGCCCACGATCGTCGCCAGGACTTCGGAGCCCGGCGCGAACCAGTTGCAGTTGCCGATCGTGTAGATGTCGGCGGAGCCGGTGTTCACCTGAGCGATGAGCGCCTGATTGGCGGCGGAGAGCGTCGTAAAGCTGCCGGTCTGCTGAGAGAAGGCGTCTCCCTCGACGGTATAGATGATCATCATGTTGCCGGTTTCCTGATCAATGATCCAGAGATGGACGTCGTTCTCTTCCATGATGGGCAGAACCGCGTTGTAGTCATAGGACATGTAGCCCTTCATCGAGGCGTAGAAATCCCTCGTCAGGACAAGCACGCCCGGATAGGCGGACACGTCGACCTTGAAGGTCAGGCTGCCGGTGTTGACGGTATAGGTCTCATTGTCGTTGGTCACGGTATAGCCGCCCACGGCGTAGCTCTCGACATCGCGGGCCGTCAGTTCGGGAATTTCAATGCCGCCGAGGCCTTCGATTTTGACCTCATCCTCGGTCAGGGTCGCTTCTTCCGCAAAGGCGGCGAAACCGAAAATGGACAGGCTCAGGACGAGCATAAGGGCAAGCAGTTTTTTCATGGTTCGTACCTCCTCTTAATATGCGCTCTGGCGCAATTCTATATTATGATATTATGTTATAAACGCATTGTCAAGACTTTATTTAATCAATATCTGATTGAACGCCTCCCGCAGAAAGCTATAATATACCCCTGACGGGAGGGAATTTGCTCTATGTTCAATTCGCGCGGCCTTTCTCTGACCGAGGGGCCGCTGTTTTCATCGATCGTGCGCTTCAGCCTGCCGCTGATGCTGTCAAACGTGCTGCAGGTTCTGTTCAATATGTCGGACATCGCCGTCGTGGGCCGCTTCGCGGGGGCCGAAGCGCTTGGCGCCGTGGGCTCCACGACGATCCTTGTGACGCTGTTCACCGGCTTCATGATCGGCATGGGCAGCGGCGTGAACGTGACCGTGGCGCGTTACCTTGGCGCGCAGCGCCACCGGGACGTGAGCGAAACAGTGCACACCTCGGCGCTCCTTTTGCTGATCACGGGGCTTTTGCTCCTGGGGCTGGGATTCGCCTTCACGCCGGCGCTTCTGACGCTGCTGGGCACGAAAGACGTGCTCCTCGACGGCGCGATCCGCTATCTGCGCGTGTATCTGCTCGGCATGCCCGCGCTGGCCATATTCAACTTTGGCAGCGGGGTGCTCTCCGCCGCGGGCGACACGCGCCGTCCGCTGATGTTCCTGTCCCTGGCGGGCGCTCTGAACGTCGCGATGAACCTCCTGTTCGTCATCGCCTTCGGCATGGCCGAAGCGGGCGTGGCGCTGGCCTCGGCGCTCTCGCAATACGTGTCAGCCGGATTGATTATCCTCTCTCTCACCCACCGCGACGAGTCCTACGCCCTGCGCCGCGCGCTTTTAAAGCTGCATCCGGATAAGTGCCGCCAGGTGCTGAGCATCTCCGTACCCTCCGGCCTGCAGAACGCCATCTTCGCCATCGCCAACCTGTTCATCCAGGCGGGCGTGAACACCTTCGACGCCGTGACGGTCGAGGGCAACGCCGCCGCGGCCAACGCGGACGCCCTGGTATACGACGTCATGGCCGCCGTCTACACCGCCTGCTCCAGCTTCATGAGCCGGAACTTCGGCGCGCGCCGGCGCGAACGGGTCATCAGGAGCTATGTCATATGCCTCGGGCTGTCATTCGGGATCGCGGCGGCCATGAGCGCCGCGCTGGTGCTGTTCGGACGCGGGTTTTTGTCCCTGTTCACCAAGGACGCCGCCGTCGCGGAGGCCGGCCTTATCCGGCTGCGGGTCATGGGCTGTTCGTATGCCTTTTCCGCGCTGATGGACTGCTCAATCGCGGCTTCGCGGGGGCTGGGAAAGAGCTTTGTTCCCACGGTCATCGTCATACTCGGGTCGTGCGTGTTCCGCGTGATCTGGGTGTTTACCGTATTCGCCCACTTTCACACGATCCTATCCCTGTACCTTTTGTACATATTCAGCTGGGCGATCACCGGCGCCGCCGAACTGATCTGTTTCCTGAAATACTACCGAGAACGCATGCACGAGCTGTAACGATCAGGCCGGGCGCAAGCGTCAACCGCTGCGCCCGGCCTGTTTTATGCAGTCAATAATCTCAAGCCCGCCGAAAATCACTCAACGTTGCCGGAGATCTCGTAGCCGTGGGCCACAGCCCACGACCAGGCGTACGAGCCCTCGTTCGCGATGATCCGGACGTGGCTCCCGCCCGCGTAGTCGTCAAAGGCGTGCTCGCCGATGCTCGTCACGCTGTCGGGGATCTTCACGTACAGAAGCGTCCTCTCCCCCGCGAAGGCGTAATCGCCTATGGACGTGCAGCCCACGGGCAGGACGACCAGGTCGAACCCGGCGTCGTTCATGAAGGCCTCGTCTTCGATGACCGTCAGGGACGAAGGCAGGACGAGCTTCCTCAGTTCGCGGACGCGCACCGTGCAGACTGCGTTGACGCCGTTTCGCGCCGAGGCGATGATCGTCGCCTGACCCGAGCCAACCGCCCGCACCAGGCCGAGCTCGTCCACGAGAACAGCCGACGGATTGCTCGACGTAAAACTCACCAGGCGGTTGACGAAGCTCTGATCGCCCGCCGCGACGCGCGCCGTCAGCTGATACGCGCCCTTCGGCGGCAGGGACAGCTCCGCCGCGTCGAATTCGACCGACGTGACCGGTTCGCACACGGTGACCTGAGCCATGCAGCTCAGGCCGTTTCCCAGCGTCACGGTGACTGAGGTAACACCCGGCTCAAGGCCTCTGATGACAGCTCTGTCATTTCGGGCCGTCAGGGCCGCGAGGCTCTCGTCGGATACGGCCCACGTGAGCTCCGACGCGGCGCCGTCGGGCGTCAGGATGGCGTATACCGTCTCCGAACTGCCGACTTCGACGCATACATCGTTTTCAACGAGGCCGTCGCTGATGACGACGCCCGTCGGCTCGGTCGGTTCGTCTCCGTTCCGGACCGTGACGCAGCAGGTCGCGCTCACCCCGTTGTCCGCCATGGCGGTGACCTCGGCGCTCCCCGCGCTTACGGCCCTGACGAGGCCGAGTTCGTCCACCAGGACGACCGACGTATCGTTCGAGAAAAATGTCACCATGCGGTTCACGCAGGACTGCTCTCCCATCGTGACGAGCGCGTTCAGCTGCAGCTGCTCGCCCTTTAGCAGGGTCACGCTGGCCGTGTCAAACGCCACCGAGGTGACCGGACCGCACACGGTGACCTTGCAGTCGCGGCTCACCCCATTCGGACAGGCCGCGGTGACGTACGTCTCGCCGGGCGCGATGCCCGTCACCTCCGCCGTCTCGCCGGATCCCTTGATCTGCGCGATCGCCTCGTCGGAGACGGTCCACGTCACCTCTGATTCAGCCCCCTCCGGGGACAGTATGGCATACAATGTCTCCGTCCGCCCGGCTTCGACATAGACGTCGTTTTCGACTATGCCGTCGCTCACGCTGATATCCTCCGGCAGGAGGGCCGCTTCGGCTCCGGCGGAACCTGCCAAATGCATGACAGACAGCAGCAGACAGAGAACCCATAGATATGAACGTTTCATCCTGTTTTTCACATTAACCGCCTCGCTGTGGAGTCCGGGCATTCAATTTCAAGACCCGTGAACTATTATAACAGGATAGCCTCTGTTGCGCCACCCTTTTATGCATTGTTAACCGGAACGTCATCCCGTCACCGATCCAAAAATACGGTATTGCGTTCAGACTCATCCTGATATATAATGATATTAAGAAACGATATAACACTTGAACACTGAGGTGTTTACATGGCTGGAGAGATTCTATACAGAAAGATCTACCAGGACCTGATCAAGGGTATTTCCGACGGCATATATAAAACAGGCAGCCGTCTGCCCTCCGAGATGGAACTGGCGGAGCAATACGGCGTGAGCCGCATCACCAGCAAAAAGGCGCTGGAAATGCTTGCGGATCGCGGGCTCGTGTTCCGGCAGCCCGGCAAAGGCACCTTCGTCACCAGTTTGCGTCCCGAGCCTGAGGAGGCCGACGAGGAACCTGCCGCGCCCGCGCCGGGCAAACAGATCGTCATCGGCGTGGTGTTCGATTCCATAGGGCCGTCCTTTGGCATGGACATTCTCAAGGGCATCGAGTACGAATGCGCGCGCCGCAACATGCTGATGATCCTGCGGCTGACTTACGGTTCCATCGAGGCCGAGAAAAAGGCCCTGCGCGATCTGCGCGAAGCCGGCGCTTCGGGCGTCATCCTGATGGGCGCCCAGGACAAGTCCTACAACGACGAGGTCTTGAAGCTCTACCTCGAAAAGTTTCCGCTCGTCCTTGTCGACCGCGCGATGAAGGGCATTCCCATCCCCGTCGTGACGACGGACAACTACAGAGCCGCCCGCGAGCTGACCGAGCGCCTCATTCGCGACGGGCATACGAAGATCGGCTACATCTCCCACTCGCACACCGACACCTCCACCATAAACGCCCGCTTTCACGGCTTTTGCGACGCGCTGCACGCCGCGGGCATTCCCGTAGACGGGTCATACTTTGAGCGCGACATGGACGCCTATCTCCCGAGGGAAGACGACGACGCCGTCAGCATCCAGACCTACACGCGCGAACTCTCGGATTTCGTCGACAGCCATCCGGACATCACCGCCTACTTTGCCGTAGAATTCTCCATCGCCAGGCTCACATACACGGTGCTCGAAGAAAAAGGGCTGCAGAATCAGAAAGCCCTGGTCTACTTCGACGGATTTTCGGGTGGAACGACGCCGTTGTCACGCCGTTACCTGCATGTTTTGCAGGGACAGTACCAGATGGGCGTGGCAGCCATGCGGGCTCTGGCGCACATCATCAGGGGCGAGAGCGCGCCGGACTGCGAGTATGTGCCGTACACCGTCGTCGAACCGGAGGCGTAACGCACCTATATGCGAATACACCAAAGCGGAAGTCCCGTATCCGGACTTCCGCTTTGATTTGGCTTGAAACGCCTTATACGTCGAGTTCCAGCAGGCTAGTCTTTTCCATGCGCCCTTCTTCCGGCCACACAGCGAAGGTGACGAGCTCGAAGGCTTTCAACTGTACCGTCTTATCAATGCCGAATTTCGGCAGGCAGATCCGCGCCGTCTGGTCTTCACCATCGGATTCGTAGACGCGCAGGATGTAGCGGTTGCCCGCCTCCGCCTTTTTGAAGGCCGACACCACCACCGCCGGATTGTCGACGAGCAGGAGCCTGTCCGGCTTCTCCCCCTCGCCCGAAGGATTGAACGGCACGGCGTAGGGCTTCTCGTTCAGCATCTGAGCCCTGCCGCTCAGGCCGCTCAGGATGTCCGGGCCACCCGTCATGAAGTGCCAGTTGAAAATCCGCTCTCCCTGCTCCATGCGGGGGACGAAGCGTGTCTCCACCAGAGTCCGCAGATCCTTGCAGTGCGCCGCCGAGTGCACGGCGCTGCGCAGCACGGTGAGTCCGAGCCGATTCCCGTAAAGGCTGCTGCCGTATCCGCCACGGGAAGTGATGGGCCCGGGGAAATCCCCGAGGGCGCTGAGGGCGTCGAAAACACTAAGCTTGATGACATCCCTGAAAGTCCTGAAAGTCCTGAAGGCGGCGCTGGTGGCAAGGGTGATGATGCT
>JAFRLF010000030.1 GCA_017431365.1 Clostridia bacterium | reverse complement strand
GCTGCCGGTACCGGCGGTTACGGTATGATCAACTACATGTATTGCTACGATCCCTTCACCGGTGCTCTGTACCGTGACAGCGAGCCCGCCAAGAAAGCGCTGGTCGAACTGTTCGATATGAGCTACGGCGAGGGCGCCGACTATGCCACCCTGGACGAAGCCTATGAAGCCATGACCGGCTATGACATGGGCAAAGCTCAGGAACTCATGGCGATCGCGGCTGACAAGGCCATTGAAGCCGGCATCTGGGACGGCGAGAGCCAGATCACCTTGGACATCCGCCTGTACAACAGTGACACCATCTATGTCCAGATGTACAACTACTTCCTCAATCAGCTGACCGAGGCCGTCAAGGGCAGCAAGTTCGAGGGCAAGATCACCATGGTCATGACTCCCGACGACGACTACTACAACACCATGTACTCCGGCGGCGCGGACATGATCTTCACCACCTGGGGCGGCGCGACCATGGATCCCTTCGGCGTCTTCGCCCGCTGCTACACCGACGCGGCTGACGGCTCCGGCAACCAGATGGAAGTCGGCTATGACACCGACGCCATCGCCGTGACCTTCGACTTCGGCGGCGACATCGGCGAGATCACCGACAGCCTGAACCACTGGGCGATGTGGGCCAACAACGCCACCACCGACGTGCCCACCATCTACGAGGCGCTGGGCGCCTTCGGCGATTACTCCTACGCCACCCGCTGCGAAATCGTGGCCGGCGTCGAGCACGCCTTCCTGAACTGGTTCACCACCACCTCCCTGTACTACAGGAACGTGGCCTCCCTGACCAGCCAGAAGTACAACCAGGCTTCCGACACCTATCTGACCCTGATCGGCTTCGGCGGACTGGAGTACGGCACCTACAACTACTCCGACGAGGAGTGGGCCGAGTACATCGCCAACAACGAGCTGGTGTACTGATTTTCCGGGAAAAGACGCCAATTTAAGCGCGTAACCCATGCGGGCACGGGCAAAAAACCTGTGCCCGCCTTTCCCTTGTATTCGGCGTTTTGCCGTTCGTGACCCGCATCGATCCATCATCCTTATATTAAGGTGGTTTTCCGATGACCAAGTATGTCATTAAGCGTATCCTGCTCATGTTCCTGACGCTGTTTGTGATCACGGTCATGTGCTTTGTGCTGATCAAACTCCTGCCGCTGCCGGCGGTGCGCGAAATGGGGCGAGACGTCAATCTGGTGCTCGCCAAGCGTGAGAAAATGGGCTACAACCGCCCGATCATGGTTCAGTTTTTCCTGTACATCAAAAATATCCTGACGGAATGGGACTGGGGCGTGGGCGAACAGATGTACGAGGGCCTCGGCATCTGGGACGTCATGATGCAGAAGCTCCCCTACACGGTGGTCGTCAATTTCTATTCCATCATCGTCTCCATTCCTCTGGGGCTTGGATTGGGAGTTTACGCTGCGCTGAAGAAGAACAAGTGGCAGGACGCGCTGATTTCAACGCTCGTCATGGTGTTCATCTCCGTGCCCAGCTATGTATATGCGTTTCTCGTACAGTATATCTTCTGCTTCAAACTGGGATGGTTCCCGCTGCAGCTGGCCAGTGAAAGCCAGGCCGGTTCCCTGTTTACGTGGAAGATGTTCACCTCCATGGTGCCCGCCATCATGTCCCTGTCCTTCGGCGTGATCGCCGGCTTTACGCGCTACACGCGCGCGGAGCTTTCCGAGGTGCTGACGGGCGATTACATGCTCCTCGCCCGCACGAAGGGCCTGACCAAGGCGCAGGCCATCTCCCGTCACGCGATGCGCAACGCCATGGTGGTCATCCTGCCGATGATCTTCGGCGAATTCATCGGCATCATGGGCGGTTCGCTGATCATCGAGAATATCTTCGGTATTCCCGGCATCGGCAACCTGTACATCTCCTCCATCAACGTGCGCGACTACAACTTCTTCATGGCGCTGAACATATTCTACACGCTGATCGGCCTGGTGTCGGGCATCGTCGTGGATATCAGCTACGGATTCATTGATCCTCGGATCAGAATGGGGTCGAAGAAATGATGAATGAGAATAAGATTCCGTCCGTCGACGCGAAGAAGTTTGTCTTTGTTCAAAAGGACAGGCACATCCAGGACGAAAAGCTGCAGACCAAGCCCGTGGGCTATCTCGGCGACGCCTGGCAGCGCTTCCGCACGAACAGGAGCGCCGTGGTGGCCTTTACGCTGATCATGATCCTCCTTCTGTTCGCGCTGATCGTGCCCTTTGTGTCGAATTACAGCGTGTCCTTCCGCGACGGCCTGTACAAAATGGTTCTCCCGAAGAACAACACAATCGCGCCTCTGGGCTTCTGGGATGGGTGCGCCCGTCAGCAGCAGTCCGAGGCCGGTTATCTCTACCTGAACGCCATCGGCCATGAGACCGGCGACGAGGTCATCGTCAAGGTCTACGATTCCTTTGTCGACTCGACCGGCGCGAAGTTTTATAACGTCAAGGTCGACACCTACAACCTGGTGGGCTTTTTCTACGCCAATCTCTCCGAGGGCGAATACCAGGCCCTGATGGACTATCAGGACGAGACGGGCATTCAGGTCATCTATCCGCTGAGCGCCACGCACACGGGCCATTACGTGCGCGGCAACGACGGCGCCAACTTCTGGTACAAGCTGGCGGACGAGAGCCAGGGCACCGCCGGCGCGCCCGTATTGGATGAGAACGGCGATTACATCGCCAATTACCTCTCCTCCGACGACGAGCACCGCGGCGGATACCGCTCCCTGCGCATCGAAGGCGACGGTCAGGACGGCGTGTGGTACACCTACGCGCAGAAGAACCAGACCGGCTACAAGGTCCGTGTGGAGTACTCGAAGTACTTCTATTACCTGAACGGGTTCGTGCCTTCGTTCCTGTTCGGAACCAACGTCTACGGGCAGGATATCTTCACCTGCCTGGCCATCGGCGCGAGATTCTCTCTGCTGCTGGCCATCGCCGTGGCGACGATCAACTTCATCCTGGGCGTCATTTACGGCTCCATCGAGGGCTATTACGGCGGCGTGACCGACCTGATTATGGAGCGCATCAGCGACATCCTCTACGACGTGCCCTTCATGGTCGTGGCGACGCTGTTCCAGCTGCACCTGGCGAGCAAGGTCGGCCCCGTGATATCGCTGCTGTTCGCGTTTATCCTGACGGGCTGGGTCGGCACGGCCGCCCGCGTGCGCACGCAGTTCTACCGCTTCAAGGGCCATGAGTACGTCCTGGCGGCGCGCACCCTGGGCGCCAGCGACCGGCGGCTGATCTTCAAGCACATATTCCCCAATTCCCTGGGCACGATCATCACCGGCGCGGTCATGACGATCCCCGGCGTGATCTTCTCCGAGTCGATGCTGAGCTACCTGAACATCATCAACCTGGACGCGTCGCCCACGCTGACCTCCATCGGCACGATGTTGGCCGGCGGACGGTCGTACCTGTCCACGTACCCGCATATCATCTTCTTCCCGGCGATCTTCATCTCGATCCTGGAGATTTCCTTCAACCTGTTCGGCAACGGACTGCGCGACGCCTTCAACCCGTCGCTGAGAGGAGCGGACAACTGACATGGCAAAAAAGCTTGAGGTCAGGCACCTGACCATATCATTCCGCACCAACAACGGCGCCGTGCGCGCGGTGCGCGATATCTCCTTCGACCTGAACGAAGGCGAGACGCTGGCCATCGCCGGCGAGTCCGGATCCGGCAAGTCCGTCACCACCCGCGCCGTCATGGGCATCCTGGCGGGCAACGCCATCGTCGAGGACGGCGAGATCATCTACGACGGGCGCGACCTTCTGAAGATTCCCGAGGAGGATTTCCACACCCTGCGCGGGCACAAGCTGAGCATGGTCTTCCAGGATCCGCTGTCCGCTCTGAACCCCATCATGCGCATCGGCAAGCAGCTGACCGAGGCCATGATCCTGAACAACAAGGAGCGCCGCGCCGACGGCAAAAAGCGCTTCAACGCCATGCTGTCTCAGCTGGAAGCGAATATGACCGAGGCGGGCGTGGCCAACGCGAAGGAGCGGTGTCAGGAGCTGGACAAGTTCACCGCCGAGGGTGTCAAGCTGGAAAACGCCTATCAGAACGCGTGGGAAGAGGCCATCGGCATCCTCGACAGCATCGAGGAGCACGAAAACGCCGTCCTCAGCAAGAACGCGGCCGAGGCTTCGTCCCTGGCGAAGGAAATCGCCGACGCGGCGGGCCGCATCACGGATCCTTACCTGCTGGCCGCGGCGGGCGGCGCGCTGAAGCCCGACATCTCCGGCAACGTTGAGCAGGAATTTGAGACCCTGAAGCAGAAGCTCGTCCGGGCGACCGACGAAAAGGCCGAGAAGCCCAATTTCTTCCGCATCGGCTACCTTCTGACACACGGCGGCAGCGCTGATCCGTCGAGGGAATCCGTCTCTTCCATCAACGAGAAGGCTAGAAAGGCCCTGGACGACGGGTTTATGAACGAGTTTCTCACCGACGTCTGCAAGGCGCTTGAAAACTCCGCCGCAAAGGCCGACACAGCCCGCCGCAAGGCCGTGCAGACGCTGAAAAGTGAACAGCCCGTCTTCAACGAGGCGAATCTGTCCGAAAGCCGCTGCCGCGCCGCCGCGAAGAGATGCGCCGACGCGGTTGAACAGGCCATCGACCCGCTGGCCCTGGACAAGGACAACCGGGCGTACGTCTTCCGCTCCAGCATGGTGTCGTATATCAACCGCTACTTCTACGGCCTGAAAAAGAACCCCAGGGAGCAGAGGCGTTTCGAAAAGGACACGGTGAAGTACGAAAAGCTCACCGCGAAGGGGAAATTCGCCCCGTCCGTGGTGCCGCTGAACCTGGTGGATATGGACAAGGCCCGGCGCAACATTTCGGGCACCGTCTCCGCCCTGATCGATCACTTCGGCGAGGCGAAGCAGGAAAAGGATCTGAAGCAGCGCGCCGTGGACCTGATCGACTACCTGAAGGACCGCTCCAGCGAATACGCCTTCCATCTGAGCAAGGGCATGGCTCGGCACCGCGCCATCGAGCTGATGAAGGAAGTCGGCATCCCGGAGCCCCAGCGCCGCTATCATCAGTATCCGTTCGAGTTTTCCGGCGGCATGCGCCAGCGCATCGTCATCGCGATCGCGCTGTCCGCAAACCCGGATATCCTGATCTGCGACGAGCCGACCACGGCTCTCGACGTGACGATCCAGGCCCAGATCCTGGAGCTGATCAACCGGCTCAAGAAGGAAAGGAACCTGTCCGTCATCTTTATCACGCACGATCTGGGCGTCGTGGCCAACATGGCCGACCGGATCGCCGTGATGTACGCCGGCAAGATCGTGGAGTACGGCACGGCCGAGGACGTTTTCTACGATCCGAGGCATCCGTATACCTGGGCGCTGCTGGCGTCCATGCCGGACCTGGAGACGAAGGAAAAGCTCTCCGCCATACCCGGCACGCCGCCCAACATGATCCTGCCCCCCAAGGGCGACGCCTTCGCCGCCCGCAATCAGTACGCCATGGAAATCGACTTCGAGGAGCAGCCGCCCATGTTCCAGATCTCTGAAACCCACCAGGCGGCCACGTGGCTTTTGCATCCCGACGCGCCGAAGGTGGAGCCGCCGGCCATCGTCACCGAGCGCATCGCCCGCATGAAGCGCAAAGCGCAGGAGAGAAACGCCGCTGCGGGAGGTGAAAACGCGTGAAAATCGCCAAATTATTCAATAAGATATCCACCGTACTCCGGGTGATCGGCGTCGTGCTGATCTGCCTGGGGATCGTCCTCTGGCTCTACAACCTGGCCAATACCGGCGGCGCCTGGAACAGCCTGTCCGGCGGGCTCAGGTCGGCCGGCGTCGAAACGGGCGCCGTCGACCGGCTCGCCTTCGACCGGAGCTACTTTACGGCGCTGAGCCAATCCGTCGGGAAGGCCGGCCAGGATCCGCAGGCGCGCCGCGACGCCATTCGCCCCCTGTTCAGCCGCTGGTTCGACAAGCTGGACGCGGTTCAGGCGGCCGCGGACGAGGAAACTCAGCGCGCGGCTGTCGCGTGGCTGAACGACGAAGTCGACGCCGAAGCGTTCCTCGAGCGCCTCGAATCCGTCGAGGAGATGCAGGAGAGTCAGGAACTGAGGGAGATCTTCGAATACGTCAATTCCCTGATGCCCGCGCCCAAGGGCAAGGCGGCCAAGCTGAAGCCCGCCTCGCAGGAGCCTTTCTTCGCCGAGTATTACGCGGCCTTCGCGGAGGAAAACGGCGAAGAGGCGGGCACCTGGTTTGAGTTCATGACCACCGTGCGCCTCATGCTGGAAGAGGCCGTCTCGAACGGCACGGCCATCAAGGACGTCAAGGCGTGGATGAACGACAGCTTCGATCCGGAGGCGTATTTTGAACTGCTGCCCCAGGTGCAGTCCGCCGAACGGTCCGAGATGGGCGACAACCTGATCTCCGAGCTCGGCGCGCTGTATGAGAAGAAGCTTGCCGGCGAGGCGGTCGATTTCGACGCCCTGCTGACGCAGACTGCGAACGCCGTTTACGCGAAGTACGAGAGCGAAGACCTCGCGGACGCCGCCGAAACGCGCCTTCTGCTGTGCAAACTGCTGCCCGATCTCCTTCAGGAGGAGGGCTTTGACGGCTCTTACGCGGCCATCGCCGACGCGCTGCACAACGCGGATCCGAGCCTCAAATCGTCGGTGCGCGACTGGACGGAGGCGTATCTGGACGCCGTCCTTCAGGAGGCGGACAAGCGCAATTCGATTTCCATCGTTGGCCTGTTCTGGGTCGTCGTGGCGCGTTACCTGCTGATCTTCGTCGCGGGTGTGTGCCTGGTCGTCGTTTCCATCATCATGCGCAAGGTGATCAGCCGCAGCCTCCTGGCGCGCGAGGACATCGCCGGCGAAAAGCAGGAGGACGACGTGCTGCTGCGCGTGGAGCACCTGAAGCAGTACTTCAAGAGCGGCTCCGGCGTGACCAAGGCCGTGGACGACATCAGCTTCTTCATCCGCCGGGGCGAGGTCTTCGGCCTGGTGGGCGAGTCCGGCTGCGGCAAGACCACGACGGGACGCACCATCATCAACCTTTACGACCCCACGGACGGCGACGTCTATTTCGAGGGCCTGCGCATCTCTTCGAGCCAGAACGGTCTGCCCGTGCTGAAGGCTCAGCTGAAGCAGGACTATAAGGAGCTCATAAAGAAGGCAAAGTCGAAGGGCGACCAGGCCGAAGTCCGTCGCCTTCAGAAAGAACTGAAGGACAAGCTGGTCAAGGCCGAGGACAACGCGCTGCAGTCCTTTGTGGAAAAGAGCAAGTGCGTGGAGCGCTACCGCGCCAGACGTCTGGACGAGCTGAAGCAGGCCTACGACGAAGACATGAAGGGCCTGACCGGGGCGGCCGCCGAAGAGCGCACCCGCCGTTACGAGACCGAAAAGAAGGTCGCCGCCAAGGACAACGTGATGACCCGCATGCAGATGATCTTCCAGGATCCGATCGCTTCGATCAATCCGCGCATGACCGTGCGCGAAATCATCTCGGAGGGCCTGATCATCCGTGGCGTGACCGACAAGGACTACATCAACCGCAAGGTCGACGAGATGCTCGAGCTGGTGGGTCTGGTGCCCGAGCACGCGGACCGCTATCCGCACGAGTTCTCCGGTGGACAGCGCCAGCGCATCGGCATCGCCCGGGCCATCATCATGGAGCCGGAGCTGATCATCGCCGACGAGCCCATCTCGGCGCTGGACGTGTCCATTCAGGCGCAGGTCATCAACCTGCTGAACGACCTGCGCGAGCGCATGGGCCTGACCATCATGTTCATCGCTCACAACCTGAGCGTGGTCAAGTATTTCTCCGACCGGATCGCGGTCATGTACTTCGGACACATCGTGGAGATGACGACCTCGGACGAGCTGTTCGCCCATCCGCTGCACCCGTATACGAAGTCGCTTCTGTCGGCCATTCCGTATCCGGATCCGATGTATGAGAAGAACCGCAAGCGCATCGAGTACAACCCCGCCCGCGCGCACGATTACTCCGTCGACAAGCCCAGCCTGCGGGAGATCGTGCCCGGCCACTTCATCCACTGCAACGACGCTGAATTCGAGGCGTATAAGCGGGAGATGGGCCTCTGATGAATGACAAAAGGTCCGCTCTCTGGCGCTGGGTTATTCCGGCCGGGCTGGGCGTCGCCGGCTTTTTCAGCCTGCTGATCGGCCGGGGCGGACTGACGGCGGACACGCAGGTCGAGTTTCTGCGCATCCTCTGTGACGCGCTGTTTATTCCGGGAGCGATGCTGACCTGCGTGGGGCTCCTGGCCATCTGCGCCGGGAACGGCGCGTTCGACGCCGTCACCTACGGGGTCAAGAAGCTGTTTTCCCTGCTGCGCGGCGAGGCGAAGCGCGCCGAAATGCCCCAGACATACTTTGATTACGTGGTCATCCGGCGCGGCCGTCCCACGCGGACGCCGGTGAGCCTTCTGGCGATTGGCGGCGGCTTGTTAGCCGCCGCGGTCATCGTTCTTTTGTTCTATTTTCGTGCGGCGGGTTGACAGGACTCGCCGCTCCGCTTATAATTTTTATGATGCGGCGCTCAGCGGCGGACGGGCGCCATCCTGATTTTACTGGAGGATATATCGCGTATGCCTGAGAAGAAGAGCGACAAGAAAAAGGAAAAAGCTGTCGTCGCCCAGCAGTTTGGCGACGAGAAGAAAAAGGCCCTGGAGATGGCGCTCTCCAAGATAGAAAAGGACTTCGGCAAGGGCTCGGTCATGAAGCTGGGCGACGCGGCTGAGAAGCTGCAGGTCGACGTCATTTCCACCGGCTGCCTGCAGCTGGACTTCGCGCTGGGCGTCGGCGGTCTGCCGCGCGGGCGCATTATAGAGATCTACGGGCCCGAGTCCTCCGGCAAGACGACCCTGGCCCTGCAGACCGTCGCCGAGGCGCAGAAGCTGGGTGGCACGGCGGCCTTCATCGACGCCGAGCACGCGCTGGATCCCGTCTACGCCAAGGCCCTGGGCGTGAACATCGACGAGCTGTACGTCTCCCAGCCGGACAACGGCGAACAGGCGCTCGACATCAGCGAGGCGCTTGTGCGCTCCGGCGCGATCGACGTCGTGGACATCGACTCGGTGGCCGCCCTGGTGCCCAAGCAGGAGATCGAGGGCGAGATGGGCGACAGCCACGTCGGCCTGCAGGCCCGGCTGATGAGCCAGGCGCTTCGCAAGCTGGCGGGCGTGATTTCCAAGACCAACGCCGTGGCGATCTTCATCAATCAGCTGCGCGAGAAGGTCGGCGTCGTTTACGGCAACCCCGAGGTGACGACCGGCGGCAAGGCGCTCAAGTTCTACGCCACGGTGCGCATCGACATCCGCAAGGGCGAGCCCATCAAAAACGGCTCCGAGGTCGTGGGCAACCGCGCCAAGATCAAAGTTGTGAAGAACAAGGTCGCTCCGCCGTTCCGCGTATGCGTCGTGGACATGCTGTACGGCGAGGGCATCTCCAAGGAGAGCGCTCTGGGCGAGATGGCCGTGGAGCGCGACCTCATCCAGAAGAGCGGATCCTTCTTCTCCTACAAGGGGATGCGCATCGCCCAGGGCCGCGACAACCTGCGCAAGTACCTCAAGGACAACCCGGACGTGCGCGACGAGATCGAGGCCGCCATCCGCTCGGACTTCGAGGCCGGCAACATCAACGTCGATCTGGAACAGAGCGAGGACGACGACCTGACCGAAGACGAGGTTCTCCTCCCGGACGACGAGTAAACATCGGCAAAGATAAACTGGCCCCGGCGCGTCCGGGGCTGTTTGCTTACCCGGCATGGTTCCAAAAGCCTTCCCCTTTAGGGGAAGGTGGCACGGCGCAGCCGTGACGGATGAGGTCGTGACTCAAAGGTTTAGCAGTTACGCAATCATGTGAGCGGCGGGGAGGCTGGAATTTGTAGCGCGCCAAAAGGCGCCCCATGTGTATGGGGAGCTGTCGGCGAAGCCGACTGAGGGGACTCCCCACCACCGCTGCGGCAGATCCTATTTCAGGGAGACTGAGACCTCTTCCGGCGCGCACGCGCCACCTTCCCCAGAGGGGAAGGCTGGAGCTGAGTTACGGCGTATCCAAAAGCCTTCCCCGCTGGGGAAGGTGGCAGACGCCGTCAGGCGGCTGACGGAAGAGGTCCCCGCGGGAAGATGCCAAGCGCGGCAACAGACGAAAGAGGTCTCGCTTCCCTCCCTCAGCCTCCCCACCGGAGTGGGGAGGGGGACCGCGTGAGCGGTGGTGGGGAATTCCTCCCCGCTAACATTACATTCATCGCATCGCATTGACGGAGGTATCACAATGCTGTATAAGCGCCTGATTTCTCTCATCCTTATGTTGGCCCTGCTCTGCGGGGCCGCGGCCCTGGCCTATACCGAAGGCGACCGCCTGGTCGTCGTGAACTGCTCGGACTACGTGACCCTGCGGACGGGCCCGTCGAAGAACGCGTCGAGGAGCATCCGGATCCCCCCGGGGCGGGACGTGACCTATCTCGGCGACGGCGGGAACGGCTTCGCCTACGTGCAGTACGCGGACCGCAAGGGTTACGTGCTCACGGATTACCTCGCCCCGTACACGGAGATCCAGCACACGCCCAGGACGCAGAGCCCCTCGGGGCACGCGGTGTACTGCGGCAACCACGGCACGGCGAAGTACATCTGGGACAGGACGATCGTCGTCGCGATCTACGCCGACGATTCAACCACCCACTGGGACTTCAGCCGCGAGGCGGACACGCGCCAGCGCCTGCGCAACCGGTTCAACCTCGGCGTGGCGTGCGCCTGGCTGACGGAACAGGCGCGCCGCTATCACGGCGACTGCGGCGGCTTCGTCTGGGACTGGTACGAGCACAGCGACCTGTACTACACCGCGACCTTCTCACAGGACATGATCCACAACAACGGCGGGCGGGACGCGGCGCAGGCGATCGTCGGCTTCGTGCACGAGAACGTCCCCACGAAGGAGCTGCTGCAGCGCTACGACGCGGAAAACATCATCTACAACGTCTACTTCAACGCGCCGAACGACTCGAGCTTCCGCTCCTGGTCGACGGGCGTGCTGAACAGGGAGATCAACGCGGAGCAGTACTACCCCGAGGCCTGCGTCCTGGTGCCCTACGGGCGTGGCCGTGAGAACAACCCCGCCGTCTTCGCGCACGAGATGTTGCACGCGTTCGGAGCCTATGACCTGTACGAGACCTATGAAGGCAGCCCCATCACGCAGGCTTACGTGGACTATCTGATGCGCAACAATCCCAACGACCTGATGAATCACTGCTATTTCAGCGATTTAGACATCGTCACCGTGGAGTTTTCCGCAATCGACGCCTATTACGTGGGCCTGACGGGCCGTCCCGCCGAGGCCGACAAGTGGGGCCTTGGACTGAGCATGTTCGAGCGATACCCGCTGAACTGACTAAGGTCAGTGCGAATGATCCGGAGGAGGGATCCGCATGAAGGAGAGAAGTCCGTATCTGACGGGCCAGAGGGTGACGCTGAGCCCCCTCGAAGACGGCGACCGGGAAGCCCTTCTGCGCATGGCGCGGGACGAGCGGGTCACAAGGACCTATATGATGCCGGATCTTGAGGATGAGGCCCGGGCGGAGGCGTTCTTCCTCAGGATGCAGGCCCTGAGCTGCGCGGCGGAGCGCTTCGTCTGGGGGATCCACAGGAGCGGCGAGCTGATCGGCTTTCTGAACGAATGCGGCGTCGAGGGCGACAGCATGGAGATCGGCTATTTCGTCGATCCGGCGCATTGGAATCAGGGCTACGCGACCGAGGCCTTTGCCGCCGCGATCCGAGAGCTCTTCCGCATGGGATACCGGGCGGTCACGGCGGGCTATTTCGAGGAAAACCCTGCCAGCCGCCGCGTGATGGAAAAATGCGGCCTGAAGCCCCTCGACCGGGAGAGCGTGATCGCCTACCGGGGGACGGACCACCGATGCCTTTACATGGGCATCCGCGCCGGACAGTCCGCGCCTTCGGGCGAGGCAGGCGCGCGAGTCGACTGAACCGCAGGATAAGGGAGGATATGCATATGAGTCTTGACATGAACGGCCTTAGGGCCTTTTACGGCGATATCCGCGCCGCCGTCGACGCGGAGAAGATCCCCGGCGCGGTGATGCTGGCGGGCAGGCGGGGGGAGACGCTGTTTTTTGAGAGCTGCGGCTGCGCCCAGTGGCTGCCTGCGCGCGAACCCATGACGAAGGACACCTCCTTCGACGTGGCGTCCCTGAGCAAGATGACCGGCGCGTGGCCGGGGATCCTTCTGCTCCTGCAGGAGGGGAGACTCTCGCTGACGGACACGATGGCCGACATGCTGGGCGAGAGGCCCATGCACCCGGACCTTTGGGACGTGACGCTGTGGAACCTGCTGACGCACACGGCGGGCCTCGTGCCGTTTCATCAGCCGGCGGAGTTCGGCGAGAGCCGCGAAGCGCGCGTGAACGGCCTGCTCTCGCTCCCGCCGGTGAAGCCGCGGGGCGCGCAGGTCCTCTACAGCGATCTGAGCTTCATCTTCCTGGGGGGAGATCCTGTCGAAGTACGCGGGCAAGCCGCTGGATCAGGCGGCGGGGGAGATCTTTAAGCGCCTCGGCATGGATCACACGGGGTATAACCCGACGCCGGACACGTACTGCGCTGCCACCGAGTTCCGCCCGGGGCGGACGGATTATCCCGTCCGGGGCACGGTTCACGACGAGACGTCCGAGATGCTGGGCGGCGTGGCGGGTCACGCCGGCGTCTTCTCCACGGCGGAGGATCTCGGGCGCTTTCTGACGGCGATCATCCCGGACGATCCGAACCCGCTGTTCGAGAGGGACTGGCTGCTGCGCAGCTTCACAAACCAGACGGGGCACCTGGGCGACACGCGGGCGCTCGGGTGGATCTGCTACCGCATCCGGCCGGAGGGGAACATCGTGGGGCATACGGGCTTTACGGGCACCAGCATGTGGCTGGACACCGCGACCGGGGAATACGTCGTCCTGCTGACCAATCGGGTGCACCCCACGAGGAACAACGACACCCTGTTCCCGCTGAGGAGGGAAGGATTCAGAAAGGTCTTCGGCGTGGGGATCATGATGTAAATATCGAATCTAAATTCGACGAAATTAAATTCGACGAATTTAGATTCGTTTTTTGGCTTGACAGGCGATGCCCTAATCCTTATACTGAATTATGAGTACAAGGAGGTGCTGCCGGATGCTGTACTTTCGTGACAGGGAAAAGACGCAGTTGAACGATTTCGTAAATCATCCCCGATATAAGGCCATGGCGGTTTACGGGCGGCGGCGCACCGGAAAAACGGCGTTGCTCCTTGACTATTATGAGCATAACGCTGGCGCGGGAATGGTCTATTTTCAGTGCGCCTCGTTCGATTATATGGCGTGTCTTTATGATTTTGTGACCGTTCTGGCGTCGTACAACAGCCTTCTTGAACCGCTTCTTCGTCCCTATTCAACGTTTAGAGACGTGTTTGCGTTCCTTTCATCGACGCAGCTGAAGAGGCCGAAGGTCATCACGATCAATGAGTTCCCATTCCTGGCAAAGAAGGACGAAAACGTGACCGTAGAATTCCAGTGGATCATCGATCATGCACTCAATGACATGAAACTGATCCTGCTTGGATCGAGCATCTCCTTTATGAGCCGGCAGATCAGAGATGAACAGTCCCCCCTTTACGGCCGTTTTGACGTGATTATGGAAATCCTGCCCTTTTCCTTTGACGAAACTCTCAGGCTGTTTCCGAATTTTGAAGACGCCATGGAGGTGTACGCGCAGACAGGCGGCGTGGCGCAGTACGTGATGTTTTTCCTGGATTACCCGACCGTCCGACAGGCGTCGGAAGCTTTGCTTTTTCACCGCACGGGCCGCCTTTTTCTGGAAGCGCCCAACCTGTTGATGCAGGAGGTCCGCGACATCACGACTTATGTTTCGATCCTGCGCGTGATCGGCGGCGCTGAAAAGGATACGGGAAAGATCGCCAGACAATGCGGCATGGAGCAGCGAAATGTCTATCCCTATCTGAACAGGCTGGTCGATCTCGACATAGTGGGGCTGGTGGACAATCCGCTTTCAAGGAAAAAAGACCGCCGGTATCGCGTCTGCGACCCGTTTTTCAGGTTTTATTATACCTTTCTGGAGCCAAATGTTTCCCTGATATCTACCCTGCGGGAAGCGTCCAGAGACGTGATCCTCAACGATCAATACCATGAGTTTCTGGGCTATGTCTATGAGGATGTGATTCGCTCGGGCTGTTACCGCTATGCGTTGGATGGACGTCTTCCCTTTGTGCCGCGAACCGTGGGCAAGTGGTGGGGCCAGGCAAGAATTGACGATCAGTGGATGGAAACGGAAATCGACGTGGCAGCTTACGATGACCGCCGTCTTATCCTGGGCGAATGCAAATACCGTGAAAAAGCCGTCGGCATACAGGAATTGAACCGGTTGATGCAAAAGGGCCAGTTCGTCCAGACAAAGGGCCGGGAGGTGTATTATCTGCTCGCGAGCAAAAGCGGCTTTACGGATGACCTGATGTCCCTGCACGACTCGCGTGTCATCCTGATCGACCGGGTCTGAGAGGCAATTTGCTTGACCGAAAAGAAATTGATTAAGGGATGAGACCATGAATCGATCGAAAGGTATGACCGGATCTGGGGGGGGGATACTTGTGAAACGGAAAAAGAAATGGCTGATATTTGCAGCGCTTTGTGTTGTGCTTTTCTCTTTATATTTTTTTCGTGGCCATATAGAGAGAATAATCCTTGAAAGGACGCTTCCCGG
>JAFRLF010000029.1 GCA_017431365.1 Clostridia bacterium | reverse complement strand
CTCTAAAAACACTAAATTTAAACGGTAATTCAATATTTGATTTTTCTCCGATAAAGGACATGGAAATAGGAGGGGAGTATCCCATAGATTGGGAAAGTCAAGGATGGGGCTTGATGGAAAAAATCCGCGTTGGACTGATCGGATGCGGCGGACGCATGGGCGGACATATGTCCTCGTCCTTCGATCACATGGAGGACGTTCAGGTCGTCGCCGTCGCTGACCCAATCGAAGAGAGGCGCGTCGCCGCCGCCGCGCGTTACGGCGTCAGGCGGGCGTACAGGGATCACAGCGAGCTGTTTGCACATGAGAGCCGGGAAACGCTTGACGCCCTGTTCATCGCGATCGAGCCGACGGCTCACAAGGGCGTCGAGGAGGCGGCTGTCGAAAAGGGCATTCCCTTCCTGGTTGAAAAGCCCATGACGCTGGATCCCGAGCAGGGCCGAAGGATCGCGCGGGCCGTCGCCGAGAAAAACCTCGTCACGGCGGTCGGCTTTCAGGACCGTTACCTCGATCTGATGGAAATCGTCAAGGCCGAAGTCGACAGCGCGCCGAAGGGCGGCCTCGTCTACGGCGCGTGGATCGGCGGCATTCCCGGGCCGTGGTGGTGGCAGAAGAAGAGCACCTGTGGCGGACAGCTTCTCGAACAGAACGTCCACCTGATGGACGGGCTGCGCTGGCTCTACGGCGAGGCGATCTCCGTCTATGCGACGGCTTCCCGCGGGATGGTCACGCCGGGCGTCGACGGCGTCTCTCCGGAGTACGACACCGACGATCATTCGACCGTTGTCATCCGCTTTGACAACAACGTGACCGCCACCCTCGTGAGCGGATGCTACGTCAGGGGCAGCCGCCCCTTCTGCGGCCTGGCCATATCGCTGAAGGATCGGGTGCTCGAGTATCACCTGCGCAACAACCTCGTGATACGCACCCCCGCTGAGACGCGGGATATCCCGCGCAGAGTCGATCAGACCGCGCGGCTCGACCGGGCCTTTATCGACGCCGTCCGCGCCGGCGACCCGGCCGCCGTCCGTTCGCCCTATGCCGACGGGCTGAAGAGCCTTGAACTGTGCTTCGCCGCCAACCAGTCCATGGAAAGCGGTCAGGCTGTGATCCTGAGATAAAAAAGGAGGCTTCATTATGCGCCTTTGTGTTCCCGTTCCGTGTTTTTTCAGGGATATGGATTTCTGCGACGCGATCCGCCGCATAAAAGCCCTCGGCTTTGACGCCGCGGAAACGTACAATTGGAAGGGCCTCGACCTGGACGCCATCCGCGCCGCGTGCGAGGAGACGGGCGTGGAGCTTTTGAGCATGTGCACGACGGAGTTCCGCATGACGAATCCCGCTTATCGGCAGGCCTGGCTCGACGGCCTCAGGGAGAGCTGTCTGGCCGCGAACCGCGTGGGCGCGAAAAAGCTGATCACCCAGGTGGGCCCGGATACCGGCGCGCCGAGGCAGGAGCAGCACGACGCCATCGTCACGACGCTGAAGCTCGCCGAGCCCATTTTGGAGGACACCGGCGTGACGATCATGATCGAGCCGCTGAACACCTATGTGAACCACCCGGGTTATTACCTGTGGTCGGGGATGGAGGGCTTTGACATCGTGCGCGAGGTCGGCCATCCGCTGGTCAGGATCGTGTTCGACATCTATCACCAGCAGGTGATGGAGGGCAACATCATCCCGAACATCACGAAGAACCTGGATATTATCGCGCATCTGCACTCGGCCGGGCACCCCGGGCGGCACGAGCTGCAGTACGGCGAGAACGACTACAAGGTCATCTTCGCCGCGGCGGACAAGGCCGGCTATACCGGCGCCTGCGGGCTTGAATACAGTCCGCTGATGGATCCGGAGGAGAGCCTGAAGGAGGCCAAACGGCTTTACGGCTGATGTGGATTATGGTTTTCTGAGACAAATACGCCTATAAACCAAAAGCCGTGCGAGAGCGCATATCTCCCGCACGGCTGGGTTTTATTATGAGTATGAGCAGATACCCACCAGTGACGCCCGTAGCGCCAGGTGTACGTCCACGTGCCGTCGTTCGTCAGATTGCCGATCCCGTCATAGGATAGCGGAGTCCCGTCGTATTCCGTCAGCAGATCCTTCCAGTTGGCGTTTGTCTAGGTGTAGGGAAGCGTATTATATTATCAATGTTCGTCAGCTAAGTTATCGTAATCTATTGGCAATAGCGTCGACACTTTTGAGATTCCGTTTTATTGTTTTTTCTTCGGCTAGATAACTCCTGAACGAAGGACATGCTCAATTGTTTGTTCATGATTCTATTTGACAACATGGCTGGATTCTATGCTATAATTGCTGTGCGGTATTTCCTTTACTTTCAATTCACCTTTTTACTTATTATTAGTTTTCCAAATGATTTCTTCTTCACCACTATATGAGATAATACGAATTTCAGAAACCTTGATCGAATTCAACTTTATGCGTATAACTTTGTCTTTTTTATTATATGGCATCAAACTAACGTATGGGTGTATCGTTAAAACACAGTCACTGATCTCTGAATAGTAGCCACAGCAATAACCCCATGATCCTTTGTTATCTGTTTCGATTATAGCTTCGTCATTTTCGATTCT
>JAFRLF010000028.1 GCA_017431365.1 Clostridia bacterium | reverse complement strand
GCTGATCATGAGGCGCTTCATGATGCGCATCGCCAACGAGATCGCCCGCCGCGACGGCGCCACCGCGCTCATCACCGGCGAAAGCCTCGGACAGGTGGCCAGCCAGACCATCGAAGCCCTGGCCTGCACGGACGCCTGCGCCGAAATGCCCGTCTTCCGGCCGCTGATCAGCTTTGACAAGCTGGAAATCACCAATATCGCCGTGAAGATCGGCACGTACGAGACGAGCAGCCTCCCCTACGAGGACTGCTGCACCGTCTTCACGCCCCGTCATCCCATGACCAAACCGCGCATCGAGAACGTGGAAAAGGCCGAAAAGGCCCTGGACGTCGACGCGTTGGTTCACGAAGCCGTGGAAAAGACCGAAGCCGTCCTGGTGTGACGGATCGGTCCTTTTCCTCTCCCCTATCCCCCCGACCATAAAAAGTGAGTGTGATTCGTTCAATGGAACCTGGCGGTATAGGCATTATCGTCGCTCTCGCAGCGCTGATCGGATGCAGCGCCTTTTTCTCATCGTCTGAAACAGCTTATACGACCGTCAACCACACCCGGCTCAAGGCGCTGGCCAAGGCCGGCAAAAAAAGAGCCGCCATAGCCCTCGACCTTGCGGAAGACTATGACCGCCTTCTGACGACGATCCTCATCGGAAACAACATCGTCAACATCCTGGCCTCGTCGCTGGCCACCGTCGTCTTCATTCATTACGTGGGGGACGCGGGCGTCACGGTATCCACCGTCGTCATGACCGTGCTCGTGCTGATCTTCGGCGAGATTTCGCCCAAGACCCTGGCAAAAGACCGGGCGGAGCGCTGGGCGATGGCCTTCGCGCCCATACTCCGGCTATTGCGCGGGCTGTTCCTGCCCATCAACTGGATCTTCCTGCAGTGGAAAAAACTGCTGAGCCGGGTCTTCCCCACGCCGCAGAACACGGGACTGGCCGAAGAGGAACTGCTCACCATCGTCGAAGAGGCCGTCCAGGAGGGCGAAATCGACAGCCACGAGAGCGAGCTCATCCGGTCAGCCATCGAGTTCGACGACCTGAGCGCCGAGGACATCCTGACCCACCGGGTCGACGTGGTGGCCCTGGACGTCAGCATGACGCTTAATGAGGCCGAGACCGTGTTCCGCGAGCATACCTTTTCCCGCCTTCCTGTCTATGAGGGGAATATCGACGACATCGTCGGCATCATCCACGAAAAAGATTTCTTCAATAACAAGGACGCCAAAGACCTGCGCGCCCTCATGCACGCGCCGCTTTTCGTGACGCCCGGGGCAAAGCTCTCGGACCTTCTGAAAATGCTGCAGAAGAACAAGACCCACATGGCCATCGTCTCCGATGAATACGGCGGGACCATGGGCCTCATCACGATGGAGGACATTCTTGAGCAGCTCGTCGGCGAAATCTACGACGAGCATGACGAGGTCTACGAGCCCGTAAGGTACCTGCCGGGCGGCGCGTGCCTCGTCGACGGCGGGGCCGACCTCGACGACGTGCGCGAGGCTCTCGGTTATAACGGCGAGTCCGACGCCGTCACGGCGGGCGGCTGGGTCGTCGAACAGATCGAACGCATACCCGCCGTCGGAGACAGTTTCACACAAAACGGACGCCTGATTACGGTGACCCAGGCCGACGCCACGCACGTCCTTCAGATCAGCGTCAGGCCGGCGGAGAGTCAGGACGGCGCCCCACAAATGACGTCAACCGATCAGAGGAGGAACGACACGTGACCGCCAAAGAAATCATCAGAAAACGCATCGAACCGCTAAAGCAGACCCTTTCCCCCGTGCCCGGCCTGTTCGACATGTTTGAGAAGTGCTTCCTCAATACGCTTGAAACCACGGTGCAGGCTCTGGGCGAAGGCGACACCTTCGTCATCACCGGGGACATCGAGGCGATGTGGCTGCGCGACTCGACGGCGCAGGTGCTGCACTACATTCGCTTCGCCGACGAACCGGCTGTCGCCGGCCTCATCGAAGGCCTCATCGCCCGTCAGATGAAGTGTGTGCTCATCGACCCGTACGCCAACGCCTTCAACGTGACGGACAACGGCCGGAGCTGGACGGAGGATGAGCCGAAGCAGTCCCCCTGGGTGTGGGAGAGAAAATATGAGATCGACTCTCTGTGCTATCCTCTGATGCTGGCCTGGCGCTATTATACGGCCACGAAGAGCACCTCCTTCCTGACGGAGACGTTCCACGACGGGCTGCGCGCCATCATCTCCACCTTTGAAACCGAACAGAAGCGCGAAAACAGCGCCTATTACTTCATCCGCCACGACTGTCCGCCGCAGGATACCCTGTCTCATGGCGGGCGGGGCGCCCCTGTGGGCTACACGGGCATGGTCTGGTCAGGCTTCCGGCCCAGCGACGACGCCTGCACGCTGGGATACCTGATCCCGTCCAACCTGTTTATCACCGTGGTCATGGATTACGCGGCGGAATTCGCGGGACTTCTGCACGACGGCGACCTGAAAACCCGCGCCGTGAAGCTGAGAGAAGAGGTCGAAGCGGGGCTTGAAAAGTACGCTCTGCTCGACGACCCGGACTTCGGCGAGATCTACGCCTATGAGACGGACGGACTGGGGCACTACGTCCAGATGGATGACGCGAACGTGCCTTCGCTGCTGGCGCTGCCCTATCTGGGCGTGTGCGAGAAGGACGACCCGCGCTATAAGCGCACGCGCGCCTGGGCCCTGAGTGCGAAAAACCCCTACTATTATCAGGGGAAGCTGGCTCAGGGCGTCGGCAGTCCCCACACGCCAAAAGGTTACGTCTGGCCCATCGGGCTGTGCGTGCAGGCCATGACCTCCACGGACGAAGGGGAAATCGCTTCCCTGATCCGGACGCTCCTGCGCACGGACGCGGGCACAGGCTTCATGCACGAGAGCTTTGACCCCGACGAGCCCGAAAAGTACACCCGTTCCTGGTTCGCATGGGCGAATTCCATGTTCGGCGAGCTGATTTACCGCACCGCCACGGAAAACGCTTCGCTGTTCAAAACGCTGTGACGCGCCACGAAGAGCTCGCCGGCGAGCTGTTTTTGAAGGGGTATAACTGCGCGCAGGCGGTGTTTTGCGCCTTTGCGGACGTGACGGGTTTTGACATCGACGCGTCGGCGAGGATGGCCTCGTCCTTCGGGGGAGGCCTCGGACGCCTGCGCGAGACTTGCGGCGCGGTCAGCACGGCGGCGCTCGTGCTGGGCATCGTTAGAGGATATGACACGCCAGGCGATTATGAGGCCAAGAAGGGGCACTACGCCCTCGTCAGGGAATTCGCCCGGCGCTTTCAGGCGGCTGAAGGCAGCATTCGCTGCTCGGAACTTCTGACCTGCGCGGGATTGAGCGCGGAAGTCGGCGGCGACCCTGAACAGCGCAGCGCCGACTTCTACGCAAAGCGCCCATGTCCGCGTCTGGTCTGCGAAGCGGCACGCATCCTGGACGACATGCTGGGCTGACCGCCAAAGAGGATGCGCTTAAGATCGATTTATGAACAGCCGGGAGGTACACTCAATGAAACAAATCGACGTAAACGGCGTCGCGCTCAGCGAGATCGCCCTGGGCGCCGGTGGACGCGGCGACATCGCGGACGATCAAAAGTGGTTTGCCGTGATGGATCACTATATGGAGTACGGCGGACGCACCTTCGACTCGGCGCGCATGTACGGGGGCGGCAAGTCCGATGAAGCCCTTGGCCGCTGGCTGAAGGGAAACGGCCTGCGCGACGAGATCACGATCGTCGCGAAGGGATGCTTCCCCGATCACGACACCATGCACATTCCGCGGCTCAGTCCGCAGGACATCAAGGGCGATCTGGAGCTCTCTCTCAAGGCGATGGGCACCGATCACAGCGATCTGTACCTCCTGCACAGGGACTGCCCGACCAAGCCCGTCAGTGAGATCATGCCGCCCCTTCACGAGCTGATCATGGAAGGAAAGACCCGCGCCATCGGCTGCTCCAACTGGACCGTGGGCCGCATCATCGAGGCGAACCTCTATGCCGAGGAGCACGGTCTCACGCCCTTCTCCCTCTGCCAGCTGCACTACTCGCTGGCTCTCACCACGGCCGCGCAGACGGGCGATATCACGCACGTGCCCATGGCGGACGTGGAATTCGGCTGGTACAAGGAATCGCAGTTCCCGATCATGGGCTTCGGCGCTCAGGGTCGCGGATACTTCAAGCGTCTCTTAAACGGCGAAGAGCTCAGGGCCGGCGACTGGAGATACTACAACTGGATCCCCGAAAACCGGAAACGCGCCGAAAGGCTCGCCACGCTGTCCAGAGAACTGGGCCGCTCGCCCGCCGCTCTGCTCGTCGCCTATACCCGGGACGCCGGACTCAACTGCGTGCCCCTGTGCGCGTATTCAAGCGCAGCTCAGATGGACGAGGCCTTCGACGCGCTGAACTTCAGCCTGACGCCGGAGCAAATCGCCTATCTGGACGGCAAAACGGCGTAAATGACTGTTAATTGTGCGATAAAACAGAAACCTTCGGTCCCGTTCTTTCGTCTTACTATAAAATGGGCGTTATTTGCCCTTAAATAAGGAGGATATCGTATGAAGCTTTCCCGCATCCTGTCGCTGCTGGTGGCGGCGCTCGTACTCGCCATGCCGTTCGGCGCTCTGGCTGATCAGATCGGCATGAGCCAGAGCTACAGCAACATCCATGTCGAGTACGGCGACATCAACACCACCATCGAAGGCACGCTGGCCATTGATGGCGCCATCGACACCGAAACCGGCCTCTTGAACGGCACCCTGGCCATCCTCAACGGCGAAGACGCCTTGCTCAAGGGCGGGTTTGAGTTCAGCCTGGCCGACATGAAGCTGACCGCCGGCATCGAAAATGTCCCCGACGCGATCGAAGTGCCCGTCGGCACGCTGATCGAGCAGAACCTGGGCATGAGCCTCGAGCAGCTGATGACCACGATCAGCGGCATCGTCGAACCGCTCTCCAGCATCTCTCTGAGCGAAGAGACCACCAACAAGATCATGGCGACCGTCAACGAGTGGGTCGGCGCGAATCTGCCCGAGTCCGGCCTGACGCCCGAGGCCACCGCGACTATCGTCGATCTGGTGGACGATACCGCCGTTTACGAGCTCAGCGGCCAGCGCTATGATTTCTCCCTGAAGGGCAAGGACATCGTCAGGCTCCTCGGCGACGTGCTGAACACCCTGAAGGGCGATTCCGCCTTCATCGATCCGATCCAGAAGGCCGTGGACGCGATCATGGCCCTCACGGGCGGCGAGAGCGTCAACCTGAGCGAATTCGATTTCGCTTCGGGCATCGACGAGGCTGAAGAGGACGCGACCATTTCCGGCTATCTGTTCATGAGCGAGACCGGATATCAGATGGTCATCGACATCACCCCCGACGTCGAAGGCAGCGTCACTTCGTCTATCAGCTTTGACATTCTCATGCGCGAAGACGGAACCGTTCTGATCCAGAACACCACCTATCCTGACGAAGCCACCTCTGTCGCCTATCGCGCCGAAGTCCTCAGCACCGAGCCCGTCGCCTTTACGATGGATATGCTCGCCGTCAATAATTATTCCGATTCGTTCTCGAATCAGATGTATTATGGTTACAGCTTCGACATGACGGACGGCTATCACATCGAGTCCTATGTCAGCAATACCTCCGACAGCGAGTCCTACTCGACGAACATGGACATCACGGAAGTGTTTGACGGCGACCTGACCCAGACCGACGACGGCTTTGAACTGACCGGTATCCTGGACGTCACCGTCAACCAGAGCAACGGCGAGACGACCGAGACCATCAAGGTCAGCGCCGACGTCGCGAGCTCGATGTTCTCCGGCAGCAGCGTGAACTTTGAGATGCCGATCAACCGCATCGACGTCACAACCGCCGACGCCGAGACCATGGAGGCCCTGAGCAACGAGTACATGAGCGCCCTGATGAACGGATATCTGCTGATGATGTCCATCCCCGGCATGTCCGATCTCATGCCCGCGGCCTCGAGCGTACAGTAAATGATTTAACCTGACCAAAACCACATATTATGCATGATGCGATCACGGCGGAAAGGATGTTCTTTCCGCCGTGAATCTATATTGACAAGGAGGGACTATGATTACTGTTGATGAAACCGTTATGCGCGGCATTCTCGACGCCTATCCGTATGAAATCGTCTTTGTCGACCGGACCCACACCGTCCGCTACCTGAACCGAACCGCGAGGCGGCGGTACGGCGACGTCGTTAAAATCGGCAACAGCCTGTTCAACTGCCACAACGAGCGCACGCGTCCTAAAATCGAGGCGTTCCTGGCCCGCGCTGACGCCGGCGAGGACGAGATGTTTGAAACATACAACACGCAGACCGGCGAACGCGAATTCTTCGTGCCCGTCCGCGGCGAGGACGGGACCGTCATCGGTTATTTTGAACGACATGAAAAGCCCTGGACCGCGGAAAACGCGGCCGAACCCGTCGGCGATTACTGGAAAAAGAAGTAGTTCGGGCATGAATATGCGCCGCCGCGAAACTCGCGGCGGCGCTGTCATAGTACGCCCGCCATGGGCAATAGCTTGGTAGTGAAAGTCCACTACACGCTTGGTAGTAGGAAGTGTTAGCCGAACGGCAAGGGTGTCCATTGCGAGGTGGAATCTGAAGGAAGCCGCAGGCAAAGTTCCGAGCCGACGAACAGAAATCGCATACAAGGCGGGGCAGAGCGG
>JAFRLF010000027.1 GCA_017431365.1 Clostridia bacterium | reverse complement strand
ATGACGATGTGCTTTTTCGTTCCCTTGCGGATCATTTCAAGAGCGGTGAATATGCCGGCTGGACCCGCGCCGACGAAGACGATGTCTGTTTTCATGACAAATTCCTTCTTTGCAAATAATCCATTGGCCGTGAGACAAACACAGGCCTTCCCCAAAGGGAAGGCTTCAAGGGGAAGGCTTGTGCGCGTTGTCTGTTACGACCACTTTTCCCAGATTTCCGGGTGGTACCCCACGGTGGCCTGCGGCCCGTTTCGAACGATGGGCGTGTTGAGCAGTTCGGGCTTTTCGGAGAGGATCCTGAGCGCTTCCCGCCTGTCCTGAAGCTGGAGCACGTAATGGCTTTCCCAGTCGCTGTCGGTCGTATGGACGAGCGCTTCAAGCCCCACGGATCGGCAGACGGATTCCAGTTCCCTGGGGCTCATGCCGCGCTTTCCCAGGTCGATGAACTGGCAGGGTATGCGCCGCTCCTTGAAGTAGCGCTCCGCCTTTTGCACGTCGAAGTTCTTCTTTAGGGCGAAGATCTGTATATTCATGGCGTGTTGTAGACCTCGCTGCCCTCGACGCCGTCCCAGCGGGTGAAGGGCCATATGATCTGGCGCACCTTGCCGATAAACATGCTGCGGTTTATGACGCCCACGCTGGCGCTGCGGCTGTCGTTGGAATTGTCGCGGTTGTCGCCCATGACGAAGTATTCGTCCTCGCCCAGCGTGATGCTGAAGCTGGTGTGGTCAAAGCGGGTCGTCCGCTCGTCGGAAAGATAGGGCTCGTCGTACGTCACGCCGTTGATGGTGAGGACGCCGTTTTCTACGACGATCTCGTCTCCGGGGAGGCCGATGACGCGCTTGACGAAGTTTTCAGTCCGGTTGGGATAGTGCAGAATCACCACATCGAACCGATCCGGGCCGTGGAGCTTGACGTCCGCGACTGTGACGAAGAGCCTGTCTCCGTTGAGCAGCGTGTCGCTCATGGAGGGCCCGTCAACCCGGATGATGACAAACAGGAACGAGCGGATGACAAGCACGACCACCAGCGCGACGGCCAGAGACCGCACCCACTCGAAGATCTCCTTTCGCGCCTTGGGGGAAATGAGGGGCTTTTTCTCGGATTCGTGCATTTCGAGCAGTTTGTGTTCGGACTTGGATTCGGTTTCGGATTCGGTTTCGGTCTCGTGGAGTTTGTTCTCCTCAGAGTCGGGCATGAGAATACTTCCTTTCAATGTATTGGCCTTTTCAGCGATCTGATCCGCTGAGGCGGCCAGATGATGGCGCGTGCGACGCCGCTGACGCGCGCAATGGGACCGACGTCCCGGCTGCGGCTGTCGTGCGAGTTGCGCCGGTTATCGCCCATGACGAAATACGTTCCCGGCGCAAGGGTGATTTCATCGAAGTTCTGCCAGGGCACGGGATGCGTGACATAAGCCTGCGCCTGCGGCTGACCGTTGACCATAACCTGTCCCTCGACGCAGGATATCCTGTCGCCCGGCAGGGCGACGAGACGCTTGACGAAGCGCTCTTTTCGCCCCGGATAGCGGCAGATGACCACATCTCCCCGCCTCAGGCCGAAGAGCCGGCGCGTCAGCACGGAGACGTACATGAGGTCGCCGTCCCTCAGCGTATCGTTCATGGAGTGGCCCTTTACGCGCGTCAGAGTAAACACGAATGTCCTCAAAACGAGCGCCAGGGCCGTGGCTTCGAGAAGGGTCAGCGCCGCGTCCCTGATACCCGTCAGGATCAGCTCAGGCATCGGACGCCTCGGCGGCCGGCGGGGCTTCGTGAGGGGTAAGATTCTTCTTGACGCGCTTTTCAAAAAGCGGCCTGTCCAGCATGACGACGCGGCCGCAGCCCTCGCAGCGGAGCTTCACGTCCGCCCCCGTGCGGGTGATCACCCATTTGTCGCTGCCGCAGGGGTGGGTCTTGCGCATTTGCACGAGGTCTCCCAGTTCTATCTGCATGTGCGGCAAGCCTCCTTCCGCCTTGGCGTTTCGTTCACTCAAAAAGATATTATACATCGAATATGTGTCCGGGACAAGGCGCTTGAGACAAATTTAAGACAATCCGAATAAAAACATCGCCACGGCGCGTTAGCCGCGGCGGATGTATGGGCGTCTTTTGACCCGAGTGGGATTATTTGATGATCGTGATCCCGCCGATATAGGGCAGCTGATCGGGCTGACCCTGCCAGGTCCTGTAGGCGTTGAGGAAGGCGCACACCGTGACGAGCGCCAGCGCCGCAAAGCGAGCGACGCGCAGAATCGTGCCCAGCAGAGGGACCCAGCCGAGAATCGCCAACACGATGCCGAACGCCAGCGCCGCCGCGAGATAGGCGATGAGCGCCAGCAGACCCTGATTGGCGCAGTGCTTGCCCAGACGTGAGTCCGGGCACGCCAGCAGCGGGATCGGGAAGATGACGCATCCCAGGGCGGCTGTCAGTTTGTTCTTATCCAGATCGTCGCGGTCAAAATGCAGTTTTGCCATGTGGTTTACCTCCTTGGCGCCCTGAGGACGCTCTGTTTTCCTTACGCCCGTCATTATACGCTCATGAGCATCTTCGCGCTATAAAACGGGGCTTATGCTTTCATTAGAATTTGATGAAAAGAGAGCCCGTTCCGCACGGAGACGGCGGGGAACGGCGCGGGGAAACACTAACCCAAAATTCACAATTAACCGACCGGAACCGGTTTGTATTTTTCTTGTCATCAAAACCGCCATGTGATATAATAAAAATGTATGCGCCCGTACTATTCGTACGGGGTTTCGGGGCCGCGCGACGCGGCGGGGATTATCATCGAAAGGGTGACTGAGTTTGATTATCTATCCCAATCCGGATTTTGCGCGCAGCGCGCCTCAGGCGCAGGGCATCGCGCCTCGCGCCATCGGGGATATGCTGCGCGACATCAAACAGACCGGCGCTGACATCCATTCCATGCTGATCATGCGCCACGGACATCTGGTGTTTGAACACTATTATCCGCACTACGAGCCCTCGACGCAGCACGCCATGTATTCCTGCTCGAAGACCTTCACGTCCATGCTCATCGGCATCGCGCAGGACAGAGGCCTGCTCAGCGTGACGGACAGGGTCGTTTCATTCTTCCCGGACAAGGTGCCGGAGAATCCTTCGGAGAACCTGAAGGCCATGACGATTGCCGACCTGCTCATGATGGGTTCCGGCAACGCGAAGGACACCTTCCCGGCGATGATGGCCGTCCGGAATGACCCGGACGCCGATTTTGTGCGCGTGTTTCTGAATCAGCCCGTGGAATACAAGCCGGGCACGCACTTTGTTTACAATACCGGCGCGACCTATATGCTCTCCGCGATTCTGACAAAGGTGACGGGTCTGCCGGCCATCGATCTGGCCAACGAATGGCTCTTCGAACCGATGGAAATCACGGGCGCCTGGTGGGAGAGCTGCCCCAGGGGCGTCAGCCTCGGTGGGACGGGGCTGCACATCACGCCCCGCGACATGCTGAAGATGGGCATCCTCCTGTCAGCAGGCGGTATGTGGAAGGATCAGCGCCTCGTCTCTCAGGCTTATGTCGACGCCGCGACCACGAAGCATATCGAGAACCGTTCAGGCGATCCCAATCAGGATAAGAACTGGGCGTCAGGCTATTGCTACCAAATCTGGCGCTGCGCGTTCGGCGCTTTCCGCGCCGACGGCATGGGCGGACAGTTCATCCTCTGCAAGCCGGATCAGGACCTCATCTGCGTATTCACCTCCGCTCTAGGCGAGGAGATACCCATCGGCTATCCGCTCGATCTCGTTGAAAAGTACCTTCTGCCGGCTTTGAGCGACGGGCCGATCGACGGCGCTGAGGAGGAGCTTCAGGCTCTTTATGCTCTTTCGGATGAATTGAGTCATCCCAGGGCCGGGAGCGCGCCGGAAGAGCTGCCCATACCCGACGGGACGGCTTTGACCGTTGAGCCCAACGACCTGGACCTGACCGGGCTGGTCATTGGCCGGGACGCCGTCCGCGTGAGCGTCCATGGACAGGATTTGAACGTGCCCTGCGGCTGGGGCGCGCCCGTTCTCGCGACGGAGCCTCAGTATGACCCCTATACCCGCGGCGGCGATGCGCTCATTTCGGGCGAGACTGCCGTGGACGGCGATGTGCTCAGGATATGGCTCAGATTCCTTGGTAGGCCTCTGACCATGCGTTTTGACCTCGCACCGGCGCCGGAAGGGTATGAAGTCAGCGTCCATTCCACGCTGATGCCCACGGTTTGCCTGAAGGCCAGGCCTTGCTGACGGCGAAGGATCTGATCCCGGCAGCGCTCGAAGCCGGGTTTTCCGCGGCCGCGCTGACAGACGCCTCGCCGACGGATCCGATGCCGGACGGCGTCCACGCGCAGGCGCGCAAGCTAATTTCGGATCCGCGCGAAATACTGCCCGGGGCGCGCTCCATATTGGTATGCGCGCTGGGATACGAACCCTATGCGCCGAGCCCCGGTGAGGCGGCAGTCGACGCGTATTACGTGGCCGGAAACCGCGCTCACGCGATGGCCGACGATCTCGCGCGGCGCATCGGACAGTGCGGCGTCCGCGCCGTCCTGACGTCGGCTCTGCGCACAAAGCCGCTGGCCGCGAGGTCGGGGCTGGGGCACGTGGGCCGAAACGGGCTGCTGGCCGTAGGCCGCTGGGGCACGAGGATCACGCTGCAGGTCATCGTGACGGATATACCCTTCGACTCCGGCGCGCGTGTCTCTGAACCATGGCTGGATTCCGCGTGCGCTGAATGCGGCCTGTGCGTGGCGGCGTGTCCGACGCAGGCTCTTCGGGGAGACGGGTCGCTGGACGTCGAAAAATGCGTCCGCGCGCAGAGCGAGACGCTCCCGCTGCCCGAATACATGCGCCCGATGACCGGCAATTCGGTCCTGGGCTGCGACCTGTGCCAGCGGGTATGTCCCCGCAACGCCGGGGTCAAAGACGCGCCTGTGCCGGAGCATGTGGCAGAGCTTTTGCGGCTCTCGCGCCTGCTTAACGGTGATTACAAGGGCCTTCGGGAAGTATTAGGTTCCAACAACGCCCGGAGAACGCGGCTTTTGAGCCGCGCGGTCCTCGCCGCGGCGAACGAGGGGCGGCGCGATCTTGTGGACGCGCTGGAAGCCCTGACGACAGAGCCGCCGCCTCTGGGTGAACACGCCGCCTGGGCGCTGAAGCGCCTGAGAGGCGAACAGGATGTTTAATTGACGGGCCGCCGCGCGGCCGGTCGGCATGAGACTATTTGGAAGGCAGGTTAAATCGTATGGCTCACAGAAACAGCGAACGGCGCAGACATCGCGCGATCGCAAGCGTCATCGGACTGATCGTCCTCGCCGCTGTGGTGGCGGGACTGTGGTTCCTCGTCCTGAGGGAAGGCGCGCCCTTCCAGCCCAAAACCGCTGATCCGCAGGTGCGCGCCAGTCAAACGCCCGAAGCGACGGAAGAGCCCGCGTCCGGGCAGGAAGACGTATCAGACAACGTCCCTGTGACGCCCACGCCTGAACGGCTGCCGTCGCCGACGCCCGAGGTAACGGCTCAGCCTGTGGCGGAGGAAGCGACCGATGTGGCGGCTGTGCCCGAGGCCCGTGCCGCCGCGCCGACCGAAGCACCGACAGAGGCCCCGACCGCCGCGCCGACCGAAGCGCCGACAGAGGCCCCGACCGCTGCGCCGACCGAATCGCCGACCGAAGCGCCGACCGAAGCGCCGACAGAGGCCCCGACTGATGCGCCCACCGAAGCGCCGACAGATGAGCCCGCAGAAACACTGACGCAGGAGGGGGAGCCTCCCGCCGCGCCCAAGGCCGATCCGGCCGGAGCGGCGACTGAGCAGCCTTCGGAGCAGGATGCCGGGCAAGCCGACGGAGAAGCCGCTGAAGCGGGCGAAACAACCGCCGAGCCGACGCCTGTTCCGACGCCCGAACCCGTCGCCCCGCCGCAGGTGCAGGTAAAGACGGCCACGGCTGACGGGCACCTCAACCTGCGCATGGAGCCGTCTCCGATGGGCACCATCATCACGTCCGTGGCCAACGGCGAGATCATGGAACTCATCGACCGCGATACGGCGGACTGGGTGCACGTCCGCTATCAGGGCAAGGAAGGTTACGCCAGCGACAAGTACGTCGTTGACATCGTCCCGGAGACGACGCCGGAGCCCGGACAGAGTACCGGCGAGGACGAGCCCGAGTCCGGCGTGTCCTATCAGCTGGTGCGGGTCAAGACCATCGAGCCGGACGGCAAGCTCAACCTGCGCGAGGAGCCGACCGCCCAGGGCCGCGTCCTGATGGAAGTGGAGAACAACGCCGTCCTGCGCCTGATCGATCGCGATTTCCCCGGCTGGGCGCATGTCGAGCGCGACGGCGTCACCGGCTATGTGAGCGATAAGTTTGTCATAGACGTGAACAGCGTGTCCGCGCTGGATCTGCCGTATTTTATCGAGGTTGACCGTGGACAGCAGGTTGTCAGGGTGTATACGATCGCCGAGGACGGGACCTATTCTCTGCTGGCGCGCGAGATGATCTGCTCCACGGATACGTTTAACCGCAAGCCGCCGAACGCCACCTACGCGATGGACGGCGAAAAGCTGCGCTGGCTCATCACCCTGACGCCCGGCTCCTACGCCCAGTACGCGACCCGCATAACGGGACACATCCTCTTCCACTCGCTGCCGTACAGCGCCCTTGAGCCGGATCAGCTGAACGCTGAAGCCTACGGCCAGCTGGGCACAAACACGTCCATCGGCTGCGTGCGCCTGCTGTGCTCGGACGCGAAGTGGATCTATGACAACGTGCCGGCCGGCACGCCGGTGCGCTACGTCACGGGCGAGCGCGACGAGGCGAAGCTTGCCGAGCTCGCGCCGCCGCCCCTCGTCAGCGGCAACTGGGATCCCACCGACGCCAATGAAAACAACCCGGATTACGATCCCACCTACGAGGTGACCCATCCCTTCGCGACGCCTGTGCCTAACGTGACCCCGGCTCCCACCGAGCCGTGGACGCCGGCCACGTACTGATCGGGCCGAAAGGCCGGCAGGCGACGATCGTCTTCACCCTCTGCCCGCCGGGTGGAGGGTGTTGAGTCATTGGGAGGACAGTATGGATACGCATTTAATTCATATCGACCAGGAAGAACTGGTCGCCCTGCGGCGCGAGATTCACCAAAACCCCGAGCTCAAGTGGGATCTGCCCGCTACGCGGGATCTGATCTGCCGGGAGCTCGACAAGATTGGCCTTAATTACGAGGCGGACAAATACGGGCCCTGTTCCGTGGTCGCCATGATCAACGCGGAAAAGCCGGGCTTTACGATCGCCCTCAGGGCGGATATGGACGCCCTGCCCATCCATGAGGCCAACGAGGACAAGCCCTACAGGT
>JAFRLF010000026.1 GCA_017431365.1 Clostridia bacterium | reverse complement strand
TATGCTACTATATCATATGCGCGATTGGTTAAATTATCTTGTGGCATCGGCGTAGCAATTACTCTGATAGCCGAAAATATTGCTATAAATATTGGTAACTGTATTAAAAGCGCATCGGCACCAAGGAGACCACCGAGCTGGACGGCACGACCTGGCGGAAGCGGTAAGGCGGCATGGCCACAGCAGGACGATTCGCCGGCCGGCGAGAAGTGACGACAGGGAAAAGGCTCTGGCGCCGTGTGTGCGTAGCAGTGAAGCAACACAGATCGGGAGGCATAACCATGCAGAGACAGAAGAAGAAGCGCATCGGACTGCGGATCGTTGGCGCGATCCTGCTGCTGGCCGCAGTGGCCCTTGGCGTCCTTTGGTATCTGGACTACCAGGAGCGGCCCAAGCTGGTGGACGGCGTACAATACCAGGTCCCCTATCGAGCCGACCATGCGGAGGTCGTCGGCTGTGACCCGGAGGCCGCGTCGCTGGTTATACGGTCGGAGTACAGGGGCAAGCCCGTGACGCGAATCACCATGTGGGCGTTCAAGGGTTCCAGGGCGGAGACCATAGAGATCCCTTCGACGATTAAAACGCTGGATGACGCGGCCCTTGCCGGCAGCGGCATCCGGACCATCGAGATTCCAGCCTGGGTGAACGAGATTGACGACCGGGCCTTCCAGGACTGCGCTGCGCTGGAGGCGGTGACGATGCTTGGCAATCCCGCGATCAAGGGCAGGCCCTTCGAGAACTGCCCCGCACTGCGCAGCCTTACACTGACGCGGCCCAGGGAGAACCAGTCGCTGGACCTGTTCGTCGACTGCCCGGTGCTCTCGGAGATCCACCTGCCTGCCAACTGGCCCGTGGACAGATACGCTCAGCCGCCGGAGGGCGCGACGCTGTTCGTCCGGGACAAGCAGGCCGCGCAGGTTGCCCTCTACAACGGCTGGCCCTGCGCTCCGGAGCCGGATTCGGGGCTGCGGATCATGAGCCTGGCCGACGCCCTCGCGGGCGGCGAGGCCAGCTGGAGGGTCGAGGGCGACGGGGAGAGCCGCCGCGCCGTCGCCGTCAACGAGACTCCGGACGCGCTGGTCCTCGCCTTGAACCACTAGACCGCCCCGACAGACCTGGAGGCGGACGGCTGCCACTTCTTCTTCACGGACGACGACTTTTCCACTGCGTATTCCAAGGTCCTCGCGCTGGAGCCCGGCGGTTCCGATTTGCTCACACAGCAGTATTACACGGGCTACGGGCCGGGCGAGATGAAGTTGGATCTCGTCTCCACCGGGGAATACGTGCACTTCAAGCTGCTGAAGGGGGCGCTGGAGATCGCGGAGGCCGTCGATCTTGCTCCCAACGAGCGGCGAACGATCATCTTGCCCGCCGGGTATTATGGCATCATGTACGGCTATGGAAAATCCCCCGAGGCGGCGAAGAAGGGCGCGGAGGAAGGCCCTGCCAACCACACCGACGGATACCGGAACTATCCCGCGGATGGGCACGTCGAGCTCAGCGTCTACACGGGCAATCCCTACAGGAGCTATCTGTACAGGGTGCCGCTGGATGGGTACGGTCCGGGAACCAGCAAGCTCTACCTGCGCAGGTTTGACGGCTCCAATACCTGCTATCGGCTGTACCGCGCGGGCGAAGAGCTGGAGCTCGAGGTAAAGCTGTTCCAAAACAATGAAAGCAGGACGGTCAGCTTCCCCAGCGGGGCCTACATACTGCGCATCGCCCGGGGCAGCGAATGGATCTCCGACGAGGAGGCCTTCGGCCCGAACGGCCGCTACAGCGTGATCTACTATGAAACCTACAAGCCCGGCGAGACCTACGAGATCACCACGACCACTGGCAGCGGCAATGTGATGTCCGACAGCGCCGGGAACTTCTGAAGGCGGCGGCGCCCCCGAGTCGGCATTCGAAGAAGAAGCGCTGAGGCTGCCCGTCGCCATGTAATCCATACGCGAAACAGACGGGTTTGATCATGAAAGCTGTCGCTAC
>JAFRLF010000025.1 GCA_017431365.1 Clostridia bacterium | reverse complement strand
CGCTCTCCGAAAGCCGACTGGCAGTTCAGAATCAGATCAGCCAGGTATTTGTCCAGATCAAACATTGTTACTTCACCCCGTAAGTCGCAATAAAGTGCCGGCTGAACGCTTCGATCTTTCTGATCGCATCCTCTGTTTTCTCCGGTTCACGGTCGCACAGGTGAATGAGGGCGGAGATCGGCGCGGTGTAGGCGAAGGCCAACATGGCCGGGTCGTCCTTTTTCAGAATGCCCTTTTCCATCATGCCGGAGAAGATGTATGTGAACATCTCTTCAAGCCCGGTCAGGAAGTGCTTTGTCGCCAGATCCCGCGCGCGCTCATCCCGGTACTGCTCAAGCGTCAGCACCTTCCTCGTCTTCACGATCTGCCCGTCATGGATCGTGATATTCACCATCCGCATGGTCATCGAGACGAAATCTTCCAGGGAATCTGGCACAGGGGGCAGATGTTCGGCGGAGCCAAAGCGCTCCCCGTAATAAGCGATCATCCTGTCCAGCAAGGCGTTCCAGATGGCTTCCTTACTCTCATAGTGCTTGTAGATACCGGACTTGACCAGACCGAGGGACGCGGACAACTCCCGAATGTTGGTAGCCTCATATCCTTTTTGTGAAAACATGTCCAGCGCCGTCATCAGGATTCTTTCCTTCGTGTCTTTTGCCATAGGAACCTCCGCATGAAGCTAAGTGACCTTTCGTTCACATATTATAGTGAACGAAAGGTCACTTGTCAATCTGTTTATTGTGATTTACATAGCTATATTTTCATCCCGGTTCCGCAATCAACTTACGAATATAAATAAAAGCTATTACCAACTATTTATCATTCATATTTGACAATATCAAGAGGCTCACGTAGAATGAGTGACAATTCCAGGAAAGGAGATCAATAAAAATGTCAAACATTCACGATTCCAAAAACTGGTCTTTTGAAACAAAACAGCTCCACGTCGGGCAGGAGCAGGCCGATCCGGTGACAGACGCCCGCGCTGTGCCGATTTACGCCACGACTTCATTCGTGTTCCACAACAGCGAACACGCCGCGGACCGCTTCGGCCTGCGCGACGCCGGAAATATCTACGGTCGACTGACGAACCCCACGCAGAGCGTCTTCGAGGAACGCATCGCGGCGCTGGAAAACGGCACGGCGGCGCTGGCCGTCGCCTCGGGTGCCGCGGCCATCAACTATACCTTTCAGGCGCTCGCGAGGACGGGCGAGCACATTGTCTCCTCAAAAACGATTTACGGCGGCACATATAATCTGCTGGCGCACACGCTGCCGCTGACCTCTGGCATCACGACGACCTTCGTGGATCCGGACGAAGAGGGGAGCTTCGAAGCGGCCATACAGGAAAATACGAAGGCGATTTTCATAGAAACCCTGGGCAATCCCAACAGCAACATTGTGGATATCGAACAGATCGCCAAAGTGGCGCATGCCCACGGCATTCCCCTTGTCGTCGATTCAACGTTCGCGACACCCTACCTCGTTCGTCCCCTGGAGTGGGGCGCGGACATCGTCGTCCACAGCGCGACAAAGTTCATCGGCGGGCACGGAACGGCCATCGGCGGCGTGATCGTCGAGGGTGGCAAATTTGACTGGAAATCCAGCGGAAAGTATCCCTGGATCAGCGAGCCCAATCCCAGCTATCACGGCATTTCCTTCTATGACGCGGTGGGGCCGGCGGCTTTCGCCACTTACATCCGGGCCATTCTTCTTCGCGATACGGGCTCGACGATCTCACCGTTCCACGCGTTTATATTCCTTCAGGGCCTTGAAACGCTCTCGCTGCGGGTGGAACGGCATGTCCAGAACGCTCTCAGGATCGTGGACTACCTCTCAAAACACCCACAGGTAGAGGCTGTGCATCATCCGGCTCTGCCGACGGATCCCAGTCACGCGCTGTACAAGAAGTACTTCCCGAACGGGGGCGGTTCGATCTTCACCTTTGAAATAAAGGGCGACAGCGAAACGGCCAAGAAGTTTATCGACAATCTGGCGATCTTCTCCCTGCTGGCAAACGTCGCGGACGTAAAATCCCTCGTGATTCACCCCTACACGACGACGCACAGCCAGCTCACGGACGAGGAATTGCTGGATCAGGGCATCAAGCCCAACACGATCAGGCTGTCCATCGGCACTGAGAACGTGAATGACCTGATCGCCGCTCTGGACGAAGCTTTTTCGGCCGTAAAGTGACCGTTCAAAGGTACCACGGCGCACAGATGTATATAATAAAGTGTGTAAGCGGCGGGCGACGCGGCTTACACACTTTATTTACGCTTTCACGCTCAGGTCATTTCACTTCTTCCATCGGCGAACAGGCGTATCTCTCCCCTTCCGTCCGCCCGTTTCACGCGCATCTCGAAAAAGTGCGCCGTCGTCTCGATCACCGGGCGCGTCTCAACTTCCGCGGCGGCGCAGAGCGCGTCAACGTCCGTGCTGTAACGCCCATGCTCACGGTAATACGCGCGCTGCTCCTCAAACAATCTGTACAGGTCAAAGCGCCGCCGTTCGTCCTCCGGGATCGGATATTCCTCGCCGTTTTCGGTAAAGAAGAGAAAACCCCAATACTGCGGTCGGTGTATGTCGATCACGCCGGTGGGCGCCCATACCCAGTTGTCTTCCGGCAGAGGTTTACCGTCGGGCCCGAGGACTTTTCTGTACTCTCCGTCCCTGACCTCGCAGGTCCACTGTACCCTTGAGAAATTCAGCCGCCAATAGTCCCCAGGCTTTGGAACGCGATCCGAGGCCTCCTTCAGGGAACGCATGGGCATTTTGATCTCCACGCTCCATTTCCGGTTGTCAGCGCCTGGGTCGTTCAGCTTCCCGTCGATGTACACGGCGGTCTCAAGGCCCTTGATGTCAAAGGAATCAATGGCCTTGCCCCCGTCCCGGTACGCCTTGGTCAAAAGCAGATCCCACACGGTATTCATCGCGTTCATCTCAAACTCGATGTACCTCTGCGTGTCCGAATCCGGATCAATGAAAATCTCAAAGTCGTTATCGCGGAATATTACATCGTCCCTTTCGGTGACGTGAGCCCATATTTCGTCGCCCATGATCTCCGCTCCCAGATAAAGCGCGTCGTCATCCCACGCGACCTTGGCCCGGGTGAGAAAGCGCGGCCTCTTCCCTGTCTCCGGTCCCTCGATGTCCACGAAGGGCTCGGTAAAGGGAATGTCGGCCCAGAAAGGCTTGTCGAGGCGACCGTCGAGCGTCAATGGCATATGGGCCCTGCGGCAGTAGTATACCGGCGGGTGAAAAGGATACTGTTTCATGTTATCTCCTGTCCTCAACTAAGGAAGCGCCGTTCACGTTTGAACGACGCCGGCGGGTCATGCGGTTAACGGGATTTGATCACACTGTGTAGACGTAATCCGCCTTTCTCGGCGCGGCTTGACCGGCAGGCTTGGCAGCATACCCGAGGATCAGATTGCCGATGCCCTCGTAGTTGCCTTCAATGCCCAGCTTCTTCAGGATGGCCTTGCCTTCCTCGCTCTCAAACTCTTCCCTGGCGCGATGTATCCAGCAGCTGGCGACGCCCAGGTCGGCGGCGGCGTTCATCAAGTTGCCCATCACAAGGCTTCCGTCATACAGATAGGTCGGGATATCTCTGTTGGCCAGCACGACCAGCAGATCCGGCGCGCCGTAGAAGGGATCGATGTCCATGCCCATCGCGGCGGCGTTGAGCTTCATGAGTTTGCTGCGAATCTCCGGATCCCTGATGACCAGGATGATGGGAGACTGCTTGCCCATACCGGTGGCGGCGTAAGTACCCGCTTCCAGAATAGCCTGGAGTTTTTCCTCCTCAACATGTTCCGGCTTGTAAGCGCGGCAGCTGCGGCGAGTCTTCAGGGTGGTGAGTGTTTCAGCCATATTGGTGCCCTCCTCATTTATTGGTTTAGAATAAAACCTTCTGACGATATCCCACTGTCCAGCAATTTAATTATACGACCATCAGATCAATCGCGCAAGCGCAATCTTTAATGTTACCTGGTTTCTTCTTAAATACCTGTCTCGCCGCCCCTGTACCCCAAAACGCGAGAAATGAGCAACGCTCTGAAACCGAAACCGTTCAGCTGAATCGCGCGGCAACAAATAGCCGCCATCCAGACGATACTGGACGGCGGCAAAACGCTCAGTCAGACGACTCTTATGAGCGACCAGTCATTACTCCAGGCCGGGATAGAGTTCAAGGCCGTTGGCGTGCTGCGCCGCGATCTGCTGCGGGATCATGATATCCTTGACTCTGTCGAATTCAACCTTATAGCGTTCAAACACTTCAGCCTCACCCAGAGCTTCGATCTCAGCCAGGATTTCAGCCTGATTCGCGGCGAATTCCTCGTCAGACTCGCTCATGATCATGGGCGCCAGACCGGCTTCGAGGACGTCCTGGCAAGCCTCAAGGATGCGGCGGTCATCGAGAGGAGTATTGATGAGGGACGCGATCGTGTCGCCCATATCATTGCGGAAGTCCTTTTCAACAGCAGCGTAGGCGTCTGCGTAGTATTCGACATTGTAGGCCTTGCAGATCTCCAGCATGCGGGGCTGCTGAGCCGCAATCGCGGTCTCCCTCTGCATGGTCAGCATCAGCGGATAGCCGTCGGTATGCAGAACAGCAGGGTTGTAACCAAAGAGGTTGTTGACACGAATGCCATGGCCGCCATTGCCTTCGCCATTAGCCCACTTGGGATCCTGTCTGGCGATCTCCTGGATCGCGGTTTCAGTCATGTGAGGAACGCCGTCTTCATCGTAGTCCCAATCAACTCCCTGTTCGCCGGAATACGCGAACCGCATGAAGTCCAGATCATACATCAGATTGATGAAAGAACAAGCCGCTTCGATGTTCTTACTGTTCTTGGAGATCATCATGTAGTTGTAAGGCATGTTGCCCAGGATCAGATTGATGTTGGCATAGTTGACCATGTTCTTGCTGGGAACGACCATGTAGGTTATATCGGTATTGGGATCTTCCTCGACGTGCGCCTGGTAAAGCGCGTCATTGGCATCCATCACGCCCATGTACCGGCCGGCGGACAGCTTTGCTCTGTATTCATCACTGGTCATGGTGAAGCAGTCCTCATCCAGCAAGCCAAGGCGATAGATCTTGTTCAGGAAGACCATGTTGTTCCAGTAGCCGGAATGCTCAACATCCAGATAGCCATCGTAGACTTCGTTGGTATAGATGTTGCTGTTATACTGGTAATTGCCCCAGGGATTCAGGGCAACATCGCCTTTGAACGCCGCGCGATACGCGCCCATGTTGAACGCGCCGCTCCTGCAGCCGTACAGCAGGTTGGGGGTGCCGTCCTCGTTGGTGGGATGATTCTCCAGCATCTGCTGCAGAACAGCGATGTAATCATCGTCGTTGTTGATCTCAGGGCAGCCCAGCTCCTTGTAGTAGTCCCAGCGGACAACATAGCCGCGGTAAACGCGGGGATCAAGACCGCCGACAATGGGCAGATGCAGGCCGACGACAGTGGGGATCAGATACAAACCGCCGTCAGGGGACATGAGCTCACGGCAGACGTTCATGGCAGCATCCGCGGCTCCGATCTTCAGATTGGGCATATGCTCGTCAATGTAAGGGTTGACATCCAACGCCAGACCGGAAGCGAGCATGGACGGAATATCTTCGCCGGAAAGAATGATATCGCCCAGATCGCCGCCGGCAAGCATGGCCGCGAAAGAGTCGTCGTCGAAGTAGGTGTACTCAAGCTTGACATTCAGGCGCTTTTCAGCTTCAGCAAAGACGCCGGTGCCAATGTTGGTGCTGCTGCCCCTGGTATAGATGGTCAGCACAGTCGGTTCTTCGGCAACGGATACGGTGAATGCGCTCATCACCAGCATCAGTACGAGGGAAAGGGACAAAAGCTTTCTCATGGGATAACCTCCTTATAATATTACTCTCATTTTCTGAGAGTGATAATCATTTTTATCCCTTGATAGCGCCGATCATGATGCCCTTGATCAGATACCGCTGCATGAAGGGATATACGCACATGATCGGAATGACCGAGATCATCGTAACGGTCATCTTGATTCCACGAGGCGTCATCAAACGAGCGACTTCATCGGACGTAGCGCCCTGCTCTTCCATTTTCTCAATCAGCTTTTCAGCCTTGTTCAGATAGTTGTAAAGCAGAAATTGGAGAGTGGTGAGGTTTTTGTCAGTAACTGTGTACAGCTGATTGTCAAACCAAGAGTTCCACTGACCGTTGGTGCAGTAAATGGCGATCGTCGCGGCAATGGGCAGCGAAAGCGGCAGAATGATGCTGACAAATACGCGCATCTCACTCGCACCATCAATCTTTGCGCTTTCCACCAGCGAGCTGGGCAGCTGCTCCACGAATGTTTTGATCAGAATGACGTAGTAAGCGCCGATCAGCGAGGGAATGACATAGACACCGAACGTATTCAGAAGACCGTAGGACTTATAGACGAGATACGTCGGAATCAAACCGCCGCCGACATACATGGTGATCACCAGCATGCGATACCAGAATTTCCGGAACGGAAGCGTTTCTTTCGTAAACAGGTAGCCGGCGTACATGCAGCAGAATACGGTGCCCGCGGTTCCGATCACTGTTCTGAGAATGGAGACGATGAAGGCGTTGAATATTTCCGGCATCTGTATCAGCTGCACATAATTATCAAGCGTCAGGCCAACCGGGAGGATAAGCGCCTGCGTCGCTCTGTTGCTATCAGAGAGCGATTGGATAAATACGTACCACAACGGATAAAAGCAGACGAACAGCAGAAGAGCAAACAACAGCGTATTGCATATGACGAACACCTTTCGACTTAAGCCGACTTCAATCTTGTTCCTGGTTTGCGGCATATTGCATTCCTCCTTTCTCAGACAATTGATTCGCCCCTGATTTTCTTCGCGAAGTAATTGGTTACGAACAGCAGCGTGATACTTATTACGGATTTAAAAATGCCGATAGCCGTCGCGTAGGAATAGTCCTGCAGCTTGAGGCCCTGCTTATAGGTGTACATTTCAAGCGTTTCGAGTTTGTTGTAAACAATGGAATTCTGAAAGACATAATACTGATCCATGCCGTTGCTGACGAGGTCGGCTATGCCCAACAGAAGGAGAACGAACATCGTAGGCAGAATGCCAGGGACGGTAATATGAAGCGCCTGCCTGAACTTGCCCGCGCCATCGATCTCAGCCGCTTCGTACAGCGTCTGATCAATACCGGCGATAGCTGCGAGATAAATGATGGCATTCCATCCCAGCGTTTTCCAGAGATGCAGCACGCTTTGAAAAGCATAAACCGCGTTCTTGTTCGTCAGCAGCTTTTGAGAGGTGCCAAAGTGCGCCAGGACCTGATTGACAGGCCCTTCGGAAGAAAAGAGCGCATAGCAGAGACCGTAGATAATAACCCAACTGATAAAGTGCGGAAGCGTTGTAACAGTCTGAACAACGCGCTTGTAGCCCTTGCTGTTGATTTCATTCAGCAGAATCGCGAAAACCGGCGGCAGCAGGAGAAAAACGTATTTGATGCTGGAGTAGATCAGCGTGTTTTTAAGAGCGCGGAAAAAGGCCGGATTCGCAAACAGTGACCTGAAGTTCTTCAGGCCGACGAATTCGCATTCCAGAATTGGCTTTCCGGGAATATACTCTATCAACGCCAAATACCAGCCCGCCAGGGGCACATAGCAAAACAAGATGATAAACGCAATGACCGGCAACAGCATCAGAAGCAAGGTCCAGTCTTTTCTGGGTTTTGATGCAGCAATTCGCTTTCCCACAGCATTGTTCATGTTTTTTCCTCTTTTTCTCAGTCCGCTTCATACAAAGAGTTCATTTGTGTTAATTATATCATCAACAGTTTTTGCCGGTAATTCAATTTCATGACCTCTTTTTTCATTTTTCTTACCTTTTCCGCCAGTTTTCGGTCCCACGACCTTCCAAAAATAAAAATGCCCGCCGAAGCGGGCAAAATGATATTATCATTATTGGAATTTCCACCAAATACAGATTGCTGTGCCGCCCTCTTCCGGCCTTTGGACGTCCAGTCCGCTCTGCTCTCCCATGCACATGCGCACACGCCTGAAGACGTTGTACAGACCGATATGCTGGCCGGTCTCTCCTGTTCTGAGCATCTCGGAAATGTGGCCGATCTCCTCATCCGTGATGGTGCGTCCGTTGTTTTCAACGCGAATATTTACGATGGTCCCTTCTTTACGCGCGCTGATGCGCACGAGCATTTTCTCATTGGGAATGCTGCCATGTTCGCACGCATTTTCTACCAATGGCTGAATCGAAAACCGCGGCAACGGCATATCATACATCGCTTCCGGAATATCAATATCCATTCTGAAATTGTTCCCGAAGCGGATGTCAAGCAGATTGGCGTAATGGCTGAGATGGCTCATTTCCTCGCGCAAGGTCCACATCGTATGCCATTCACGCAGAACCGGCCTTAACATTTCCGAAAGCTCCGCCAGCATATCAGAGACTTCGACATCACCTTTGCCGATCGCGTACCATCGGATTGCGGTCAGAGAGTTGAACACCATGTGCGGCGAAATCTGCGTCCGCAGGTTGCGCATTTCCAGCTCCAGCTGCATTCGTTCCAATTCCCTCGTATTCTCCATCATTCCCGTCAGCGTCATATTCAGCCGGTTGAATTCGCCTCTGATTTCTTCAAACTCGCTGATGGAGAATTCCCTGTCGATCGTCGTATTGATATATCCTTCCTTGATGCGGATAATGCCTTCCTTTAATGCGGTAAATGTTCTCATAAATCCGCGTATCCATCTGAAATAAAACAACAGTGACAGCGCAAGAAGTACAATCGCGCCGCCCCACACCATCGTGCGGAGCTGCCGCACAGTCTGATCGTAATACTGCATGGGCATTTCTTTCACAAAATACCAGTCATGGCCGGGCAGAGCGCTCGTATAGGCGAACAGAGAATGCCTGTCTGAGTTCTGTATAATATGCCCGCTGGACTCATTCTCAAGTGCCATGCGGATGCTTTCTTCGGAAACCTGCTCTTTTGAACCGACATGCGCTATAACGCTTCCCTCTGACGTTATCATATAGACACTGCTATTGTTATCCGCTATCAGGGACAGGAAATTCGCGATCGTTGAGGATTCAATCAACGTTATAATATATCTGGAGCCATAACGCTCGTTGCTGACCTTCTGCACGCCCGCAATGATATTCTCAGGGTATTTTGAGGACGATAGTTTGATGGCATACAGCTCCTGACCGGTAATCGGGCCTAACCAGATAGAATTGGCTGTCATAGAGTCGATCTGCCGGATCATTTCAGGAGAGAAGATAATATCCGTCGGTTCATCGACAAAATAGTTCCTGTAGCGCACGGAGCCAAAAAGACTATGGTCTGAACGCATGAACAAAACGCCGTAGACTTCCTTCTGTTGAACCATTATTTCCTTTATGGTCTTCAAACAGTCATATTTTGCCGCAATAGCGTCAGGCCTTTTGGCAAAACGATTTGACGCGTAGACCGTAATGCTTTCATCCAGCATGGACGAAAAAGAGAATCGCTGCACCGTATTCAGCGTTTCCTCCAGCGCGTTTCCAATGATCGAAAACTGCGATTTCGTGCTTTCGTTTTCCTGTTTCAGAATTGCGTTGGTGTAAAGGCCGGTCACCAGCATCGTAACAAGAAGCGTGTTCACCAGCGCGATCAGAACAACTGGCATCAGAATATGGAATTTCAGTGAACTCAGGATATGTTTCATTGCTGATTTCTCCATTGCATCGGCGTTATTCCGGTCATCAGTTTGAACCGATAAGAAAAATAGGAAATTTCAGAAAAACCGCATTCCTCGGAAATGGCCTGAACAGACATCTTCGTCTCCAGTAAAAGCATCTTCGCGCGCTGAATGCGAAGCTCCGTCAGATATTCCGAATACGTACAGCCCATCTCACGCTTGAAGAGGCGTGAAAAATAAGAGGCGTTGAAGCCCAGCTTCTCCGCGACTTCGGCCAGCGGAAGCTCCCCGGAAAGATTCTCTTCAAGGTAATTCACAACCCTCAGGATTTCCGGACGGATTTTCTTTTTCAGCTTTTCCAGATAATTCTCCAGCGCCGAGCAAACGGCTTCGACCTGTCTGTCAAAGGTCGCGTGATTTCCGTCGTCTCCGATCAGGCTCAGTAAAGCGCGGCCCCGTTCCACGACAGCTTCGCCGCCATCTGTCAGTCTTCCCGGATATTCATTGAGGGCCGTGACGCAAGTCTGCAGACCGCGCACTTTTCTCCCCGACAGGGCGAATCGAGCCAAAGTCCTCTTAAGCTCCGCGAGCCTCCCGTGTACATATTCACCGTCAGACGACAGAATCAGGACGCTTCCTTCGTAAAAAGGCGATTCCAGGCCTATCCTTTCAATCTTTTCCATCAGCCTCTTCAGCTGAGCGATCTCAAGCGTCGCAAAGGCGCACGCAGCGCTTACGCATACGCTGTGACTTAGACGGAAGCGGCCAATCGCGTCGCGGATCAGCGCCTCGCCTTCCTGCTCCTGAACGGGCGTCTTGAAGATCAGGTATACCCTGTTGCCTTCTGACACGGAAACGCACTGCTCCGAACTTCCGATGCGCTCGCGAAGCGCGTCTTCGAACTCCTGCCCCAGGTGACGAGGCGCGTTTCCCGCAGGCCGGATTACAAAAGACGCAAAACCGAAAACGCCGTAGGGTATCTCTTGCGCGCGTTCACGTTTTATCAGAAAGGCTGCCCACATTTCGTGTTCGGACATGTCCTTAGTATGGGCGCTGTCCTTATTCGCCAGTTCATCGCATGCCCTCTTCACGGCCAGCATGATATCGGTCTGTTTCATGGACGCCTTGAAGAGAATGTCGGAAACGCCGAACATCCTTGCTATGTTGATCGTTCTGTCATCGTCCACGTTCGTGACAATTATGACAAAACAGCTCAGACTTTCGGAACGAATGGCCTGTATCAGTTCAAGGCCGCTGAGCTGCGGCATGCGGACGTCGGTGATCACGATGTCCGGATGATGTTCCCTGTAAAGCTGCAGGGCCTGAATTCCATTCTCCGCGACGCCCACGAGGCGGATATTGTACTCCTCCCACGGAACAGAACTGGCAATCCCCATGCGAACCAGGAGTTCGTCTTCAGCGATCAAGGCCGTATACATATCACGCCTCCACGTCTTTCTCGGATTTGCGCTCATTTCGACTCTTGATACCTGCGCCTGTATTCGCTGGGCGTCGTCGCGCTGTATTTTCTGAAGGCCCGTATGAATTGATCACTGCCCTCATAGCCGATCTGTATCGCAATATCCAATACATTTATGGATGTGTCTCTCAGCAATTGCTTGGCGTTCTCCAGGCGGATGCTGGTCAGCAGCTGAGTAAACGTCTGTCCGGTGGTATGCTTGATCATGCGGGAAGCGTGCTCCGGCGAATAGTGAAACGCTTCCGCCAGCTGTGTCAGCGTGATTTCCGACGCGTGATCCTGAATGTAACGCACAAAGCGAATGGCCGCGTCCGAATCCGCCGGTTGATCTGCCGGCAGTTCACAGCTCGCCATGTGCCGCCTGAGAAGCAGGACGAAGATTTTCGTCACCACCGCATTGATCAGCTCGTTATAATAGGCCTCCTGATCAAAGGTTTCACTACACAGCTCCACGAACGCATAATGCAGATCCAAATCGTCCCTGGTGTGAAAGAGCAGATAATCTATGCCGGTCTTGCTCAGCAGCGTGCTCATAAAGAAGTTTGAGAGCAGGTTGTCTCCGCGCAGGATGCTGTAGAAATACTGGCGGAAGGTGGAACGGCGGATCAGCACGTCGATGATCACACTCTCGTCATTGACATCCAGCGAATGCGTTACCTTTGGCTGAATGAAACAAAGATCTCCCTTGTGGAGGATGGACCTGTTTTCACCCACCTGATGGATGCATTTTCCTTCCAGGACGATGAACATTTCAAAGAAATTATGGTGATGGGCGATGGCCGGCGTGTAGCAGTTGTGCTTGAAGACATGAATGCCCTCCCGTCTGTCGGAGGAAAAGAACCAGTCCTCAAGGTATTCCGGCGGTATCGTATCCGCCCATTCCGGTATCAGGAGATTATCCCTGCGCACCTGTTCGCGGTCGATGCCTGAAAGATACTCGTCAAAACCGAGCGGTGACGCTTTTGCCAGCCTGTAATTGCGATAAAAGATCTCGCTGTCGTTCAGCGTGCGAAGCCTTGACAAAAGCTGTGGCTCATTCACGAACGCTCACTCCCACTTTCTGAGGATACAGAAGAAAGCATAAACGAGGATTCATGCTTTGTCAATGATTGTTGCAGATTTTGTGTGATGCAGCAAAACGATGTGAAGTTTATGCCATGCAAAAAACATCTCGAGATCATCATATCAAAATTTGTCGATCAAATAAATCAAATATGATCATTTGCTGGAGCTTCAATCATGCTATAATGAGAATGTCAGGGATCTTTCATGATTGAGGTGAACTCGATGGAGCCGATTTTAACGGTGCGAGGCATGGATAAGAGTTTCGGCGCAACAGTCGCTCTGCGTCAGGTGGATTTGGACGTATACCCCGGGGAGATCCGGGGCCTGATCGGCGAGAACGGCAGCGGAAAATCCACGCTGACCTCGATCATTGCGGGGATTCAGAAGGCAGACGCCGGGGAGATCCGCTTCCACGGCCAGCCCTGGCGGCCCGCCTCCATGATCGACGCCCTTGCGCACGGCATCGGCATGATCGTGCAGGAAACCGGCACGATACCCGGTATTTCCGTGGCGGAAAACCTGTTTCTCGGCGAGAGCAGCCGCTTCCGTACGCCGCTGGGGCTGGTCAGCCGCCGGCGCATGGAGCTTGAGGCACGAAAGGCGCTGGACTTCATCCACGCCGACCACATCCAGCCGGGGATGCCCGCCGCCACGCTGGATCTGCAGGAGCGCAAGCTTGTGGAAGTAGCCAAGGTGATGGTCAAACAGCCAGAGATCCTCATAGTCGACGAAACCACCACGGCGCTGTCGCAGAAGGGGCGCGAGCTTCTGTATCAGCTGATGAACAGCCTGAAGGCGGAGGGCAAGGCCGTCATCTTCATTTCCCATGATCTGGACGAGATCAAGCAGGTCTGCGACACGCTGACCGTGCTGCGGGACGGCCGGATCATCACCCATTTTACAAGAGAAAACTACGATGACGACGCGATCAAAACCAGCATGATCGGACGAGAGATGCAAGGCGATTATTACCGCTCGGACAACGAACCCTCATGGCAGGAAGACGTACTTCTCCGGGCGGAGCACCTGACCGGCAGCGGCCTCGATGATGTCTCCCTCCAGGTCAAAGCCGGTGAAATCCTCGGCGTCGGCGGCCTGAGCGAGTGCGGCATGCACGCCCTTGGCAAGGCCCTGTTCGGCAGCGCGCAGCTGACCGGCGGTACGGTAGAAACAGAGGGCAAAGCCTTCTCGGATCCCCGACAGGCCACGAAGCTGGGCGTCGGCTACGTCTCCAAAGAGCGCGACACAGAGTCCCTCTGCCAGCAGGCTTCAATCCGCGACAACATCGCCATCGCCGGCCTGAAGCACATACAGAAAAAGCATCTGATCCTCAAAAGGCGGGAAACGGCTTACGTGCAGAAGCAGGTAGACGCGCTGAGCATCAAGTGCCGCCACATGGAGCAGCCCGTCAGCGCCATGAGCGGCGGCAACAAGCAGAAGGTCGTCTTCGGCAAATGGCTGGGCGCCGGAAGCCGAGTGCTGATCCTGGACTGTCCAACACGCGGCGTAGACATCGGCGTGAAGCAGAGCATGTATCAGCTGATCGCGCAGATGAAGCGTGAGGGCAAGGCCATTCTGCTCATCAGCGAAGAGATGGCGGAGCTGATCGGCATGTGCGACCGGCTGCTGGTGATGAAGGACGGCGCGGTCCAGAAGGAATTCCTGCGCGGTCAGATGAACGAGGCGGACATCATCCGCTATATGATTTAAGGAGGCGGCAGTATGGGAAAGCAGACAATCCGGGAGCGCATCCCGGCATTCGCCTCGATCCTGGGGCTGCTGGCGCTCATCGCGGCCTATTATATCGTCGGCCTGATCCGGGACGCCAACGTGGCATACGGCCTGAAGGCCGTCGTCAACCAGAGCGTGGTGGTGGCGCTGGTGGCCACTGGCGCGGTCTTCATCTATACGCTGGGCAGCTTTGACATCAGCCTCGGCGCGGCGACAGGCGTCAGCGCGCTTCTGGGCGCCATGGCCTACAACGCCACGGGGAGCCTGCCCGTCATGTTCCTGGTCTGCATCGGCGTGGCCGTGGCTATAGGGTTCATCAATTCCTCCCTGGCCTCGGTTTTCAACCTGCCCATCTTTGTCACCACAGTGGCCATGATGAGCGTGCTCAGCGCCTTCATGCTGATCCTCATTGGCTGGAACGGCGCAGGCGATACGATCAAGGTAAAGGCCAGAGACGTGCGGCCGCTGGACAACATTCCCTTCAAGGTGGCCGTTCTGGCGGCCTACATCGCCCTGTGCTGGTTTGTCTTCACCCTGCTGCCCACGGGTCGCGAAGCCAAGTTTATCGGCGGCAATCCGGTGTGCGCAAAGCTCAGCGGCATCGACGAGAAAAAGCTGGCCATCATCGCCTCGCTGATTTCCGCCATCGGCATCGGCCTTGGCGCATTCCTGACCATCGTCTACGCGCCGACGCTGAACAAGGATACCGCCTCTTCGATCGGCATGGACGTGATCATCGCCATCGTCTTCGGCGGCATGCCGGTCTCCGGCGGCCCGCGCAGCCGCATCCTCTCGGCCGTGGTCGGCGCGTTCTCCATGGGCTTCCTCAGCCAGATCATGTCCATGTTGAACCTGGGCAGCGGCTATGGCCAGATGATCAAAGCGGCCATCTTCCTGTTGGTGGTGTTTATCGCCCTGGGCAGCCAGCGCGGCAAACTTCTCACCAGATGATAACGCGCAAGCGTTACAATAAAAACAAAAAGGAGCAATGAACATGAAGAACCTGAAGCGTAGCCTGTGCCTGGCTCTGTGCCTGATACTGGCTCTGGCCTGCATTCCCGCCATGGCGGACGGCAATGTCAAGATCGGCGTGCTGGTTTCCGACGCCACCTCCTCCGAAGCGCTGGCCTTCCGCGCTTACTACACTGAGTACATCGCCAAGGCCTACGGCGTGGAATTCATCTACTCCGATGAACTGACCGACGCCGCCGGCGAGAAAAGCGCCATCGACAACTTCATCGTCAACAACTGCAAGGCTGTCATCTCCTTCTCCAGCTTTGACCGTCCCGCTCAGATCGATCAGTGCGACGCGGCCGGCATCTACAACGCCGTCGCCACCGGCACGTTGACCGACGAACAGTATGACGAATACAAGGACTACGAATACTACGTCGGCGCCATCGGGCCCAGCATGGACATCGAGTTCCAGGCGGGATACGACATGGCCGCTTACTACATCGACCAGGGCATGACGAAGTTTGGCATGTTCGGCGGCGGCGTTCCCTACTATGTGGACATGCACATCTACCGCGCGGCCGGCATGCTGACCGCCATGGTGGAAAAGGGTGGCGAAGGCGCCAACTACAAGGGTGCCGACAACGCCGGAGCCATCATCGGTCAGATCTACGCGGACGGCGGCATCGATACCGGCGCCATCGGCAATCTGGAGCTGGCTGCCTATGTGGGCGGCTACGACTTCAACGACGCCTGGTTCGGCAAGCTGTCTCAGATGGTGGGAACCGAGGGCATCCAGGCGATCCTGACCGTGGGCAGTGGCGTGGATGTGCTGGGCGGCTTCATCTCCGGTTCCGGCGTAAAGCTGGCTACGGTGGACAGCTTTACCCCCGCCATGCAGGAAGCCATGGACAACGGCATTCTGGACTATATGGCCGGCAAATTTGCCGCCTCCATCGGCCCGATCTTTGCCGCCACGCTGAACGCCGTCAACGGGCAGCCCATCCGCGACAGCGAAGGCAACGCGCTGGCGCTGGGCCAGGGCTACTGGGTGGCCACCAGTTCCGAGCAGTTCGCGCAATACTGCGCCGTGGATTCCTCTATGACGGATCCCGCCTACACGAAGGAAATCCTGGATCAGTACGCCTCTTCCGAAGTGAGCTACGACGACTTTGTGGATTTCGTGTCGCAGTATTCCTTCGACGAGATCGTCTCGCTGAAGAAGTAAGTTTCCCTGCCGGGGCGGAGTCAGCTCCGTCCCCGGCGCTCTTTCTGCAGAAGCACAGGATCTGCGCTCCTGCAAAAGGAGCGCCAACTAGCGCCGAAGGAGTGATCTGGAATGAAGAAAACCCGACTCTTGAAAAACCTGATGCTGAGCCTGCTGATCCCCTGCGCGGTGCTGCTTGTGCTGGAGGCCATGGCGCTCGGCAAGGGGCTGCGCCTCTTTGCCAACGCCGACAGCTGGAAGCTGTTCTTCCGCGCGGTGGCGAATGTAACGCTGACCACCTTCGCCCTGTCCATCAACCTGGATTCCGGCCGGTTTGATTTTTCGCTGGGCGCGGTCTCGATGCTCTCCGCCACTGTAGCGGGCACGTTGGCGCAGCAGTGGAACGTCGGCCCCTGGCCGATGCTGGCCATCGCCGTGGCTGTCGCGGCACTGCTGGGACTGCTCCACGGCGGCGTGTACGTGCTTACACGCATCCCGCCCATCATCGTCTCCCTTGGTATGGCGCTTTTCTATGAGGGCTGCGCCTTCGCCTTTACCGGCGGCAAGGGCGTTTCACTGGTGACCCGGTTAGATATCATCGGTTTCTCCACTATCGGCCACTACATTCTCCTGACCGCCGTGGCTGTCGCGCTGATCGTGCTGCTCTTTGATTACACACGCTTCGGTGCGAATTACCGCGCGCTGCTCAGCGGGCAGAAGATTGCCGTTGAGACCGGCATCCATGAAATCGGCAACGCGCTGGGCTGTTATGCCGTGAGCGGCGCGCTCATGGGCGTCGTCGGCTTCATCAGCCTGGCCAACACGGGCAGCCAACAGATGGCTCTCAACTTCGGATCCATCGGCGTCATGTTCACCGCCTTCCTGCCCATGTTCATCGGCGGCTGGATCGGCCGTTACATCAACAAGCGCGTGGGCATCATGCTGGGCGCGACCTCCATGGCGCTGATCTCTCTGGCCTTTGCCCGGTTCAACACGGCGTCCTCCGTACAGAGCATCGTGTCGGCCCTGCTGCTGGTGCTGTTCCTGATCTACCTGAACAATGAGTTCGCCATCCTGTCGCGCTTCCGCAAAAAACAGGATGCCAAATGATGGCTTCGGACTGCTGCTTCAGCCCTTCTACGCGAAGATGTACCTGTGATATTGAGGAGTAAACATGTTTGAAAGCAACAAAGCGGTCTGGCTTGAAAAAGCCGAGGCCTGTAAGCCCGCGCTTCATACGGAAACGGTCCGCCCGGTTTGTGGCATGCCTGAACACGCCCTCCGTGAAAACGCCAGTATCGTGCTCGATTTTGGCAATCACTTCGTGGGAAGGCTGACCCTCAGACTGCGCAGCGAGGGGAGCCATCCGGACGCGCCGGCCTGGCTACAGTTCAAGTTCTGCGAAAACAAACGGGAGTTGAACGAGACGCTGGACGGGTACAAGGGCTGGATCAGCAAGGGTTGGGTACAGCAGGAGCAGGCGCACGTGGATGTTCTGCCGACTGTGCTCGTCCTGCCCAGGCGATATGCCTTCCGCTATGTCCGGATCGACGTGCTGGCGCTCTCAAACAAATACAGTTTGGTGGTCGAGGACGCGTACGCCGATGCGACGACTTCCGCCGACGACAGCCTGGTAAAGCCGCTGCAGGGTGAGGCATGGGAGAACAGCATTGATCGCGTGGCCCGGCGTACCCTGCGCAGCTGCATGCAGGACGTCTTCGAGGACGGCCCCAAGCGGGATCGCCGCATGTGGCTGGGCGATCTGCGGCTCCAGGCGCTGGCGAACAGCGTGACATACCGCAGCTTTGATCTGGTGAAGCGCTGCCTGTACCTGTTCGCTTACGCCTCGAATGCCGAAGGCCGCATCCCCGCCTGCCTTTTCACCGAGCCGCGGGTAGAAGGCGACGACACCTATATGTTTGATTATTCCCTGTTCTTCATTCCGACGCTGCTCAATTATGGGCAGGCCAGTGGCGATACTGAGACCATGCGTGATCTGCTGCCGCTGGCGCTTCATCAGCTGACGCTGGCGGAAGAGCGGTTTGACGCGGATACTCAGCTCATCCGGGACAGCAATCAGCTGGGCTGGTGCTTCGTGGATTGGAATCTGGAGCTGAACAAACAGTGCAGCGCTCACGCCATCTGGCTTTACTGCGCTCAGGCCGCGCTGAAAATGTCGGAAGATTCGACGCTTAAGGCGCTTGTCGAAACCAGAAAAAACGCCATGCTGTCTAACTGGTACGACAGCGACAGGCATCTGTTCGTCAGCGGCGGAGACGGGCAGATCTCATGGGCTTCCCAGGTGTGGGCCGTTCTCGCCGGCGCTGTGACCGGCGAGGACGCGCGCGCCTGCCTGGACGCTGCGGCGGCCTGTCCCAATGCCCTGGGCATGGTTACGCCTTACATGATGCACCACTATGTGGAAGCGCTGTGCCTCGTCGGACGCCGTCAACAGGCGCGCCAGGTCATCCGTAACTACTGGGGCGCCATGGTGAACAGCGGTGCCGACACATTCTGGGAGCTGTTCAATCCAGCCGATCCCGACGAGTCGCCCTACGGCTCTCCGATCGTCAACAGCTACTGTCACGCCTGGAGTTGCACGCCTACGTGGTTTCTGCGAAGCGGCATTCTGCAGAATAAACAGCCTGACCATGAGCTAACATGACAGCGGTCTTTGATATCGGGAATATCTGCGAAACGCCTGGACACGGTATAGGAATTCATCCTTCCGCATCTAGGCGTTTTGAATTACATACGCGCCTTCAGCAGGCGTTCGACTTCGGCGCGCTTTTCATGCAGAACGCAGCCGCCGGGATGATCTTCCAGCAGCACGCCTTCCTCCCGCAGCGCTGAGAACAGCGGAGATTTCAGCGCTGCGCGCAGCGAAGTATCCCGCACGTTGATGTCGGAATAGGGTGAGAACGGGCAGGGCTCGGCGCCGCCGTGACTGTTGATGTGGAAGAAGCCGCGGCCCGCGGCCACGCATCCGCCGGATGATTTTTCGTCTCCCGGGAAGGCGATATACACCATTTCCGGATGCTCGCGCCGCAGGCGCATGATCTCGTCACGCAGGTATTCCCGATCCGCGTCGCCGGGAGCAAGGTCCTTGCTCTCCACAGTGACCGGCACGAATTCCACGAAGATCACCGCCTTGCAGCCCCGGTCTGACAGGCTTCGCAGGAAGGCGCGCGAGGAAACCTCTTTCAGATTCTCGGTCGTCACCGTAACTGACGCGCCGAAAATCAGCCCTCTCCGATGCAGTTCATCCATGTTGGCGATCAGCTTATCGTAGATGCCCTGGCCCCGACGCGCGTCGGTGATTTCTTTCTCACCCTCGATGCTCATGACAGGCAGCAAATTGCGGCACCGGTCAAACAAATCGAAGTATTTTTCGTCCAGGAAAGTGCCGTTTGTGAATATCGGGAACAAAATATTGGCTTTTCTGCCCGCCGCCTCGATGATGTCCCTGCGCAGCATAGGTTCGCCCCCGGCAAGCAGGATAAAGCTGATACCCAGATCATCCGCTTCGTCAAAGATCCGCAGCCATTCTTCGCCGGTCAATTGTTTCACCGGAGCCGCGTCCACCGTCGCGTGATTGCAGCGGGAATAGCAGCCCTCACAGTGCAGATTGCATTGGCTGGTTATGCTGGCGATGAGAAACGGGGGTATATGCTCCCCCATGTCCTCTGCCTTGCGGCGTTTTCTGCTCGCCGCCTTGCTGGCCGCGGCAAACTTCGCCATAAAGACGCTTTCCTTGGGATTTTTCAGAGTGGCTTTGACGGCTTCCTTCACCACTTGCTCGACGCCCTGGGTCAGGTATTCCTGAAGATCAAACTCTTTTTCGCTCATGCGCTACATCCTTATCTGTATTTTGTTCCTCGATATCCCGTTCAGGAGCAATACTTTTACGCCATAAGATCATACCCTTAGCCAAACATGGTGATCTGAGGGTCGATCCAGCTTTCCTGCTTCGCTTCGCGAACGATGTCGTCCGGCATAAGGCTGCCGATCAACAGCGGCGACCGCGGGTCGTGCTTTTGCATGTTCTTTCGGACGGTGTCCGCGTCGTAGTTCGCGTAGCAATACCGGCACAGATGCCCGCAGCTGTTGTACGCGCCGATATCCCCGCCAAGATAACAGGCGCACGCCTTCCGCGCGGGCGTCTGTCTCGGCACCTTCAGCCTCTGGCCTATAGCCCCCTCGTACATGGAGACCGTCATGCATCCGCCGCAGTCCGCGCCGAACGGTGCCAATTCGTCGCCCTCGGCGCAGGGGCGGATCACCATGCCATGCCTTTTCCCTATATCCACGAAGGCTTTGCCCAGGGTCAGGCGGTCTTCGGGCGAAACAGGCTTCGCCTCCGGGAAGTTCCTCTTCGTCTTTTCGTAAAGATCGATAAAGCTGATGACGGCCGTTTGCGTATAGCCCGAGAGCTCTTCAGCCATGCGCTCAAAGGCCCGGATGTGGCGCTCGACCGGATAGGTATCCGATATGAAAATCGGATCGTACCGCCAGCCCATGCAGTTCTTCCCGACAATTGCCGACACGCGCTTGAAACTGTCCATCACCTTCAGTTTATTCGGCACACGCGGCTCAATCTCTTTCCCGTAGGGCGTGATGGTCACATACCAGAACTGGCGGAAGCGCTTCAGGAGATCCATGTACTTCAGCATGGGTTCGGGATTCTTTGTGCAGAACCCGATGCAGTCCACAACGTCCGGCGTCAGGCGATAGCGGGTGACGCTCTTCGGATTGTAGGGGCTGCGCACGAGAACAAAGCCCTCCTTCAGGCGGTTGGCGAACCAGTCCGCGTAAAAGGCGGGAATATCAGTCCTCTGCCCCGTGTTGATGATCATGAACTCAATCCTTTGGTGAAATAACATCAATACGCGATCATCGGCAGGCTGTTCGGCCTTTCGTCAAAGGGCGGCTGTTCGCCGGCCTTGACGGCATAGACGGCTCCCGACGCCGCCTGGACGGCGGCGGCCATCTCCGCATAGGGGCGCAGCGTTATGTCGAACAGGCCGATGTTGTAGTTCTCGCCGTCGAAACGGCCCAGCGCGAACTGGTCGTAACACTGAAACCAGTGACAGCCCACGCCGCTCGGATGGACGGCCGAGCGCTCGCAGTAATACCGGTACGCCTTCGCCCGCTCAGCCTGACTGGCGACCGCCTCCAGGCCCGTCGCCGGCTGACCGGCGTCAAGCGCGCCAAAGTGGAATTCCCCGATCATGACCGGCAAATCGACGCCCAGGGCGCGCACGTTCTCTATGGCCGGCGTCGGATCCACTGCGTAGCAATTGATGGAGAAGACGTCGAAGCAGTCCCATCCCGTCACCAGCAGCGGATCGGAGATCCACGCCCAGCGCATGCCGAGGATCATGTGGTTTGGATCGACGGCACGGCAGGCCTCCGCCGGCACGCGCATGTACGTCTCCGTCAGCAGGGCGGAAAAGGCGCGAATATCCTCTCTGGCATGATCCGACAGCAGAGACGCCTTTTCGATGGGCTCATTCAGCGCGTCAAACGACGGGAAATCATGCGCCCACGCGCGGGAAAGCGATTCAGGCTTTTCGTACTTTTTCTTCAGATAGTCCTTGAGTCCGCGTTTGCAGGCTGTGTCGCGCGGATTGCGAAGCACCTCGTCGGCGATCAGCAGATCGTCCACAAAGGCCCACTGAGGCTCGTTGCGCAGGAAATAACCGATCATCCACGGATCGTCGCGGCGCGCGGCCAGGGCCTCGGCGCACAGCGCCGCGTCACGGGCGTATTCTTCGGAAAGGACGTCCGGAAAGTCGCGAAAAATCTTTGCGCCTGTTTCGGGGAAGCGCGGCAGGCTGGTGACATAGGGCATTTTCCCGAAGAGGCGCTCATCCGACCAGTTGCCCAGGGTGTTGACGCCCATGCGCTTCAGCTGTCCGACCACCATGCGCTGCCAGTCCTCGTTCCAGGATGGGCCGAACGCCCGCATCAGGTTGTACCGCTCATACGAAAACAGCACGCCTCTCCCCCTCGGCGTCTCGCCGAAGGCCTGACGCGGGCTCTCGTACAGGGATGCGAACTCGCCCTCGCACGGCGGCAGGTCCTCGAGCAGATCCTCCAGTCCGTCGATCCGGGCATCCGCGCGGGCGACCACGCAGTCCACGCCCACGCTGAAGAAAGCGCAGCCATCCGGGTCGGTAAGGTACCAGCACCCGTCCGCGCGGGCCCGGCTGAAGTATCCCGTTCCGGGGGCGAGCTTTTTCTCCGCGAAGCCGCCCCATTTCGTCCAATGGCTGTGCGGATACTCGGCAGGTTTTTCTGCCTCTGCCCGCAGAGCAGCGGTCATCTCGGCTTCAGTCTTCACCTTGCCGGGCCACTGTTTCGGCACGTACTGTCCAAAGGCGTCGATGAGCTTTTCCCGGCACGGCGCCGTCACGGGGCAAGGCTCGTCCTCCAGGGCTAGATCCTCCACACGGACGCGCACCGGCTCAAAGCAGGGCATCGTCACAAGCTCGGCGCGCTCGATCTCGGAGCGCGCGATTCTCGAGCCATGACAGACGACCTTCTGCTCGCCCACCCGGTGGCCGGGGAACAGGATATGCCCGTCCAGCCAGTTCAGGTCGATCGCGACGGCCGCGCGGAAATGAGGCATCAGCCCGAACCGCACCGTCACGCGGGGCTTTTCCTCGGAGCCATAGACGCGCAGTTCAAAGGCCTGCGCGTGATCCACCAGTACAATGAGCGTCGCGTTCAGCCATCTGGCTCCGTCGCCTTTCAATTCCGGGAGCAGCAGTCCGCCGCCCGAAGCGGGCGCCATAAGCGTGCCGTCACTCCACGTGGTGCCCGGCAGGAGCCTTTTTTCATCAACCGTCAGAGTCATGCCTCATGCTCCTCTCTCTGATCGCCTTTTTGCCATTCATTATATACGCATGCAGAATCCATGTCAAATCCAGATCCGTACGCGATTTCTTAAAGGTCGGAAAAGAAGCCGCTGCAAGCGCGCGTTTATGCGCGTTCACAGCGGCTTCCCAACTGGCGTTATCCATTTGCGCCTTTGATGTTCCCACATTAGACGCTGAGATATTTGTCCATCAACAGAGCCGAGACGTAATACATCACGCCGGCGATCACGAGATAGATCAGCCCGCCCGTCGTCATGGCGACGGCAGTCGACGCAATGCGCGACGTCACGGCGCGCGTCAGCCAGGCTGCAGCCCCTTCCAGCGCCAGAAAGATGAAAAATGACACGGCGCCGTTGAGCTTCTTGCCGTTGAGCAGCGACGAACTGATGACGACGGCCAGATACGCCGTGACGATCAGCAGGATCCATCCGCTCAGCTGGCTGAAGGTCAGCAGGGACATGGTCTGCACGTCAAATACGAGGGGACGGCCGTTGATCGTAAAATCGGCAAGAAATGACTGAACATATTCCCACAGGGTATTAAGCTCTCCCATCTTCGCAAACAGAAGCGTAAAGTCCAGCACGCCCAGCGCGAAATAGAACGCTCCGGCCAGAAGGATGGAAATCCCGCATTCCAGGACCTTCGCCCCCAGGATGCCGTAGCTCGTGTTCGGGGTCATAAAGAGCATATGGCTCTGCTTTGTATTCATATCCCTGTGCAGCGTGACCACGCTCTCAAGGCCCATGATCAGAATGCTGCCGACCGCCAGGAAGAACAGGAAGATCATCCCCGCGAGCAAAGCGCCGTCCCGCTCGCCGTACAGGCCGATCATATATAGGGCCTGCGCGATCGCCGTGACGACCAGCATGATCGCCTTGGTATACCAGGTTTTTCTGAATTCGTATTTCATCAGCTTCAGCATGGATTTATCCCTCCGTATGCCCGTAGATTTCGCGGTAGCGATCCGCCATGGAGACGTGATCCGTCGAGCGCATCTGTTCCAGATCGCGCATCTCGACGAGCCGGCCGTTTTTCAGGAACACAGCCCAGTCCGCGATCGTCTCCATCTCCTCGACCAGGTGACTCGAAAGGACCATGACCTTATCCGCCGCGGCCTCCTCGAGGATGCATGTGCGGATCTCGTCTCTGGCGAGAAGGTCGATCCCGTTGAACGGCTCGTCCAACATGTATACCTTCGCGTCCCGCGCCATGGTCACCGCGATCTTGAGCTTGGCCATCATACCGGAGGACAGGGTGCGGACCTTGGCGGCGATATCGAGATCCATCCGCTGAAGGAGCTTTTCATACTTCTCCATGGAAAAGTCGTCAAAGAAATCCTGATAGTATTTCCCCACGTCGCGGGCTGTCATCCAGTTGTAAAAATACGGCTCCGTGGACATGTACGCCACGTGCCTGCGGCTCTCCACGCCGATGGGTTTGCCGTTATACAGGATCTCACCGCCCGTCGACCTGACCAGGCCCGCGGCCATCTTCATCCAGGTGGTCTTGCCGCTGCCGTTCGGCCCCATCATCGCATAGACGTGTCCGGGCTCAAGCGTCAGGTCAACGGCGTCCACCGCCGCCTTACTGCCGTACTTCTTCGTCAGTTGTCTGCATGTGATCATTGTTGCTCTCCTCTCGCTTTATCAGATCTATGGCGTCCCCGACCGTCATGCCCAGGCCGCTCAGCTCTTCAAGGAACTGTTCAAGCGCGTCGTGAGCCATCTCGCGGCGCAGGCTCTGAACCGCGCGCTCGTCCTCCGTGACGAAGGTGCCCAGGCCTCGGCTCGTCGCGCAGACGCCCTCGCGTTCCAGCTCCTGATAGATTCTGGCCGCCGTATTGGGGTTGATGCCATACTGCGCCGCCAGTTCCCTCCCGCCCGGCAGCTTAGCGCCGGGGGCAAGGGTTCCCGTCGCGATCTGGCGCTTCAGCCGGGTGGCGACCTGCAGCCAAATGGGCTTCATGGGATCGTAGTTCACACCATCGCTCCTCTAATGTATTAGTGTACTATACACATAGTACACTAATATTCTAATTCTGTCAACCCTTACCATTGTTAATTATTTCGCCTGACAAATTGTTTTCACCGTCCGACCTCGCGCGAATATTTGTATCCCGACAGTTGCCGTCCGCGGCGAACCATGGTACAATGAATTCATCTCAACGGCCCCACCTGCCGCAAATATTCTGTCAAGCCAAAGGTGAAAGCATATGACTGATCGCGAAGTGATGAATCAGCGGCATATCTCAGACAGCTGTGCCTGCAGCTGCGACGAGGAGACCGCAAAAGCCTGGGCTGTACGGCTCCATGAGGGGCAGCTCGACAAGGCGGGTCAGCCGTACATCGATCATCCGCGCCGGGTCGCCGAGCGGCTGAACGCGCCGGAAGCCAGAGTCGTCGGATGGCTGCACGACACCGTCGAGGACACGGGTCTGACGCTCGAAGAGATCGCCGCTCAATTCGGGCGCGGCACGGCGGACGCTGTGGATCATGTGACCCGGCGCGGCGGCGAGTCCTGGGACGACTATATTGAACGCGTGCGGATCAATCCCCTCGCCCGTGAGGTCAAGATCAGCGACCTGATCGACAACAGCAACCTGTGCCGCTTGCCGCGCGTGACGCTCAGGGACGTGCAGCGGCAGGCCAGGTACAATCGCGCGCTGATACGCCTGATGCAGCCATAAGAAGAGGCATATCGATGACAATGACGCAGGGAGGTATTCATATGGCAAAGAACGATCTGTTCAACCCGTCGGACAACCCCGCTGATAGGATTCGCTTTGAGCACATGAAGCGTCTCATGGAAAACGGCCACCATCTCTACCAGATGAACGACGACCTGGACTACGACTGCGAGCCTCTCGTCGCCGAAAACACATTCATCGACAAGGCAAAGGATACCGAACCCGTCCCGACATACTCGGGCAGCCGTGAACTGCTCCCCCGCATCGTCTGGGACGGACACGACGCCACCGTATCCTGCTACGACAAGGCCTGGCAGATCGCCTTTGGCAATCTTCACTCGCCCAAGCCGGAGGACGGCATGGTGTCCAACTACATCGACACCGCGTTCAACGGGTTCCTCTTCATGTGGGACTCGTCCTTCATCACGATGTTCGGAAAATACGGCTCCCGCGCGTTCGACTTTCAGCGCACATTGGACAACCTCTACGCGCGGCAGCACATGGACGGGTTCATTTGCCGGGAGATCTGCGAGGCGAAAACAGGCGACCAGTTCCACCGGTTCGACCCGGTGAGCACGGGGCCGAACATCCTGCCCTGGGCGGAGTGGGAATCCTATCTCGTGACGGATGACGAACAGCGCATCAGGGCCGTGTTCCCCGTGCTGCTCGCCTATCACCTCTGGCTCAGGAAGTACCATACCTGGCCGGACGGCACCTACTGGTCCACGGGCTGGGGTTGCGGCATGGACAACCAGCCCCGTCTGAAGCCCGGATACAGCTGTGAATTCCATCACGGGCATATGGTCTGGGCCGACGCGTGCATCCAGCAGATCCTCAGCTGCCAGACGCTGATCAAAATGGCCCGCCTCATCGGGCGTGAGAGCGACGTCTCGTCTCTGGTCGAAGAGGAGGCCCGCCTGCGCAAAGTCGTCAACGAGAAACTCTGGGATGACGAGACCGCCTTCTATTACGACCTCTGGAACGACGGACGGAAGAATTACGTCAAGTCAATCGGCGCGTATTGGGCGCTTTTGACCGGCATCGTCCCGGAAGAAAAGCTCGGCGCATTCGTCGCCCATCTGGAGAACGAAGCGGAATTCAAGCGTCCGCACCGCGTGCCGACGCTTTCCGCCGATCACCCGGAGTACGAAGCGACCGGCGGCTACTGGCGTGGCGGCGTCTGGGCGCCGACAAACTATATGGTTCTGAAAGGGCTCGAGAAATACGGCTTCCACCGGCTGGCAAACGATATCGCGCGGAGCCATATCGACCACGTCACCCAGGTATTCGAAAAGACGGGTACGCTGTGGGAAAACTACGCGCCGGAATCCGCACAGCCGGGTCAGCCCGCGAAGAGCGATTTCGTGGGATGGACGGGGCTCTCCCCCATATCCATGCTGATGGAGTACGTCTTTGGCATCCACGGCGACGCGCAAAATCGCGCGATCACCTGGCGGATCACCTGCCTCGAGCGGCACGGCGTCATGCGGTATCCTCTGGGCAACGCGACCGTGAATCTGATTTGCCCGGCGCATGGCGCGAACGAACGCCCCTCCGTCGAAATAACCTCCGACGATCACATTGACGTCACGGTCATCTGGCCGGACGGATCGCAGGAGAAGATTTCGACCTGATACCGTCGATACGGATAAAGCAAGCCCTCTCCGTCTCCCCCCCGCCGACCCAAACCTGACAGGCGTCAGGCCCGAGAAGTCGAGGGGATGAGTTCAGAGAGGGCTCTTCCCTTTGTGCGTTATCCTTTACGTTCAGTCTTCAAAGAACGCGATGATCGCGCCGGGTTTCGCAAAATCCGCCGTGATCTTCGTCTGGTCGCCGGATCGGACGATCCGCGCCTCGCCAAAGAGCGTCTGTTTCGCGGCGGGCGCGCCGTGCAGGCGGTATTCGTAATGGCCGCGCTGATTGGCGAACAGCACCACTACGCCGCGGCCGTTTTCCTCGTTCAGCTTTTCATGCGCCTCGAAGGCCTGACCGGGCTGTCCCGTGACGCGCGGGTAAGCCGCCGTGATGTCGTCCCTCAGGCGCTTGTACACGCCGAGTACCTGCGCAAACAGGCCGACGCCCTCTTCCGACAGGCTCAGAAGATCGCCCCATATGCCGTTCTGCCCGAGGATGAGAGAACCGAGGTTCAGCATCTGAGAGGACGCCGGATCGTCCGGGAGATAGTGCGCCATCATCAGCACCGACGGGAACCACTTGTCGTAGCTGAGGTTGCGACGCATGATCCACGTCCGCGCCGGGCCCGGCCAGACGAAGATGTTGATCCACACGTCGTCCGGAACATTGATGTCGTAATTCGGATAGTACGGACCGTTGTTCAGGCTGAAGAACTTCCCCGACGAGAGGAAGCCCAGGCCGAAGTACCGGTTCCCCTCGGTGATATCCACGTCGACGATCGCGTCAGGATGGGCTTTGCAGAGCTTGTCCACGATGCGGGACATGCTGCGTCCGACCTCAAAGGCGTAACACCCGCGCAGTTCGTCCGCGTCGTAATCGACGCCGCCGTGATTGTGCCCGGGATCCTCACAACCGTACATGTCCACGGCGTCCCATTTGAAATAGCGCACGTCGTACTCGTCAGCCAACTCAATGAGGCGATCCGCAAACTTCTCCCAGTAATCCGAGACGATGCACATCATATAGCTCTCTTCGGTCTCCCAGACGGGGAACGGCCCGACCGGCTTGCCCTTTCGCGTGGCCATCGCGCTCTTGTTGTCGCGGAGGATGCGGCTGCTCGCGGCCGCGACCGTCGGGTTGAACCAGAGGCCCAGCTTCATGCCGCGCTCGCGGAGCATGTCAGCGATGTGGCGTATCCCCTTCGGGAAGCGCTCGCCGTTGACCTCCCAGTCGCCGGTCTTGACGTACCAGCCCGTGTCGATCACGAACACGTCCACGCCGATGCGGTGCGCGATCTCGATTTCCTGCTCGATCCGCTCCTGATTCATGGACGACAGGTATGTCTTGTGATTCCAGAACCGGTTCCTCTCCTGGAAGGCCCAGGTGTTGTAGAAGATATACGGCTTTCGGCTCTCGAGATTCATCGTCGCGTCGCGCAGCTGGAAGGCGCGGTACGCCTTCGCCAGCGCGTCGATGTCGCCGGCCACGGCGCCGAACTGCAACCATACGCTCTCGTACGGGCGATCCTTCAGCGACCGCCCGTTCGGATAATTGCACCTGACGGAGCACAGCAGCAGATATTCACGCTGGCGGGCAAAGGCGATAAACTTGTCCGGATACATGGAGCCGTGCTCGTAGGCCGTCAAACAGGAGATCGGGCCGCGTTCCTCCGCCAGTATCGGGCCCATGACCTCGTCCTCGTAATCGAAGGCGGGCAATTCGTTCAGGCAGTACCCGTGCACGATCGAATCATAATTTGAAAGACGGATCTCCGTCTGACGGGCGCCCTCTTCCATCTGGTAACCGAAGTAAATCAAATCGCGCCCGTCCGTGCTGACGAGGCAGCGCTCGACCTCCGACGAGAGGACGTAGTGAAACCGGATCACGGGCGAATCGGCGGCCGTGCGCAGGATCAGGCGCAGCGTGACGCCGGCCATCAGGTAGCCCGAGAACACGTATTCACGTATGCGGTCGCTGAGAGCGGTTTCAGATTCGAGTTTCCAGTCCTCCGGCGCGCCCGTGCGCCCGACATCCAAAAGGAACGACGGCCATCCCAGAGAGACGGTGCCCTCCGGCAGAACGTATTCGAACATATTGTCCATCGTGTCGCCGCCGCAGATCAGTTTATACAGTCCGTGCTCGATGACGTAGTTTTGCATATCGTTGCCTCCGTGCGGGAATGAGTCTTTCGTGTCATCCGGGGTTCAGTTTTCAAGGCTCCCGCCAAGGCCTTGAACATACCCGTTTTCAGCCAGGGCGATCAGCGGCAGCAGCGCGCCCCAGTGGTAGAATTTGTCGCTGTTCTTCGCGTCACAGCCCTCGCCGGTGATGGCGTTATAATTCTCATGAACGTGATGCAGCTCCGTCCATTCCTTCATGAAGATCGTCTTCGATTTGGCGGCCAGATCTTTCCTGACATCGTCAAGAACCGTGTTCTGAAGAGCGAGGTAAACCAGGAAGTTGAGCGGCGCCCACACGCGGCCGCGCCAGTAATTCTGCTCCGGGTAGGCCGGGTCATTCCGGGCGATGGACGGCAGCATCCACTCGCCGTAGAACTCCTCGGAGTTGTAGTAATGCTCGTCGGCCACGCGGCGCTGCCGCTCAGGCGAAACGCTTTCGGAAAACAGCGCGTAGAAGTTCGTCGGGGATATGCGGCGCGAGAACTCGCCCGTGTCCGTCCGGCGGTTGTAATAGAAGCCGTTTTTCTCGTCCCACAGGCCCTCGAGGCCCGCTTCCGCCCGAGCGAGGCGCTCCCTGAGGGTGGGTATATCCCCTTCCCGGCCGATGAGCGAAGCCAGCTCGATCAGGCAGCGGCAGTCGTTGATATAAAGGCCCGTCAGCCCGACGTCCTCGAGCATGAGCATGTGCGCGTTCGCGTCGAAGGGGATGTCGTCGTACATCGGCGAGTTGTCCAAGCCGCTCTCCAGCGCGGCGCCGAACCGCCCGTCGACGCCGTGGTCGGGGTACTCCCAGACATTGCCGTACTTCGGCTCGATGGGGTCGCTGCCCCAGCACAGCGCGCCGCTCTGAGCCGAACGGTGCGCGGCGAACCACTCGTTCCATCTGAGAAGGCCGGGGTACATCTCCTCGACGAACCACTTTTCGCGCCAGATTCTGTAGATCTCCCTGACCATGGCGCTGCCGACGATCGGCTGCGACCGGTCGGCGCTGATCTGTCCCGTGGCGTACGCGAAATTCGGCACAAAGCCGACGGACTCGCCCTCGCGAAGAACTTCGCGGGCGTTGAAATAGGCCAGATCCCGGCATCCGCTGACCGCCGCCAGATAAGCCGCGAAGAAATTGTCCCAACAGAACAGGACGTATCCCCCGCTGCCGATGCTCCACAGGCGGCTGACCGGCGAAATGACGCGGTCGTGCTTCGGGTCGTAGATCGTGTCCCAGGCCAGGGTGCACTCGATCGCCGAGGACAGTTCAGCCAGATCGCCGTATCTGTCGTACCGCCGAAGCGCCTCGTCCCGCGCGGCGTCGAGGATGGCTCGGGCTTTGTCGGGCGCGACTGGCTCTCCCGTCGAGACGCACACCGCGTCCTCAAAGGCGACGGAAAGGAAGGCCGTCTGCGTGGGAATGTTGAGGTCGGTCATCGGCTGGCCGCTGATATGGATTTCCGTCCGGCGATCAGAGCCGCGCGCGACGGCGCTGTTTGCCGATACCGCCTCGACGTATCCCCTTTTCCCCCAGAGATACCCGAATTCCAGCACGAGCATGGCGGGTTTGAGCTGTTTTTTCACAGGCGTCGCCAGGATGATGAGCCCGTCGTCATTGACGGTGGATTCCACCATGATCTCCATCGAGCGCCACTGAAAGCTCAGGCACGTATACTTTTCATCATAGGTGTGGACGCCGGGAAAGACCTTTTCCTCATCCCGTCCGAAACGGCCGATCAGCGTTTCCTTGAGATACTGGCCGGAGGCGTATTCCTTGAACGCCAGGTTGAGCGCGAGCCCGTCCGGCATGTGGACGTGAGAGAGGACGCTCCGGTTATTCCACGTATGCCAGCCGCGCTGATAATCTGTCTTTCTTTCCAAATACTGCATGTTGTCCGCTCCTTTTTAAAAACGGGGGAAAATGGACAGAGAGCCATTTTCCCCCGCACGGGAATTACACAGCGGTCAGATCCGCGTCAGGATTATTCGGCGAACTGCGCCAGCACGCGATCCACCATGCCCTGCTCCACGGCGACGTATTCCTTGACATGCAGCGCCTCAAGCTGAGCCTTGTAGGCGTCCCACTCGGCGTCCACGTCGCCCTCGCCGGAGACCCAGCGGGCAAACTGCTCGGTGGTGTACTTCTCAAGGTCGGTGGCGTATTGGGGCAGAGCGTCGTTCTCCTCCTGGGTGTTGTAGTGCCAGGGCAGGATCTGGTTGATGAACCAGGGCCTGTAGAAGGAGCTCTGCTCCTTGTAATTGACCAGCTCGGCGTTGGTGCCGATCAGGTCGGGGATGTACTCCTCCATCGTGCAGTACGGAATCTGATGCGCGATGGTCGCGTTGCGCCACTCCTCAAAGGTGGAGTAACCGGCGGGCACGCCCTCCAGGTTGTTGACAAGGTTGCCGTTCTCGTTGTAGATCAGATGCTTGCCGATGACGCCGCGCGCGCCCTGGATGCCGTAGTAGGGATCGTACAGCATATCCATGTAGCTGAGCAGCAGCTCGGGGTTCTCGACATCCGCGCTGATGATCGTGTTGACCAGCTCAAGCGTCGCGCCGTCGGGACGGAAGCGCACGGAGCCGGACACCTCGGTGCCGGAGGCCAGAGGCGCGAGATAGGCGTAATTGACGAAGTCCTCTTCCTTGACGGAAATGTAGCGGCCGTAGGACTGGAACACGCCGTAGCGTCCCTCGAAGCCCTTGGCGTTGTAGGTGCTGTAATCCTGGGTGAAGAACTCCGGATCCATCAGGCCATCCTGCCACAGGCGGCGGATGTACTTGACCATTTCCTTATAGCCGTCCTCGTAGGGAGAATAGGTCACCTTGCCGTCCAGGTCGATGCGGAAGTCGGTCGTGACGCCGAACCAGCCGTTCAGCTGGCCGTTCATCCAGTTCTGGCCGTACAGGTAGGTGAAGGGGATCTCATCCTGTTCGCCGTTGCCGTTGGGATCCTGCTCCTTGAAGGCGACCAGCACGTCGTACAGCTCGTCCGTGGTGGTGGGCATTTCAAGGCCCAGGTTGTTCAGCCACGTCTGGTTGATGCTGACCTGGCTGGTGACCTGCGTGTGGTTGTCGCTCTCGATCTTAGGCAGGGAGTAGATGTTGCCGTCCGCCTGCTTCAGGGAGTCCAGCACGGTCTCGAAGCCCTCGTGAGAGACGACCCACTTCAGGTTGGGCATGCAGGTGTCGATGTAGTCGCTGATCTTGAGCAGCACGCCGTACTGATAGTACGTCGTGAGGTCGGACTCAGTGAACATGCCCTGGCCGATGATGTCCGGCAGGTCGCCGCTGCCCCACATCAGGTTGCGCTTGGTCTCGGCGTCGGTCGCCACGAGCGTCCAGTCGATGTTGACGCCGGTGATTTCGCCCAGATAGCCGTAGATCTCGTTCTCGTTCAGATCCTTGGCCGAGGTGTTGACCCACCAGGTATAGGTGACGGGCTCCTCGGTGAGGGGCAGCTCGTGCAGGTTCAGCGGCTCGATCTCAGCAAAGGCCGAGCAGGCGCCAAACACCATGACGAGTGCGAGCAACAGAGCTAGCTTTTTCATGGAAACAACCTCCTCGAAAATATTTATACCGGCTCGCGCCGATATAATCGAAATTGGATCCGTCAGCCCTTCACAGAGCCGATCATGACGCCCTTGACGAAGAACTTCTGAAGGAACGGATACAAAACCAGCATGGGCACGGACGCCACGACGACGAGCGCGTATTTCAGCTGCTCCTTCAGCGCAGCCTTGCTGACAATCTCGGAGACATCCGACGCGGAGAGCAGATCGTTGGGCGAAATCTCGCTCTGAACGAGGATCTCCCGCAGGATCATCTGCAGCGGCAGCTTTTCAGACGACTGGATGTAAAGCAGCGCGCTGAAATAGCTGTTCCACATGCCCACGGCGGCGTACAGCGTCAGAACGCCGATGATCGGGCCGGAGAGCGGCAGCACGATCCGCAAAAAATACGTGATCGGCTGGCAGCCGTCGATCGTGGCTGCTTCGTTCAGCGCCTCGGGTATGCTCGTGGATATGTATGTCCTCGCGATGATCATGTTATACGTCGATATCATGCCCGGCAGGATCAGCGCCCACATGGAATTGAGAAGGCCCAGGCTCTTAATATTGAAATAGCCCGGTATCATGCCGCCGGAAAAGTACATGGTAAACAGCACGAGCAGCATGCACACCCGCGACCCGACGAGCTTCTTGCGTGAAAAGACGAAGGCCGCCGTCATCGTCGCGAAGACGTTGAGCGCCGTATAAACCACCGTATAGACAAGGGTATTTTTGTACGACACCCAGATCTGCTGATGGTTGAACACGCGCATATAGGATTTGAAATTTATGTCGTCCGGACAGAAAATGACTTTGCCCAGCACGACGGAGTTGGGGTCGGAAAACGAGGCGATCACGACGAAATACAAAGGATAAACCGTCACCAGCACCATTAATCCCGCGAAAATGAGCGTGAACGCGCGCAGCGCTCTGTCGGACGCGGCCAGTTTCACCGCGTGCGAGGCATGATTCTTTTGCATAAGCGCATCCTTTCTGTCACCAGAGCGACGTCTCGGTCACACGCTTGGAAATAAAGTTGACCGTCACCAGCAGCACCAGCGTCACGAACGAATTGAAGAAGTCCACCGCCGAGGCGTAGGAGTATTCGGCCTTCTGCAGGCCGACCTTGTACGCGTACGTCGAAATGACCTCGGACGTCGCCGCGTTCAGGTCGTTCTGCATGAGGTTGACCTTCTCAAAGCCGACGTTTATGATGCTGCCCGTGGACATGATCAAAAGAATGATGACCGTCGGCAGGATGCCCGGGATGTCGATGTGCCAGATGCGCCGCAGGCGGCTGGCGCCGTCGACCGTGGCGGCCTCGTGAAGCTCGGGGTCGATTCCCGCCAGCGCGGCGATGTAGATGACCGCGTTCCAGCCGGTATTCTGCCAGACGTCAGACCAGACGTAGACCCAGCGGAACTTACCCGCGTCGGTCAGGAAATTGACCGGCGTGCCGCCCAGGGCCGCGATCACGTTGTTGACGATGCCGACCGTCGGAGAGAGAAACAACTTTAACATGCCCACGACGACGACCGTCGAGATGAAGTGCGGCGCGTAGGTGATCGTCTGAATGGTCTTCTTGGCTCTTTCATTGGTCAGCGTGTTGAGCAAAAGCGCGAATATGATGGGAAACGGCATCCCCAGGGCAAGGTTCAGAAGGCTCAGAAGCAGCGTGTTCCTGAGCACCGGCCAGAAATAGGGCCCGGTGAACAACCTTTCGAACTGTTTAAAGCCCACGTATTTGCTGCGCTCAAAACCCAGGATCGGGTTGTAATCCATGAAGGCCATGCGCAGCCCGTACATCGGCCTGTAACAGAAGACAAAATAATAGCTCATCACGAGAACGAGCAGAATGTAAAGCTGCCAGTTTTCTGACATATAGCCCTTAAAACGCATCCAGCGCTTTCGCGAAACGGCGGATTGCCTGGCGTTCATCATAGCCTCATTCCTTTCTGCCCCCCTATGAGATGACGTTAACATTATAACGCATTCTTTCGAGGTGTCAACAAGGAAATTTCCCGAATTTTCATAAAGGCCAAATGCTATCGTCGTAAAATCGCGTTTCAAATATAATTCTGTTATTCTTGACAGCTGGGCCGTTTTCGCGTAATATGAGCCTGGTTATATGTCGGATACGGATCGGTATGTCCGTCCGGCAGGGCCATAATAATTGCTGTCATAACGCTATAGTTCAGAAAGGATGTCAAGCGCATGCAGATGCACCAACTCGCGGAACGGGCGCGCCGGATGATTCAGACGCTCAGGGGATTCGAGGTGCGCAAGGCCACGCCTGTCGAAGGCATTGAGGTGGCGCCGCGCGGCACACAGGATTACGTACCCTTTGTCAACGGCTCCGAATGGGGCATGAACGACCAGCAGGACTGGGTCGACTTCCGCTTTTCCGTCACCGTGCCCGAGGATTACCGCGGCAAGGTCACCGTGTCGATCAACACGGGCCGCGAAATGGGCTGGGAGGCCACGAACCCGCAGTTCGTCGTGTGGGTGAACGGGCGCATCGAGCAGGCCTTTGACACGAAGCACACTTCACTGACGCTGCAGGCCGAGGCGAAGCCGGGCGAGACGTACGACATCCTTTTGCAGGCCTACGCCAATTACTTCATGCCCAATCACGGCAGCCACAGCCCCATTCCGCCGAGGCTCTACGTCACCGTCAACGACGTATGCGAGGACGTCGTCCAGCTGGTGTACGACCTGAACGTGCCCTATGAGGCGATCCTGCTCGAGCCCAAGGACTGCCGCGACCGCGAGCTGACCGTGTATACGCTGAGCGACGCGCTGAACCTTCTGGACCTTCGCAACCCGTTCAGCGAGGCGTTCCACGCCTCCGTGGCGGCCGCGCGCGCCTACATGAAGGAAAACTACTACGACAAAATCGCCGAGATCGAGCCCGAGGCGTACGCCGACATCATCGGCCATACGCACATCGACGTGGCCTGGTTGTGGGACCTGTACCAGACCCGGCACAAGGCTGTGCGCACTTTCGCCACGATGCTCAAGCTGATGGAGCAGTATCCCGAATTCAAGTTCATGTCCAGCCAGGCCCAGCTGTATCAGTTCGTCAAGGAAGACCAGCCCGAGCTGTTTGAGCGCATCCGCGAGGCCGTCGCCCGCGGACAGTGGGAGCCCGAGGGCGGCATGTGGGTCGAGGCCGACTGCAACATCTCCGGCGGCGAAGCGCTGGTGCGGCAGTTCCTCTACGGAAACGAATTTTTCGAGACCGAGTTCGGCCGCCGGTCGAAGATCCTGTGGCTGCCGGACGTGTTCGGCTACTCCGCCGCGCTGCCGCAGATCCTGAAAAAGAGCGGGATCGACTATTTCATGACCAGCAAGCTCAGCTGGAGCGAATTCAACCTCTCTCCCTATGACACCTTCATGTGGAAGGGCATCGACGGCAGCGAGGTGCTGACGCACTTCACCCCCACCCGCGACTACGAAGGCCCGGGCAGCTATGAGCGGCACGACGATCTGGCCTTCTTCACCACGTACAACGCGATGATCAACCCCGTCCAGATCAAGGGCGGATGGCAGCGCTTCCAGCAGAAGGGGCTTGACAATCACTTCCTCGTCAGCTACGGCTTCGGCGACGGCGGCGGCGGATCCGCGGACTGGATGATCGAAAACGCCCGCCGCATGTACGGCCCGGTGGCCGGCCTGCCCGCCGTGCGGCAGGAATTCGCCCGGGATTTCTTCGAAAAGCTGGAAAAGCGCGTCACCGGCAACAAGCGCCTGCCCAAGTGGTCGGGAGAATTGTATCTGGAGTACCATCGCGGCACGTACACCGCCATGGCCCGCAACAAGCGCTCGAACCGGAAGATCGAGATCGAGCTGCGGGAAACCGAGCTCTGGCGCGAATACGCCCGCAAGGTCTGCGGCCTGCCCTATCCGGACGAGGCCATGCGCTCGATCTGGCGGCGCATGCTGACGCTGCAGTTCCACGACATCCTGCCCGGCAGCTCGATCCAGAAGGTATACGACGATTCCAAGATCATCTACGAACAGCTCTTCGCCGAAATCAAGGTCATCAAGGACGAAGCCCTGTCCGCGCTGGGCAAAAACCTGGCCGGCGATCTGCTCGCGTACAACTCCCTGTCCGAAACGCGCGACGACATCGTCTGGTTTGACGCGGACGAGCGCGTGACAGCCCTTCGTGACGCCTCGGGCCGAGAATACCCCGTTCAGTTCGTCGAAGGCCGCGCCTGCGCCTTTGTCGAGGGCCTTTTGCCCATGACGGCCACGCCGCTGTACTTCGTCAGGGGAGAAAAGAATCAGGATGCGCTGGATGTCAGCGTCACCGGTTTCCATACGCCTTATTTCGAAGGCGCGTTCGACGAGGCCATGCGCATGACCTCTCTTGTGGACGTGCGCGAAGGCCGCGAGCTCGTCAAGCCCGGTCAGGCTTTCAACCGCATCGTCTGCTACGAGAACCGCCCGCACAATTACGACGCGTGGGACATCAACATCTACTACGACGAGCACAGCTGGGACGTGACGGACCTGATAGGCAGCGAGGTCGTCGCCAACGGTCCGGTTCTGGCGAAGATCCGCAACACCTATCGCTTCAATAATTCGACGATCTGGCAGGACGTGGTGTTCTACCGGCAGATCGACCGGATCGACTTCGAGACGAAGGTGGACTGGAAGGAGCAGCATTACATGCTCAAGGCCCACTTCCCGGCGGACCTGTTCTACAACGACGCGACCTACGACATCCAGTACGGCAACGTCCGTCGCGCCACGCACAAGAACACCAGCTGGGACGTCGCCCGCTTCGAGGTCTGCGCGCACAAGTGGATGGACGTCGGCGAGAGCAATTACGGCTTCAGCCTGATGAACGACTGCAAGTACGGCCACAGCGTGGACGAGAACAGCGTCGCCCTGACGATGCTCAAGAGCTCCACCGAACCCAACCCCATCGCCGATCAGGAGATGCACTATTTCACCTATTCCATCGTCCCGCACAGCGGCGACTGGCGCCAGGCGAACATCCCCGAAAAGGCGTACCGCCTGAACATTCCTGTCACCGCGCTGCCGGGTCAGGGCGGCAGTGATTGCCTCGCGTCCTTCGCCGCCGTCGATCAGCCGAACGTCATCGTCGAATCGGTGAAAAAGGCCCTCAAATCCGACGGCACGGTCGTGCGCCTTTACGAGTGCTTCGGTCAGCGCAGCAAGGTGACCCTGACGCTGGGCTGCCCGGCGCAGGCTGTCAGGTCGATTTCCCTGATGGAGGACGACCTCGGCGAGGTCGCTCTGGACGGCAACAAGGTCGTATTCGACATCAAACCCTATGAGATCGTGTCCTTCATGGTAAAATAAGGAATAATCTCCGACATTGAAGCTGCCGCGGAACCGTTCGATTCCGCGGCAGCTTCAATATCTCCATATTTAAGAGAAGTGACAGCGAGTGTCTATTCCCTGACTGCAAGCTTCCGCCTGAGGTCGTTGAGCTGCGCAACAAGGCGGTCATACTCGCCGTTCAGGCGCTGCGGATCATCGCCCTTTTTCGGGGCGGATAACCTCGACGCGAGCGCCGCCATACGCATCTCCAGGGCTGATATTTCAAGGTTCAGCGATTCCTTGTCCCGGCTGCGGGCGGCGTCAGCCTCCATCTGCGTGAGCGTTCCCTCGAACGCCGTGAGCCGCCCATTTTCGATCCGGAGGACGCGGTCGGCGACCGCGGAGACGAACGCGCGGTCGTGACTGACGAACAGAAGCGTCCCGCCGTAATCGCAGAGCACCGCCTGCAGAGCCTCCATCGCGAACAAGTCCAGATGGTTCGTCGGCTCGTCCAGCATGAGCAGGTTGACGTCGGAGAGCAGCAGCTTTGCCAGGGCGATCTTCGCCCGCTCGCCGCCCGAGAGCACGCGAACGGGCTTGAATACGCTGTCGCCGCGCAGGTTGAGCCGCGCCAGCACAGTCCGCGCCATCGACTCGGGATAGGTGCTGTCCTCCATGGCGTTTTCAAGGGCCGTCTTTTCCATGTCCAGAGATCGGGCGTGATCCTGATCGAAACAGCCGACGCAGGCAGATGGATTGATCCTCACATCGCCCTCAAACGCCGTCCCCGGCGACGACTCGCCCCGCAGGGCGCGCAAAAGCGTGGTCTTTCCGCTGCCGTTATCGCCGAGCAGCGCCGTCCGACTCCCCGTGGGGAGCGAGAACGCCGCGCCGGTAATCAGCGTCCGGCCGCCGGCGCTCAGCCTGTCGCACCTGACGGTCATCGCCGTGCGCGCCTCGATGGGATGGACGACGCCCAGCTTCATGCGGATGTCCGGCAGATCCCTCGGGCGCGCCTTCTCTTCAAGCCGGTCAAGGCGATCCTGAACGGTCTTTTTCGCCGCGCTCTGGCGCAAAACGGCGTTGGTATACTCCCTAGTGTGCAGCCGGGCCTCGCTGTTGCCCATGCGCTTCGGAGCCTTTTTCACAGAGGCGGCCCATTCGGCCTTCTGCTGGACGATCTGCCTGAGTCTCGACTGCTCCGCCCGATACTGCTCGTACTCGAACCGCTGGTACTCTCTGCGCCGTTCGAGCTCGCGCTGGTATTCGGCGTAAGTCCCGGGAAAATCGTTCAGCTTTCCGTCCTCCAAGTGGAGCACGCGATGACATAGCGCGTTCAAAAGATCCCTGTCGTGTGAGACGAGCAGAAGCGCGCCCTTAAAAGACTGAAGGAAACTCCTGAGTCGCTCGACGCCCGACGCGTCAAGGTCGGTCGTCGGCTCGTCGGCGAAGAGCAGTCCGACATCGCCGGACAGGGCCCAGGCGATGCGTCGTCGAGTCGTCTCACCGCCGGATAACCCCTCCCGCTGTGACGGCGCGTGAAACTGCGAGATCATCCGCGCCGACCCGTCGTTACGCGCTTCGCCGGATTGATGGATGATAGCCCACGAGCCGCGGCGGACGACCTCGCCCGCGTCCGGCTGCGTCTCACCGGCCAGGATGGACAGGAGGGTCGATTTTCCCGCTCCGTTTTCGCCGATCAGAGCGATCCTCTCGCCGTCGTAAACGCGGATCTGATCGATGTCCAGCACGGTCTGACCGCCATACGCCTTCTGGATGTGACGCGCTTCCAAACATATTCTTGACATAAAAACAGCGCTCCTTCCCGCCGTGGTGGAGCGCTGAAAACATACGGAAGACAATCTGCCGCCATAGATGACGCGGAATCGCCCTTCCGGACTCAATCGCAACTCCCCGACGGCGTCAAAACCCAGCCCCTTCTTACGTAAAGAGGGGCGTCTTCTCCGCCGACAGTCAGTTGCGAATCCTCATCAGTCCGTTGAAACCGCCTTTCTCATGATACGGGCATTATAGCAGACAAGCCCCCGCCTGTCAATTGTCAATATTCACCGCGCGATCCGCGGCGTAGAGCAGCCTGACGGGCCCCAGGAGACCCGACGGGCCGATCGGCACATAGCGGGAAAAGACGTCCGGCTGCTGGTGGACGAGGCTGTTCGTCACCACGACGAGGAGGCTGTTCTCCCCCGCCTTGACCGCGCCCGTTATGTCGAACACGTACGGCGCGTCGATGCGCTGTCCCAGGTCATGCCCGTTGAGCCAGACGTGAGCGCACTCGCCCACCTGTCCCAGATCGAGCGCGTACGCGCCGGGATCCGCGGTAAACGCCGTTTCGTATCGCATCCAACCGGAGAATCCGTCGTCGCCCTCAGGGCCCGTGACGTTGTAAAGCTTTGAAAGGCTCGCCGCGTCACGGCGGCAGGGCCTGTCATGGGCAGCTCTCAGCGTCAGCGTCCAGGGACCGTTGAGCGTTTCATGCCGGCTTTCGCGCACAGGATCCGGCGCGTCTTTCCAGCTGTCGTCTCCAAAGAGGAGGACCGTCGACGCCCCCCGGGCAAGACTCAGGCGCAGCGCGCCGTCGCCGTCGGCTCGCACGGCGGTCATGCCGTCGCTCAGCAGGTCCAGCTTTGTCCCCCATCCCGTCACGGGCAGCAGGATATCGCCGTCAAAATCCTCGCTCAGGGACTCGTTCACAAACATGAAGACGTCGACGCCGCCGCGCCGCACGTGAATATAGCGCAGAAGATCGAACGGCTTTTCCAGGCGCACGTCGGCGCCCGCCGTCTCGCGGACATATTCGGCGACTTCGTCAAGCGCGACGATCCGACCGGCGCCGATGTCCGCCGGCCTCTCGTCCACAAAGGCGATGCGAGCTCCCTGCCTGTCGAGCGAAGCCAACTTTTCTCCGAATTCTGGCGGCAGCCAGGCCGAACCGGGTACGATGAGGACGGGATAGCTCATGCCGCTCACGCGTAGACTTCCGTCATCTCCCAGCGTCGCCGCCATCACGGCGTCTATGGGCACGATGTCGTAATTGAGCTGCGCGTCCAACAGCCGCCTGGCCGGCTTCTGAGAGAGCATGTACGGCCGTCCAGACCACTCCGCCTCGCCGTGGTAGAGGATCGCCGCGCTCACGACCTCCCGACCGCCTTCGAGCAGATGCGCCACCTGGTTCGTGTAGCGCATCAGACGGGAAAACGGCTCCGCCTCCGGATTGTCGCCGCCGCCGTTGAAGTGCGGCGGGCAGTCAGGATCAGGGTATTTCGGCGAGAAAGCGTGAGGAACGAAGTAATTGATCCCGCGCACAAGCATGTGATCCATGAGTTTGCGCATAAAGGGCACGCCCTCGGCCCAGCCGTACGCGCCGAAGACCTCGCACATGGCGCGATCCCTCATGCGAGGCTGAATATGGCTGTGAGAAGCCGCGAGCCGGGCCAAAACATACTGAAAAAACTCCGGATCGCTGACGCCTGTGGCGCTGATCATCGCGTGCTGATAGTGCGCAAGCCCCGGCATGATCTGATGCAGCACCACGTCGATTCCCGCCATGTCCTGGCCATCCAGCGCGCGGAAGTAATGTCCCGCGCTGCAGCCCAGACGCGCATGAGCGTTCTTGTCCTCGATGATGTGGCCGATGTATTCGACGCCGTGCCGTCGGCACCATTCGCCAAGCTTATAGCTGAAGTGTTTCCGCCACAGGCACGTCAGCGCATCCATGTACGCGTAGCGCACACGAGGCGTGATCTCCCCCATTTCGTACCAGAGGCCCGGCAGCCATTTCCGGGCGTCCTCGCCCAGCCTTTCGCTGAAGGCGCGCAGCAATTCGTCCGTCCACGGGAGCGCCAGCCCCGGCTGACCCAAGCGCTGATTGTACATGCTCACGTCGCCGGCGCTTCCCACGGTCTGTACGTTGCCGAGGCTCGGCTCATCGGAGAAAAAGCCGGCGATCACATTCCCGAAATAACGGCTGTAATGGGCGTAGTGGGGCTCGTAGACCGCCTCGATCAGGATGTCGACGGAATCCGGGTCGATGAGGTGAATATAATCCGTCTGTTTCGTCCCGCGGCGCGTCTTGTACAGCGCGACGATGCGCCACACGCCTTCGGGCACGTCCCAGTACACGTATTTGCCCTTCACGCGATCCGTCAGATCGACAGGTTCCGGGCTGAGAATTTCCGCCTCGGACGGGCGCGGGTAGGCAAAAACGCCGAGCAAGATGTTCTCCTCGTCCGGATGCAGCAAAAATGCGTGCTCAGGCGCCGGACCGACGAGATCAACGTGTTCCTCTACCAGCTGCCACTTGCGCCGCTGCGGGTACTTCTCGGCGATCAGGCCGTTGGCGTATCCTGTTGGAAAGTGCTTGTCGTCAAGAATCCAGACCTGCATGCCCCTCTTCTCCGCCTCGCGCAGGACGACGTCCATGTCGTCCCACCAGCCCTGGCGACAAAACTGCTCGTGCGGCCGGGACTCCACGCACAGCGCCCGCGCGCCGCTCTCCCAGACCTGGCGGACCAGATCGGGCAGTTCGTCATGGTGTCCGTCATGCATCCACAAAAAGGGCAGCAGATGGTTATCCTCGCCGCCGGTCAGTACGTCCTGAAGGCGCGAATCCGTCATGGTGGGTCATCCTCCTCATATTCATATCGCCGGCGCCGCGGCGCCGCTTCAGCCCTTGCTGTCGATCGAAAGCACCGTATACCCCGCGGCCGAGACGGCGCCGCGTATTTCGGCGTCGGACAGCCGATCCTTCATCCGCAGTACGGCGCGCCTTTCGGACAGGTCTACCTTCGCCCAGGTCCCCGGCAGCGCGTTGAGTGCGTTCGCGACGCGCCGGGCGCAGTTGTCGCACGTCATACCGCCGATCTGAAGAGCCACCTCATGCGGATAGTGGCGCGGGTTTCTGTCGCTGACGCGGACCTTTTTCACGTCGGGCGCGTGCTCGCCGCAGCAGCCTCCGCCGCCGCGTCTCTTCACAATCATCGTCCTGAGGGCCCATGCGACAGCCAGGCCCAAGGCGATCAGAAGCAGAACCGTCGTCATGGCTTATCAGCTCCCACGCGCGTACGACAGCCGCGGGCGCACTGCCCGCAGCACCCGGAACACCCGCAGGCCTTTGCGCGGGCGAGGCTCCGGACGGCCAGGAAAAGCGCTCCGGCAAGCAACGCAAGTATCACGACGTCAAAGACATTCACCGCGCATACCTCCCTCAGCCCAGGCCGAACAGCAGGCCGATCAGCCTCACGATCAGCGCGATCACCCAGCCAACGGCGCATTGCCACACGACGACGTATACGGCCCATTTATGCCCCAGTTCCCGGCGTACCGACGCGATCGCGGCCACGCAGGGCGTGTACAGGAGGCTGAACACCAACAGACACGCCGCCGACAGCGGTCCGATCACGGCAGCCACGCCGCCCTCTGTGCCAAAGAGGACCTCCAGCACGGAGACGACGCTCTCCTTGGCCATGAAGCCGCTGATCAGGGAGGTCACGATGCGCCAGTCGCCGAGGCCAAGCGGCCTGAACACGGGCGCGATGAACCCGGCCAGCATGGCAAGAATGCTGTCTTGAGAGTTATCGACGAGGTTGAGCCTGAAATCAAAGCTCTTCAGGAACCAGACGACGATCGTCGCGATCAGTATGACGGAGAACGCCCTGCGCAGAAAATCCTTGGACTTCTCCCACAGAAGCTGCATGACGTTGCGCGCGCTGGGGATCCTGTAGTTGGGCAGTTCCATGACAAAGGGCACGGCCTCGCCCTTGAACATCGTCTTTTTATACAGAAGCGCGACGACAATCCCCATCACGATGCCGAGGACGTACAGCCCGATCATGATGATCGCCTTGTGCGAGGGGAAGAAATTGTCGACGAAGAAGCCGTATATCGGCAGCTTCGCGGTGCAGCTCATGAACGGCGTCAGGAGGATGGTCATCTTCCTGTCGCGCTCACTCGGCAGCGTGCGCGTGGACATCACGGCGGGCACGGTGCATCCGAAGCCGATCAGCATCGGCACGATACTGCGCCCCGAGAGGCCGAGCTTTCTGAGCAGCCTGTCCATCACAAAGGCGACGCGGGCGATGTATCCGCTGTCCTCCAAAAGAGACAGAAAGAAGAACATGGTGACGATGATGGGCAGAAAGCTCAGCACGCTGCCCACACCCTCGAATATCCCGCCGATGACCAGGCTGTGAATCGTGGAATTGACGCCGCACGCGGTCAGGGCGCGGTCCGCCACCTCCGTGAGCGACTCGATCCCCATCGCGAGCAGGTCCTGAAGCCACGCTCCGACGACGTTGAACGTCAGGTAAAACACTAGCCCCATGACGAGAATAAAGATGGGGATGGCCGTGTACTTGCCCGTCATGAGCCTGTCGATTTTCTCGCTGCGGTCGCGCTCGCGGCTCTGTCTGGGCTTTGAGACGCAGGTCTTGACGACCTTCATGATATAGGAAAAGCGCATATCCGCGATAGCCGCACTCCTGTCCAGGCCGCGCTCCTTTTCCATCTGAAGGGCGATGTGCTCGAGGGTCTCTCTCTCGTTCTCGTCCAGGTTGAGCTGGCTGATGATCATCTGATCGCCTTCAATCGCCTTGCTCGCGGCGAAGCGCAGCGGCAAACCGGCCTCGGCACAATGATCCTGTATGAGGTGAATCACGGCGTGAATGCAGCGATGGACGGCGCCGCCATGGTCTTCCTCGTCGCAGAAATCCTGCCTCGTCGGCTTCTCCTGATACCGAGCGATGTGGACGGCGTGTTCGATCAGTTCGCTCACGCCCTGGTTCTTCGCGGCGGAGATCGGCACGACAGGCACGCCGAGCATGTCCTCCATGGCGTTGACGTCGACGGAGCCGCCGTTGCCCGTCATCTCATCCATCATGTTGAGCGCGACGACGACGGGTATCCCCATCTCGAGCAGCTGCATCGTCAGATACAGGTTGCGCTCGATATTCGTCGCGTCGACGATATTGATGATGCCCTTCGGCTTTTCGTTCAGGACGAAATTG
>JAFRLF010000024.1 GCA_017431365.1 Clostridia bacterium | reverse complement strand
GACTTCACCGAGGAAAAGCGCGGACTGCTCGCGGTCACGGTGGGGAAGGAACGCTACCTCGCCATGAACGACGCCGTGCTCAGCCGCGGCGGATACGCGAGGCTGATCAGCGTCCGGGCGCAGGTGGACACTTGTTTAAAGCGCTTCCCGGTTTGTCCTGTACGCCTTTTTGCCGTCAACAGTCACTTCAATCAGACAGTTCGTCTCTACCAGATTCCCAAGAATTTTCTTACGCAAATAACTGGAATCACTGATGCCCAGGAATGCGGCGATTTGCTTTACGGTATGCGCCTCACCATAGCAATAGCTCATGACTTTTTTATCATGTTTTGTTCCATTGGCCACGATAAGGGATTCCAGAGCGGGAATATCTTCATCCTGTGTGCCGCCCTCATATGTCAGATCCGGAAGAACCAGCTTGAAATGATCTGTCTCCGAACATATATACGGCCTGTAACGTTCTCCCGCCGAGCGATAGGCTTCTTCAATCTTTTCAAATCCCGTGCCAGCCGCTTCCATCGCATTGCAGCGCACCAGTACATTACAAATCAGCTCGTTCCGCCTTTTTGAGATGATCGAAGACAGGTCATACGTCTTTTGTATTTTCTCCCGCTGATAGAAGCCGCCCGGGGAAACAATCTCCAGCCTGTCCCGGAAAATGCTCAGCTGAATCTGCGTACCGTCCATCTCGTAATTCCTGTGCGCGACAGCATTGATGACCCCTTCAAACAGAGCTCTGTCTGGATAAGCGCTGATATTCAGCCTTGAATCAGACAGCTTGATAACGGAGTGGTTCATCCTCTGCCGAACATACTCCAGCATGTACTGTATGCCCCCGATTATATTTCCGCGATACTTGTTCAGTGAAACGATTCTTTCACTGCCTTTCGTAAATCCCGAAAACACAGAACAATGAATCTCCGTCTTGTCAGACTGATAACCATCCCTGAAAAGAAGGGCGCCATTGGCCAGCTTGCCCTCATCAGTGATGAACCCCATAGACGTCAGAGCCTTCTCAGTCAACACGTTTTTCCCATCATTTCGCTCTCTGCAGAAGGCAAACAGATCCTGAAAATCCTCCGGATGATAATCGACATCCGTAGCCAGCATATCATAGTGAGCCGTCTTACTGTTCCGGCTCATTTCGATGATTTCTTCGTACGTCGCTCCGTTTGTGAACCCCTGTCTGCGCATGTAAATCGCAGGAACCCCGTCATACTTTAATATAACCGGTTTGTACACCGATTCGTCGACGTCGACTCTGATGATGAAAAGCTCTTTCTGATTCACTTCGTAACGGAGAAACGAAACAGTGTATGAGGGTCGTGGGGAAATATGTTCATTGATCTGATTATTGAAATAATTCCGTTCGCTGTCAGCTTCCTTGCGCGTTAAGCCGATCAGTTTGAAACTCTTGTCCTCGACGCCGAGAAAAAGCGTTCCGCCGCCGGCATTCGAAAACCCGCAGACCGTTTTCAGCCAGCCCTGGGGTTTAATCCTGTCCAATCGGGCTTTACACTCGATTTCCTGATCTTCGAGCCGAATACTGCCAGTCAGTTCTTCCAGATACATAGTTCATCCCCCGCCCTTTGAAGCTACTTCAATTCTACTTCAAAGCAACTTCAATGTCAACTTCAAAGTTACTTCAAAGCTACTTCAAAGCTACTTCAAAACAACTTCAACGAGCTTCAAAGAGAGCCGCCCAAAGCCGGGCGGCTCGACGTGTCTCTTGGTCTCTTATATTCTATTCTGTCAGAATGCCGTCAGCCGACAAAGGCGACGCTGTTGATGATGGGCTCGAAGTACGTCGCCAGATCGCCTTCGTTCATGGCCGTCGCGGTAAAGGTATACAGCGTGCCGTCGTAGCTGGTCATCCACTGGGTCATGTACATGTCGATGCTGACGCCGTACATTTCCATGGTCATCTTGAAGGTGTAGGTCAGCGTCTTCTGCCCGCCCATGGTCACCCAGCCGCGGTTGGTTTCCTGCATGTCGGTTATGGTCACGCCCTGGGCGCTCATCTGCTGCTTCATCTGCTCCTCGAGCATGCTGATCAGCGCGTCGACTAGGGTGTCCGTCATGGCGTCCATCGACACGCCGCCGGATTCACTGATCGTCAGGTTCAGGTTGGTGGCCTGATCGCCGTTGGCGGGATAGGCCACATAGGCCGTGAAGTACACGTCGCCGATCTTGGCGTCGGGCTCCTCTTCGAGCGGGACATTCTCATCCAGCTTGAAGGTGATCTTCTCGTACTGAAGGGTCACGTCAGCGGCCAGAGCCGAGAACGAAACCATCGACAGCGCGAGGACGAGCAGCAGGCAAACCCATTTTTTCATAAGATAACCCTCCTAAAATAAATTATGGAACAACGTCATAATAGATTCGAATGATCGCCAAAAAGTTCCGCGCAGACGGGCTGTTTTTTCGCCCGTCACCGGCCGGCTTCGCGCTTTTCGAGGAATTCCGGCCCGTAGCCGTAATGCTCCACCACGAAGTCCAGGTCCTTGTCGCCGCGGCCAGAGAGGTTGACGAGGATCGAGCCCGTCATTCCCGTGCGGGCCGCCGCGATGGCGTAGGCCAGGGCGTGCGAACTCTCGATGGCGGGGATGATCCCCTCGTGCCGGGACAGGAGGAACAGCGCCTCGATGGCGGCCTCGTCGTCGATGGTGGTGTAGCGGACGCGGTTCATGTCGTGCAGAAGGGCGTGCTCCGGGCCGGCCGCCGGGTAGTCGAGCCCGCTGGCGTTGGAATAGACGGGGGCCGGGTCGCCGTTCTCGTCGGCCAGCATGATGCTGTTGAACCCGTGCATCACGCCCTCGCGCCCGTAGGTGATGGAGGCCGCGTTGTCGCCCAGCTTCGGTCCGCGGCCCAGAGGCTCCACGCCCACCAGCTCCACCGGGTCGGCCAGGAACGGCGTGAACATGCCGATGGCGTTGGAGCCGCCGCCCACGCAGGCCGCCACCGTGTCCGGCAGATGCCCCGTCTGCTCAAGGAACTGCTCGCGCGCCTCCTGCCCCACGACGAACTGGAAGTCCCTGACCATCAGCGGGAACGGGTGCGGCCCCGCCGCCGTGCCGATGCAGTACACGGCGTCCTTATACTCGCGGGCATAGGCCATGAACGCGGCGTCCACCGCCTCCTTGAGCGTCTTCAGCCCGAAGCTCACGGGGATGACCCGCGCGCCGAGCACCTTCATGCGGGTGACGTTGGGCGCCTGTTTGGCGATGTCCACCTCGCCCATGTAGATGTCGCACTCCATGCCGAAGTACGCCGCCGCCGTGGCCAGCGCCACGCCGTGCTGCCCCGCGCCGGTCTCGGCAATGAGCTTTTTCTTGCCCATGAACTTGGCCAGCAGCCCCTCGCCCATGCAGTGGTTGAGCTTGTGCGCGCCGGTGTGGTTGAGATCCTCGCGCTTTAAGTAGATCTGCGTCCGCCCCAGGAGGTTTGAAAGGTTCTGGCAGTGGTAGACGGGCGTCGGCCGGCCCTGGAAGTCACGCCGGATGCGCCTCAGCTCGGCGATGAACTGCGCGGACTGGGCGATGGTCTGGTAGGCCTCGGCGTATTCGTTGAAGGCCTTGATCAGCTCCGGGTCCTCGAGATAATTCCCGCCGTATTTGCCAAAGTAGCCGTCCGCGGACGGGTACTCCTTCAGGTAGTTGTCAAAGTCCCGATACTTGTTCATATGAAATCCCCTCTTCCCCACGTCTCGCGTCGGCGCCGGAGGCTTAAGCTCGGCCGCGCCGTCGATATGTTAAGAAGTATATCATATTATGGCGTCTGATTCAACACATCGGCGCCATTTTTGGCAGTTCTCACCGGATCGCAAAGCGAGCGGCGGATCAATGAGATCCCCGCATACAATCCGGGCGCTTTACAGCCACTTTTTTCTTTTGAAGAGGCGCAGACAGTAGACTATAACCGCGACGCTCAGGACAAAAACCGCCAGGTAACCATAGCGCCACTCAAGCTCGGGCATATACCTGAAATTCATGCCGTACCAGCCCGCTATGAGCGTCAGCGGCATAAAGATCGTCGTGATGACGGTGAGCAGCGTCATCGTCTTATTCTGACGAACTTCCAGCTGCGTGCTGTGAAGATCCCGTACCTGAATCGTATAATCGCGCAGCGACGTCGCCGTGCTCTGCCGCCTGATCATATAATTCATGAAAAGGTGGATATAGCGAAGGTTTTCTTCGCTGAAGAAGCCGTTTTCATTCTCCTCCAGTTCCTGCGTCATATCGATGAGCTGCTCATAGTGCACGAGCAGCCTGCGGATGTCGCCGCGAATCTCGTTGACCCGCGCCAGATTCCCCTGCCCGTCGGAAGAGAGGACCTCGTCCTCGATCTGATTCAGCTCGGACTCGTAGCGCTCCAGGATCGACAGGTCGCGCACGACGATCTGTTCCAGAAAATCGTGCAGGAAGCGCTCAAGGCTCGGTTCCCGCCAGCGCTTCGTGCGGCGGATGGCGTCGATCATCTGTTCCGCCTTGCCGCTGTCGTCGATAAAGACGACGCCCTTCTCGTCCAGGGCAAAGGCAAAGCAGTATTCCTTCTCTTTCAGGTCGTCCCGATCAGGGATCTGGAAGGACCCGGTCAGCGAGTCAAAGTTGACCTCGGCCTTGGTGTTGTCGATGTCCCGGGTGTCCAGATCCAGATCGATCCCCATATCGAAGCTCTCCCGCTCGCGTTCCCATTCGGGCGTCGTCAGCACGGCGACATACTGCGCCGTCCTGTCTTTGAGAGCGTCCGCCTTCGCGCAGGGGCATATGGTCTCTTTCAAGAGATAGTAACTCATAGATGCATTCCCTTTCCTGAATAGTCCGGGAATAGAGTACCACAAGCCAGGCTATTTTGCCACCGCCGGATCCGATAAAAATGTCGACGCGCTGTGAAGAGGG
>JAFRLF010000023.1 GCA_017431365.1 Clostridia bacterium | reverse complement strand
TAGCTGTATAATGTCTGTGGACATGGCTTGACCTCCTTGGTTTCTGTTTGTAGCAAAACAATTTTACCAATTGGTCTTCGCTATGTCCATTCCTGTTTTCACAGGTGCTGAATGAATTTGCGCAACTTATTGTACCTTATCGTATCTTCAACACTATTCCAATCCGGCATCGCCGTCTGCGCGCCCAGGCCCGTCGTGGACAGCCCCGCCGCGGCGTTGGCAAAGCGCAAGGCCTCCCTGACGGACATGCCGCCGTCAAGCCCTACAGCCAGCGCGGCGTTGAACGTGTCCCCCGCCGCCGTGGTGTCCACCGCCTTTACGGCGAAGGCCGGAACATGGAAAGCGCCGTCGCGATCCACATACAAAGCGCCCTCCGCCCCGCGCTTGTTGACGACCGCGCCCGCGCCTCGCGCCAGGAGCTCGCGGCAGGCGCGCTCCGCCTGTTCGAGCGTCCCGACGGGCATGCCGGTCAGCGCCTGGAGTTCCGTCTCGTTGGGCGTGACGTAATCGCAGAGACGCAGGAGCGCTTCGTCCAGCGGACGGACAGGCGCGGGATCCATGATCACCGTGACGCCCGCGCTTCGCGCCGCCTCCGCCGCGGCCAGCACGCCATCCATCGGCGTCTCGAGCTGCATGAGCAAATACGCGCTCTGTGAGAGAACTTCACTATAGCGCACGGCGGCGGCCGTCGTTAGCCGGGCGTTCGCCCCGGCGACGACGACGATTCGGTTCTCGCCGCTGTCTTCGACCTCGATCAGAGCCGTTCCCGTACTCGCGTCCCGCTTGATTGACAGGCAGGACGCGTCCACGCCCTCGCGCCGCAGGACGTCCCGGTACATTTCGCCGTAGAGGTCATCGCCCACACAGGCGATCATGCGCACGTCCGCGCCGAGGCGCGCTGCCGCGACGGCCTGGTTGCCTCCCTTGCCGCCCGTGAACGTGTGAAAGCTTTGCCCGGGCACCGTCTGCCCCGGCCTGACGAACGCCTGAACGCGCACCGTCAGGTCGATGTTCAGGCTCCCCCACACGCTGATGCCATGCCCGGCCATGTCACAGCACCCAGTGCATGAAGCACAAGACATCCATCCAATTCGCGCCGGTATAGACGGCCTCGTAGGGGCCGGTCTGCTTGCAGCCCGGGTAGAAGGCCGCGCCGTAAGCCTTGTAGTGCTCGCGCCAGCGCACAGTCAGTTCAAACCTATCCGGCATGGGAAAGACGTTCTCGCTGAAATCGCCGCTCGCCGCTTCGCGCATGGCCTGACGGATGCGCTCGACCGCGAGATCGGGGTGAATGGACACCGTCGCGCTGCCCCGGCCCTCGATGGTGGGCACGACGGCCACGCCGGGCAGGACGGTCCTGATCCAGTCGCAAAGGCCCTTGTCGCCTGTCACGCCGACGACGGGCACCTTCAGCATGGAGGCCGTCAGCGCGTTGATCATGAGCTCGGAGCAGATCTCGCCGTTCAGCAGAATAGAAGTGACGTGCGTGTTCATGGTGTGGGAAAGGGGGTTCGTGTCCCAGCCCACGGCGGAGTGGTATCCGGTGAACACCACGCCGTCAAAGCTCTCATCCAGGCCGCTCATCATGCTGTAGGGGTGGCTCTCCCAGTTGCGCATGAGGCGCGCTTTCTTTGGCAGCATGTCCGGGTGGATGTTCCGGGCGGAATCGTGCGCGTCGCGGACGAGGACGTCGTCAGCGCCCGCGTCGATGAGCCCTTCGCAGGCGGCCGCCGATTCACGGCTCATCTGCTTAGAAAAATAGTCGTATCTCTGCTTGCCGAAATCCGTCTCGTCCCAGCAGACGATGCCGCTGGTCCCCTCGATATCAGAAGAGACAAAGAACTTTTTCATAGACGCATACCCTCCTGTTTATCCTTACACGCCGTCGAGCTCGCTCACGACGGCCGTCACCTGTCCGTCCTCATAATAAACGCGGGGGACGCGCCGCCCCGTCCGCGCCAGGGCTTCGTTGCGGTTCAGACGCGCCAGGTCGGCGTATTCGTTGACGCCGATGCCGCCGCCCAGTAGGGTGACGACGTCCCCCTCCTGAACGTCCGGTATGTCGGTCACGTCCGCCATCATCTGATCCATGCACACCAAACCTACCACCGGCGCCCTTTGGCCGCGGATCAGGACGCTGCCCTCGCTGTTGAGCCGGGGGAAGCCGTCGATGTATCCGGCAGATATCGTGGCGACGACGCTGTCCCTCTTCAGAGGATGCGTCTCATCGTAGCCGAGGCACTCCCCGGCGCTGACGCGGTGCAATTGGCTCACCCGCGCCTTGACGCTGAAGCAGAGCATGCTCTCGTCGGGACGGTCGTAGCCGCGCGGACACACGCCGTAGAGCCACGCGCCCGTGCGCACGATGTCCATCTGATCATCCGGATAGCGCACCATGCCGATGCTGTCAAGGGCGTGCCACGCGGGGACTGATACCCCCGCCCGCTCAAGCTCGGCCTTCAGAGCGTACATGGCGTCCAGCGCAGCCCGGTCACTCGCGCGGTCGCGCAGGGCCAGATGCGTGAATACGCCTTCCAGCCGGACGTCGCCGCTCGTCTGAAGCTCCTGAATGACAGCCGCCGCCTCGTCCGGCATGAGTCCCAGGCGGTGGAGCCCCGTCTCGATCTTGACGTGGACGCGGGCCGCTTTCCCGGCGAGCTTCGCCGCCGCGGCGGTCTCTCGCGCGCTCTTCTCCGAGAACACCGTGACCATGATCCCCCTGCGCACGGCGTCTTCAAGGCGCGCCTCGCCCGTCAGCCCGAGGATGAGGACGTCGGCGTCCGGCACGGCGGTTTGCAGCTGAACGGCCTCGTCGTACGAGGCCACGGCGAACAGCCTTTGCCCTGCCCGGCGGAGCCTTTGGGCCGTCACCGGGACGCCGAGGCCGTAGGCGTTGGCCTTCAGCACGGCCATGAGCCGCGTTCCCGGCGAAAGGTGCTTCAGCGCGCTATTGTAATTCGCCATGAGCCGCGACAGATCGACCTCGGCCCAGCAGCGCGACGTCGCCTGCTCTACAGTCATCATAAACTCTCCTCAGTCGGCCAGACGGGCCCGGTAATCGTCAAGCTCTCTTTCATTCCCGCGGACGAAGTGACCCGGCTCCATCTCGGCCCAGCGCGGTTTGTCCACGCTGTAGTCGTGCATGGAGGGATCGTAGACGAAGATGGTCTTTTCCTTCTCGCGGCGCGGATCCGGCATGGGCACGGCGGACAAAAGCGCCCGCGTATACGGGTGCAGCGGATGGGCGAAGAGCTGCTCGCACTCCGCCAGCTCCACCATCACGCCCTTGTGCAGGACGGCGATCCGGTCGCAGACGAACCGCATGACCGACAGGTCGTGCGAAATGAACAGATACGTCAGGCCGTGCTCCTTCTGCAAACGGCTCAGGAGGTTTAAAACCTGAGCCCGGATGCTCACATCCAGAGCGGAGATGGGTTCGTCGGCGATGATGAATTCCGGCTCCATGATGAGCGCGCGCGCGATGCCGATGCGCTGGCGCTGTCCGCCTGAAAACTCGTGCGGAAACCGGCTCGCGAACTCGGGCAGCAGCCCCACGTCCATAAGGGCCTGGTTCACCTTTTCCGTGCGCTCGGCCTTCGTATACTTCACATCGCCGCTGTAGAGGCCTTCGGACACGATATAGTCCACCTTGGCGCGCTCGTTGAGCGAGGCCATCGGGTCCTGGAAGATCATCTGAATGGATTGGGTGACCTGCCTGTCCAGTTCCCTGCTGATGGGGCCGTTGATGCGCTGGCCCTTGAAAATGATCTCGCCCCGGCTCGTGGGATGGATGCGGATGATCGCCCGGCCGATGGTCGTCTTTCCCGATCCGGATTCGCCGACAACGCCGAAGGTCTCTCCGCGGTAGATGTCAAAGCTCACGTCGTCCACGGCCTTGAAGCGCTTTCTGCGCTTGCCGAAGCATACGTCCATATGCCGGACGGAGAGGAGGATCTCGCGATCTTCAACGGGCGTCATAACCCTTCACTCCTTCCGTGGACAGCTTTTTCACGCTGGGGGGCGGTTCGATCTTCGGCGACCGGGGATCGAGCAGCCACGTCCTGGCCTTGTGCGTGGGACTGACGTCGAACAGCGGCGGCCTTTTGACGAAGTCGATCTTCAGCGCGAACGGATTGCGCGGCGCGTACGCGTCGCCCTTGATTTCGCCAAAGAGGTTGGGCGGCGTCCCGCGGATGGCATAGAGGTCCTCGCCCTTGACGCCCAGCTGCGGCAGCGAAGACAACAGCGCCCAGGTGTACGGGTGGCGCGGATCGTAGAATACCTCGTCGCAGGTGCCGATCTCGACGATATCCCCCGCGTACATGACGGCGATGCGGTCGGCCACGTTGGCCACCACGCCCAGATCGTGCGTGATATAGATGGTCGTGAGGTTGTATTTCGCCTTGAGAGAGCGGATCAGCGCCAGGATCTGCGCCTGAATGGTCACGTCCAGAGCGGTGGTGGGCTCGTCGCAGATCAGGAGTTTTGGCCGGCAGGCCACGGCGATGGCGATGACGACCCGCTGGCGCATGCCGCCCGAAAACTCGTGCGGGTACTGCCTTGATCGGCGCTCGGGCTCGGGAATGCCAACGTCCTTCAGAAGGGACAGCATTTCCGCGCGGGACGCCGCGCCGCGCAGCGGCCTGTGCAGTTCGATCGCCTCGATGATCTGCGTGCCCACGGTCTTAAGGGGGTTGAGGCTGGTCATCGGGTCCTGCAGCACCATGGCGATCTCCCCGCCGCGGATGGCGAGCCATTCCCTTTCCGTCTTGAAGTCTGTCAGCTTCTTCCCCTCGTAGATGATTTCGCCGCTGTCCACCCAGCCGTTGGCGTCGTTGAGGCCCATGAACGTCTTGACGAGGACGGACTTACCGGAACCGGACTCGCCGACGATGGCCAGGCTCTCGCCGCGCATGACGTCGAGGGAGATGTCGCGTATGGCGTGCAGTTTTTTTCCGCGCAGGCTGAACATGACGTTCAGATCCCGAACGGACAGAATAGCCTCGCTCATGTTCAGACCTCCCTTACGTGTGGTTCTTGGGGTCGGCGGCGTCCGCGAAGGCGTTGCCGATGATGTAGAAGGCGATGGTCACGATGGACAGGATGATCGCCGGGAAGATCAGCTGGTACCGAAGCGTGGCCGAGGTCACCAGCTTGCGCCCCTCGTTAATGAGATTGCCGAGTGAAGGCGTCTTGACTGACAGGCCGAGGCCTATGTAGGTGATAAACACCTCGCTGCCGATGGCGCCCGGTATGGCCAGGGCCATGCGCAGCATGATGACGGAGATGAGGTACGGCAGAAGGTTTCTCACCATGATGCGGCTGGAGGCCGTGCCGAGACAGCGGGAGGCCAGGTTATAGTCCCGATCCCGGATGATGACGATCTGGTTGCGGATAAAGCGCGCCATGCCCAGCCACCGGGTCAGCGACATCGCGAAGATCAGCGTGCCGATGCCCGGCCTCATGATATACGAAATGAGGATCAGGATGATCGTGTTGGGAATGTTGTCCAGGACGTTATAGACCTCCGTGATCAGGCGGTCCAGCGCGCGGACATAGCCCCATATGATACCGATGACGATGCCGATCAGCGCCTCAAAAAAGGCGACGGCAAAGCCGATCCACAGGCTGGTGCGCGTCCCTCTCCACACCCGCGCCCACAGGTCCTGACCGATGTTGTTCGTTCCGAACAGGAAGGGCTGATTGGAGGGTATGGTGCGCAGCGTCGTCTCCCCCACGGCGTACACGACGCCGTCCTCATCCTCGCGGATCTGATCCGCCGGTGCGTAAAGCATGTCGCCCTTGTTGGTGTAGTCGTCGGGGGTCTCAAACATCTGAATGGGGAAGTTGGACTTGCTGTCATAGGGGACGGCCGTCGGATCGTCGGGGAGCTTCAGCTTCGTCTGGAAGTCGTTTTTGACATACCCTTCGCGGCCCTTGTACTCAATGCGGCACCAGGTGTCCAGGTACTCCGTCACGGTAAAGCCGTCCCTGGCCTTGATGGTCAGAATGACGTTGCTGACGGCGTACCAGTCGTCGTCCAGGCGCTGCCCGATCAGGCGGTATCCGTCGGGCACCACGTCGTAGACCGTGGTGAGGCCGGGCGACTGGTTCTGAAGCTGTATGCCCGTGACGGGGTTGTTGTTGATCTTGTTGGGGTCATACTGGCCGGGGAGCAGCGGCTGAACAAAAGTAAACCCCGTCAGCAGCGCCAGAACGATCAGCATGAACACCGCCATCCTGTTGTGAAAGAAGGCGTTGATCGTGCTGCGCCAGTAGGAGTAATTGGAGTACCCCGTCTTTTCCGCCGCCGTCTCATCGTAGTCCGCCAGGACGAACAGCGCGTCTTCCTGTTCCTTCGTCAGCTCGCGCCGCACAGCGCCGGCGATGTTCTCCTCCACGCGCCGCTTTCTGGCTTCAAAAGGGGTATTCATCAGCGGGCGCCCTCCTTTTTGACAAAGCTGATGCGCGGATCGATGAGCGCCATCAGCAGATCGCCCAGCAGAAGGCCGATGATCCCTATGGCGGAGTAGAGCATGACCAATGCCTGCACCATGGGGTTGTCCTGCCGGTTGATGACGTCGACCAGAAGGCCGCCCATGCCGGGCACCGAGTACAGCGACTCGATGTATATCGACCCGCAGATCGTGTAGAGGATGTTGGCGGGCAGGTACTGAACCATGGGCACGAAGGCGTTTCTGAAGACGTGGCGCATCATGATCTTCTGACTTGAGAGGCCCTTGGCCCGCGCCAGGCGGACGTAATCCTTGTTGATCTCGTCGAGCATGTAGCGCCTGAGCCACATGGCGTTGCTGGCAATGCCCCCCAGCGACATGCTCACCACGGGGAGAATCCACGTGATCAGCCTTTCCCGGTCGAACAGCATGGATATGCCCATGGCGCTGGTGCCGTACATCTGAATGAAGATATAGTACACCGCGGCGGGCACCGCGTTGACGATGACGATGAACACCGTGCCGAATTTGTCCCAGAAGCCGGACTTGCTGCGCGCCATGGCCGCGCCCAGCGGAATGCCGAGGATCATGGAAATGAGCATGCTCATAAGGCCCATCACTATCGACAGGGGCGCTTTCTGGGCGATGAGCTGCGTCACGGGCGTGCCCACGCTGTAGCGGGTCGACGTGCCGACGTCGCCGTGAAACAGCCTGACATAGAAATCCCATATCTGCGCGGGAAGGGACTTTGTCAGCCCCAGATTGGCCAGTTTGACGTTGATCTGCGCTTCACTGAGCTTTTCGAAGTTGTCAAAATACCCTTCGATCGGCATCTGCCGGAGCAGAATGAAGACGATCGTGATGACGATGATCAGCGTCACCGCAGAGGCGGCCAGCCTTTTGAGCACGTACTTTACCATAACTCAGCACCTTTTTGCGTCGCGGCGCGGCCACATGCGGGCGCTCACGCCGGTTTTTAAGAATACACGCGCGGAGGCGGTTGTATAAAGCCGCCTCCGCGATCGGGTCCGTCTCAGAAGGGATGTCTTACTCCGCGTCAGCGCCCTGATTGGCCAGCTCTTCCAGCCAGGCGTCATAGGCGTCGTAATACTCGTCCGTGCTCATGGGCTTGTCCAGCAGATGCTGGCCCTTGTAGCGGCAGTCAGCCAGGCCGGTGGGCGCGAACTGACTCTCGAAGGGGTTCAGGCGGTTGGCGGTATAGCCGGCCGTATCCGAACCGAAGGGGATCGCCACGGCATGGTTGATGAGGTAAGCCTCGGCCTCGGCGTAGGCCTGATAGCGGTCCGCCGCGTCGAACGTCGAGATGGAAGCCGCCTTGTCCAGGAGGTTGAAGTACGTCAGGACGCCGTCCTCGTCGTACAGATCCGGCTGCGTGGCGTTGACGAAGAAGTTGTAGTTGTTGCCGTCCTTGAAGGGGTTGGTCATGTTCTCGGGATCGTCGTAGTCAAGGCCCCAGTTGCACTTCATGAAGGCGTACTTGCCGGAACGGCGGATCTCCTTCAGGAAGCCCGTGGAGGGGCCGGCCTCGATGACGATGTCGATGTAATCGGTTCCCAGCAGGCCCTCGAGCTGCTGCTCGACGACCTGGCACTCCTCGGCCCAAGTGGAAGAGGAGGGGTTGTAGGACATGAGCACCTTGACCGGGAACGTCGCGCCGGCTTCGGTCAACTCCGTGATCGCGGCGTCGCGGGCGGCGAGGGCCAGCTCGTCAGAAGACGTCAGGGCCGGCTCGTCGGCGATGTCGGTGACCATTTCGGCGTAATCCTTGCCCTCGTAGACGACGATGCTCGCGGGCGTCAGGGAATCCCAGATCAGGTCTTCGGGGTTGTCGGGCTCGATGACGGTCTTGGCCTTCACGCGGTCGATGCCGAAGAACAGGGACTTGCGGAAGTTCTCGTTGTTGACGGCCAGCTTCCAGTTTTCGGGCTCATACGCCTCGTCGAAGCGGGGATCGAAGTTGAAGCAGAAGAAATAAGAATACTGGCCGATCTGGCGCACGGGATGGATGAGGTCGGCCTTTTCGGGATCGGCAAGCCACTCCGCCGCGATCGTGGGCGTGATGTCAGCCGCGTCGATCTCGCCGCGCAGGTACATCTCGGGAGACAGGGTGCTGGCTTCCTTGTTATAGGTCTGCTGGATCTTGGTGATGTAAACGTGCTCGGCGTCCCAATAGGATTCGTTCTTGGTGTACACGCGGGATTCCTGGGGCTTGAACTCGCTCAGCAGATACGCGCCGCAGTAGAGCACGGTGTCGTTGCCGGTGGCCAGGCCGAAGTTCTCGCCCTGCTCCTCCAGGAACTTGGCGTTCACGGGCATGTAGCAGGAATAGTCCAGCATGCTCAGGAAGAAGGGGATCGGCTGCGTCGTCGTATAGGCGACGGTCTTCTCGTCGAGGGCCTTAACGCCCACGGTGGCGAAGTCGACCGGTTCGGGGGCTTCCTCGCCCTCCTCGGGGATCTCGGTGGATTCGAAATAGGCTTCGGCGCCCTCCAGGTAATCCGTGAGGATCCAGGCGTTGGAGGCATCGTTGGCAGCCGTCAGCACGTACTGGGCGGCGGTCACAAAGTCGTACGCCGTGACATCGGCGTAATACGCGCCGTCGGCGGTGACCCAGGTGATCCCGTCGCGCAGGGTGAAGGTCCAGGTCAGGCCGTCTTCGCTCTGCTGCCAGCTCTCAGCCAGGCAGGGCACGATATTGCCGTAGGCGTCGCGCTCGACCAGCGTGTCGATGATGTTGGCGGATACGGTGAATTCATTGGTCGTACCGGTTGTCAGATAATTGAGGGTGCCGATTTCTCCGGAATACAGGGTGCGGTAAACCGCGTCGTCTGCGCTCTCAGCGAAGGCCGGGACGGCCATGAGCAGCATCAAAACGCTCAGCGCCAGCGCAAGGGTCTTTTTCATGGCAGATGTTCCTCCTCGATTATGATCGTTTTTCATACGGGTACGAAGCCCGCTTTTAATGTATACAATAACACAATACACAGGGTATTGCAATACGTACGCTGTAAAATATTTTCCTTTATTCGCTCAGGCTGCACGGGAAATCACAGCGCGCCGCGCGGCGCTATATCGAAAAAGCGTTATACCATCCTGCAATAATTGACACATTTTCGAGATTATTAAGTAAAATCTGCATATTTTTATCCCATGTAATTCAATTTTACCCCGACAACGCGCGAGACGCAGCCTCGCGGGCGTCCTGTTTATTTATTCATTATTTGCAACAAATATTAATATTGTCGAATGAAAGCATCGCTTATCTGACAATGCCGAAACCTCGTCCTGATGGGCTTGAACGGGGCAAAACACCGATGATTTTTGTAAAATGTCAGAAATTTACGTTTTTTTGATATACATATCGTTGACTTCGCCATCGGGGATGAATAATATTGATGCAATATCCAAATAGACCGGGAAAGGGGTAATTTCATATGGTCGGAAAGATTCGCGAAGGTCTGACATTCGACGACGTCCTGCTGATCCCCCAGAAGAGCGACGTCATCCCCCGCGACGTCCAGCTGAACACCCGACTCACCGAGACCCTGCGCCTGAGCATTCCCCTCATGAGCGCGGCCATGGACACAGTGACGGAGGCGCGCCTGGCCATCGCCCTGGCCCGCGAAGGCGGTCTGGGCATCATCCACAAGAACATGACAATCGACGAACAGGCCGCTCAGGTGGATCAGGTCAAGCGCAGTGAAAACGGCGTCATCACCGATCCCTTCTTCCTGGCACCGGAAAACCTGGTCTCGGACGCGCTGGCGCTCATGGCGCGCTACCGCATATCCGGCGTACCCATCACGCGCGAGGGCAAGCTCGTAGGCATCCTCACGAACAGAGACCTGCGCTTCATCACCGACTTTGACCAGCCCATTTCCAACGTCATGACCAGCAAGAACCTGGTCACGGCGCCCGTCGGCACCACGCTCGAAGAGGCCAAGGGCATCCTCGCGGCTCACCGCATCGAAAAACTGCCCCTGGTCGACGAGGACTTCAACCTCAAGGGCCTCATCACCATCAAGGACATCGAAAAGAACATCAAATATCCCAACGCCGCCAAGGACGACATGGGCCGCCTGCTCTGCGGCGCGGCGGTCGGCGTCACAGCCGACACCATGGACCGCGTTAAGGCCCTTTGTGACGCCCAGGTCGACGTCATCACGCTCGACACTGCCCACGGGCATTCCCAGGGCGTCATGATGAGCGTAGAAGCCGTGAAAAACGCCTTCCCCAACCTGACCGTGATCGCCGGCAACGTCGCCACGGCCGAGGCGACCGAGGATCTCATCAAGGCCGGCGCGGACGTGGTCAAAGTGGGCATCGGCCCCGGCTCCATCTGCACGACCCGCGTGGTCAGCGGCATCGGCGTGCCCCAGTTCACCGCCATATGCGACTGCGCCGAGATGGCTGACAAGTATGGCCGCGCCGTCATCGCCGACGGCGGCATCAAGTACTCCGGCGACCTGACCAAGGCCATCGGCGCCGGCGCGTCCGCTGTAATGGTCGGGTCCCTGCTGGCCGGCGTGAGCGAGAGCCCGGGAGAGATCGAGATCTACCAGGGACGTTCCTTCAAGGTCTACAGAGGCATGGGCTCCCTCGCCGCGATGGAAAAGGGCAGCAAGGACCGCTACTTCCAGGAAGGCGCCAAAAAGCTCGTGCCCGAAGGCGTCGAAGGGCGCGTTCCCTTCAAGGGCGCGCTGTCCGACACCGTGTTCCAGCTGATGGGCGGCCTGCGCTCCGGCATGGGATACTGCGGCGCGCACACCATCGAGGAGCTGCGTCAGAAAGCCCAATTCATCCGCATCACCAACGCAGGCCTTCTGGAGAGCCATCCGCACGACATCACCATCACCAAGGAAGCGCCCAACTACTCGGCGCATTAATGGGACATTCCCGATAACGCAGATCGCTCCGCGCGTCAAAACGCGGAGCGATTGTTTATTCTGAAGGTCACTGTGCGGCTTTTGCCGCCCTTTCGAAGGCCTCGGCCAGGCAAACCGCGCAGAGCGGTCCCACGGAATTCGTCTCCTCGTAGTGGTCCTCGCCGCGCCTGTCGACGACGCGGCTCAGGTAGGGCGCTTTCTCGTTGACGAGGAAATCGCTCGGAGGCACGATGTACCCCAGCTCGTCGTTGCACAGGCCGATGATCAGCAGCTGTCCCAGGCCGTACTCGTCGGCAATGTCCCGCAGGGGACGGGGGTTGACGCCCTCGGGGTTGGCGTCGCCGTAGGCCTCGCCGGTGACGAGCTCTGGGAACAGCTCGCCCGGCAGCATGGCTATAGTCACGCCCTTCAGGCGGATGAGCGTCAGCTCCGTCACAGCGCCCTGTCCGGTGGCGCTGTCGCAGGGCTCAAAGCGATTGCCCAGAATGCCCAGCGTCCTGTACGTCAGAAAGACCGGATTGTCCAGCGGCACCGTGAAGACCTGACGGCTCTCAGTCATCTCAGGCGGGATCTCCATCTCGCCCTCCGGCGCGATGGACAGGGCGTAGGAGACGAGCTTCTCCGCCGTGACGCGCAGGTTCTCCACCGCGCGCGTGGAGGCGGGCACGAACTCCCGCGTCATGATGAGGCCGCCGATCGCGCCGGGGAAAAACATGGTCCTGTCGCCCGTCGCCTCTGTCACGCCGTCGCACAGCAGGCCGGGATAATCCCGGCTCAGGCGGGTGTTGTCGCCGCGAAGGGATTCGGCGTGCGCGCCGTAAAACAGCATGCGCAGGCCGGAACCTCCGTCCGGCGCCTCAAAGCGCAGCTGGTACAGGTTCTCGTCGTACACCGTCGGATAGCGCGAATCTCGATACATGCCCTTCGTCTCTGCCTTGCCGTAGAAAAGCCGGCCCGGCCGCGCGTCGGCGGCCGCGTCGCGGCCCGCCTCGCAGGCTGCCTCGACGAGCGCCTTCATATAGACCTTATCCTTGCCGTCGCGCATGATCGGGCCCCAGAGGCCCAGCGTATCCGGCCCTGCGTGCGTATGCGTGGCATAGACGCTGACGCCGCGGCAGCCGGGCAGGTCGGAGAGGCGCTCGCGGATCACGGCCACCGTCCCGCTGTCCAGGGCGACGCAGTCCACCCCGATGATCAGCACGCCGCCATCGCCGGCGTCCATCCATACGGCGCGGGCCTGGCAATAGTCCAGCACCTCCGTGATGTGCCAGTCGTTATGGTACCCCGCGATGTACAGCGAGGTCACTTCGTCCTCGGGATAATAGATCTCACGCTGACCGAAGCCGAAGCGCCAGTTTGCGCCGGCCTCTTCGGCACGGGCGACGCCCGCCAGGCCGCCGTATACGCCAATGATCAGCAGGCCGAGCGCGATCACGGCTCTGACGTTCATGAGCGCGCCTCCTTTCAGTAGACCGGAATCTCCAGGTGATTGAGCACTTCGCAGCCGTCTTTCGTCACGGCGACAAGGTCCTCGATGCGAACGCCAAACTTCCCCGGCAGGTAGATGCCCGGCTCGATGGAAAAGATCATCCCCTCGCGGGCGACGGCCTCGCTCGTCGCGCTGACGTCCGGCGGCTCGTGCACGCCGATGCCGATGTTGTGCCCCGTCCGGTGCGTAAAGTACGGCCCGTAACCCGCCTCCTCGATGACGCTTCGGGCGGCGCGGTCGACGTCCCTGAGAGGCACGCCCGGTTTCACGGCGGCCTTGCCGGCGGCGTTCGCCCGGCGGACGACGTCGTACACCTTTTTCATCTCTTCGGTCGGTTCGCCGAAGAAGACGGTGCGCGTCATGTCGCTCATCGCGCTGTTCAGATCCAGGCCGACGTCGCAGATGACGCAGTCGCCCGCCTTCAGCGGGGTGTCGTCCGAGCTGTGATGCGGCTCCGCGCAGTTTGCGCCGAAGCAGATCAGCGGGCTGAAGGAATTCCCCGCCGCGCCGTGCGCCCTGGCGATCTGCGTATATCGGGCGGCGACCTGCAGCTCCGTGTCCCCTTCCTTCAGGGTCGTCAGCAGCTCTCTAAGCACATCGTCGTTCATGCGTGAGCTCAGGCGCATGGCCCTGAGCTCGTCCTCGTCCTTGCACATGCGCGTCTCGTCCACGGCGTACGAGCCGAGAACCATGCGCACCTCCGGCTTCTTCTGCATGAGGCGGATGAGGAACTGGCTCGGCCAGCTCTTGTCGACGCCCAGAACGCCGATCCCCTCCGGCAGGGCGCGCGCGAGAACGTCCACACAGTCCTCCGTATCGTCGTATTCGACGAGGGGCAGGCCCTCTTCCGGCGTCTGCGCGAACAGCCGGTTGGCGATCAGGGTCGCCGACGCGTCATCCGTCAGAAGCAGCGCCAGCATGCGCTCGCCGGGATGGATCCAGCGCCCCGTCAGGTAGAAGACCGATTCCGGATCGCTCACGATGACGGCGGGCAGGTCCGTGCGCCGCATGAGTTCAGACACCCTTCTGACCCTGTTTTCAAACATAGCATGTTCTCCTTCTTTCACATCTCGGATTTTACGGCCCGTATGATCCAGTAGCCTCCGCCCCGGCCGACGACGTCGGCCTGCCCGAAGCGCTCCTGAAGATGTTTCAGGGCGGACGGCGCGCCCTGCTGTTTGCGTATGACGACGTTCAGGCTCCCGCCGGAGCGGAGCCTCTCCCTCGCGCCATCAAACAGGCCGTATATCACCTGTTTGCCCGCGCGTATGGGCGGGTTCGTGACCACGTGGTCGAACGTCCCCTCGAGTCCGGCAAAGCCGTCGCTCACGACGACTTCGCCCCGCGCGCCGTTCAGCGCGAGATTGCGCCGCGCCAGCCCCACAGCGCGCTCGTTGACGTCGGACATGACGAGCTGCGCCTCCGGATACCGCAACGCCAGCGTCACGCCGATCGCGCCCCAGCCGCATCCCAGATCCAGCACCCTGCCCCGCATGGGCTCAAGCGTCTCGAGCAGAAGCCGCGTCCCCGGATCCAGCTCGTTTTTGGAAAAGACGCCGGCGTCCGTCTCGAATCGGAGATTGAGTCCCAGGACATGAACGTCGTGCGTCATGACGCTGTGCGCGCTCGTCGGCGAAGACGTATAGTAGTGTTCAGCCATGGTCCGGGGCCTCCATTTCTGTCACGGCGTACAGGTGCGAAATCTCCTCGCGCGTCAGCTCGCGCCACTGTCCGGGCTCGAGGGCGGGATCCAGGTCGATGCCCGCCACGCGGCGGCGGTGCAATGTAAGCACCTCGTGCCCCAGCGCGCCGAACATGCGCTTGACCTGATGATACTTCCCCTCCGTCACGGTAACCTCGCACAGCGACTGACTGTCCCCCGCTTCGAGAACCGTCAGCCGCGCGGGCCTGCACGTAAAGTCGCTGAGGGGTATGCCCTCGTCCATGCGCGCCGCGTCCCGTTCGGTCACACGCCCCGTTACGAGAGCGACGTAGACCTTTTCCTGCTCCCAGCGGGGCGATATGAGCCTGTGGCCGAGCTGCCCGTCGTCCGTCAGGAACAGAAGCCCCGTCGTGTCCCGATCAAGCCGCCCCACCGGCAGAAGATCCCACCCGCGCAGGGCCTTCGGCAGGCAGTCCATGACCGTCCCGAAGCGCCCGTCCTCCGTGGCGGTGACGACGCCGGCCGGCTTGTGCAGCATGACGTAAAAATGCGCGTCCGTGCGAACGGACTGCCCGTTCAGCGTGACGCGGTCCTCGTCCAGATCGAGAAGACAGGCCGGATCGGATACGGGCCTCCCGTTGCACAGGACGCAGCCCCGCCGCACGAGCGCCGCCGCCTCCCGGCGCGTGACGCCCGCCCGGGTCAACAGGCGGTCGAGTCGCATCCGTCTCATGACAAGGTCACCCTTCCCTCAGTTCTGTAAAGTGGAATTCGTCGCCGTCGGAGACCGCGGCGTATATCGCGTCCGTATAGCGGCCCGTCGTCATGTAGTGCCGCATCACGGCCTTGGCCGTCCGGGGCATGTCGTAGTCGCAGACGTCCGCGTAATCCACCCAGCGGCACACGCCTTCGTCGGAGACGAGGTTTTCCGCCCGCTCGGGCTTCAGATCGGCAAAGAAGTAATAGTTCTGCCTGAGTTCGCCCTTGAAGTGGCGCATCCCCGCGTATCGGAGGCGGAAAGTGAGCAGGTCCTCCCGCGTAAGGCCCAGTTCTTCCTGCAGTTCTCTCAGGACGCAGGCCTCGGGGTCGTTGAGCTCGTCCCTTTCAAAATGTCCGCCCGCCGAAGGGACCCACGTGTCGCTGACCACCCGTCCGCCCTGACGGTAGAGAAGGAGCATCTTCTCCCCGCAGGAGAGATATATGCCCGTCATATTCCGGCATCTGACGCCCATATTTGAGTTCATCCTCTCATCAAGCCCTGTAAACAGCGCGGCAATGCCCCGCGTAAAGCGGCGCATTGCCGGCGATCATATTCTTGTTCAGACGTCGCTTTCCGGCTCGGGATTCTCCTCGAGGTCGTCAAGGAGCCTGTCGAGCGCGTCCGCCCCGTCACCGGTCGCGGCGGTCTCTTCGTCCGCCCCGGCCATGGCGCCGTCGACGCCGTTCATGGGCTCGTCCGCCGCGTCATCCTCGGCCTCGGCGCGGGCCACGCCCACGATCACGCTGTCCTCCGCGACCTTCATCAGGCGGACGCCCTGGGTCGAACGGCCCTGCGTGGATATCCCGCTCACCGGCATGCGGATAATGACGCCCTCGCTCGTGATGAGCATGAGGTCTTCGTCCTCGTGAACCAGCAGCTGGCAGGCGAGCTTGCCCGTCTTCTCGGTCAGTTTCATCGCGTGGATGCCCTTGCCGCCGCGGCTCTGCAGGCGGTATTCGTCGATGGGCGTGCGCTTGCCGTAGCCGTGCTCCGTGATGGCCAGAACCTGGGTGTCCTCTTCCACCATGGCCATGTCCACGACCTCGTCGCCCGGCATGAGCTCTATGCCCTTGACGCCCATGGCGCCGCGGCCTATGGCGCGCAGATCCTCCTGGGAGAAACGGATGGCGAAACCGCCCTTCGTGCCCATGATGACGTCCTGATCGCCCAGAGCGCTGACCACACGGATCAGCTCGTCGCCGTCGCGCAGATGGATCGCGATCAGGCCGCTCTTGCGTATGTTGCCAAATTCGTCCATGCTCGTGCGCTTGATCAGGCCGTTGCGCGTCGCCATGATCAGGGACAGGCCCTCCTGGCGGTCCCTGGGCATGGGCAGCATGACCGTGACCTTCTCACCGCCGTCAAGCTGCAAGAGGTTGACGATCGCCGTGCCGCGGGCTGTGCGGCCCGCCTCCGGGATCTCGTGGCACCCGAGCTGGAACACGCGCCCCTTGTTCGTGAAGAACATGATCCCGTCGTGCGTGGAGAGGACGTACATCTGTTCCACAAAGTCCTCGTCGCGCGTGGCGGTGCCCTGTATGCCCCGCCCGCCGCGGCGCTGAGACCGATAGGTAGATTTGCTCAGCCGCTTGACGTAGCCGAAGTGCGTCATCGTGACGACCATGTCCTCTTCCTGGATGAGGTCGAGGGCTTCGATCTCGTTTTCGATCGGCGAGATCTCCGTGCGGCGGGCGTCGGCGTACTTGCGCCGGACCTCCATGAGCTCGGTTTTGATGATGTCGAGCACCATCCACTCGTTAGCCAGCACGTCTTTAAGATGCGCGATCGTCTTTTCCAGCTCCGCGTACTCCGCTTCGAGCTTGTCGCGCTCCAGACCCGTCAGGCGCTGCAGGCGCATGTCCAGGATGGCCTGGGCCTGCTTGTCCGACAGCGAAAACGCGCTCATCAGTCCGTCTCTGGCGTCCTGCGTGGTGCGGCTCGAACGAATCAAGGTAATGACCTCGTCAATGCGGTCGAGCGCCGTCAAAAGCCCTTCGAGGATGTGGGCGCGCGCCTCGGCCTTGCCGAGCTCATACCGCGTGCGCCGGGTGACGACGTCTTTCTGATGGTCCACGTAGTGAACCAGCATCTGCTTGAGGGACAGGAATTTCGGTTCCCCGTTCACCAGCGCCAGCATGATGGCGCCGAAGGTCTCCTGCAGCTGCGTGTGCTTGTACAGGTAGTTCAGCACCACGTTGGCGTTGACGTCGCGCCGCAAGTCGATGGCGATGCGCAGGCCCTCGCGGTCGGACTCGTCGCGGATGTCGGTAATGCCGTCCACGCGCTTTTCGTGGACGAGTTCGGCGATCTTCTCAACGAGGCGCGCCTTGTTGACCATGTAGGGGATCTCCGTCACGACGATGCGCTGACGGTTGCCAGACATGGCTTCGATGTCCGTCTTGGCCCGCATGATGATGCGGCCCCGGCCGGTGCGGTACGCCTCGTGGATGCCCGCCTTGCCGAGGATCAGCGCCCCCGTGGGGAAGTCCGGCCCCTGAATGAGGTTCATCAGGTCCTCGACCGAGCAGTCCGGATGATCGATGAGATAGACCGTCCCGTCGATGACCTCGCCGAGGTTGTGCGGCGGGATATTGGTCGCCATGCCCACGGCGATGCCGTTGGAGCCGTTGACCAGCAGGTTCGGGAAATGCGCCGGCAGAACCTCCGGCTGCATGAGCGTTTCGTCGAAGTTGGGGTAGAAGTCGACGGTCTCCTTGTCGAGATCGGCCAGCATCTCCATCGTCAGTTTGGACATGCGGGCTTCGGTATATCGCATGGCAGCCGCGCCGTCGCCGTCGATCGAGCCGAAGTTGCCCTGCCCGTCGACCAGCGGATAGCGGATGTTGAAGTCCTGCGCCAGGCGCACCATCGCGTCGTAGACGGAGCTGTCGCCGTGGGGATGGTATTTGCCGAGCACGTCGCCCACGATGCGGGCGGACTTGCGGTAGGGCTTGTCGGGCGTCACGCCCAGCTCCATCATGGAGTAGAGGATGCGGCGGTGCACCGGCTTGAGGCCGTCCCTCACGTCCGGGAGCGCGCGGTTGATGATGACCGCCATGGCGTAGGAAATGAAGGATGTTTTCATTTCCGTCTCGAGATCTGCCGGCAGGATCCTGTCTTTAATATCGCTCATAATTCTTCCTTTC